>NZ_JAMYLV010000030.1:0-78111 GCF_040318195.1 Mesorhizobium sp. M1273 | reverse complement strand
GCCCCGCCCGCGCCCACGCCCGTCAAGGGTAGGGGCAGGAAGGCCAAGGCGACGGCCTAAAGCATCGTTCGAAGCCCTGCAAACGCAAGCCTCGAAGATTGGCGGGACAGCGCCCCCCTCTGTCCTGCCGGACATCTCCCCCTCAAGGGGGGAGATCAGCTGCCTCGCCGATGGCGCTACGCTTTAAACGTACAAATCTTTGAACGTACAAATTGCCTTCGAAGCCGGAGACTGGCGAAGGACGTCGCGACGTCCAATCTCCCCCCTTGAGGGGGAGATGTCCGGCAGGACAGAGGGGGGCGCGAAGGAACTCGACCTGCGCGCCAAATAACCCTCTCCATCTCCGCCGAGCGTGGTTGCCGCCTGCAATTGGTATGGCAGCCTGAAAAAAGCTGGAGCCACGCCGGATTTTTGCGCGCGCCCTGCGCCGAACTGCGCTAAAGGCTTTGTTGGCCGGACCAGCGCCCATCGTGGAAGTGCCCCGCCGGCCGACATAGCCGCCACGGGGCCTTATTCCATGACCACAGAATCCCAAGTACCATCCGACCAGCGCTATGCCGCCTTTCGCCATCGGCCGTTCCTGAGCTACTGGGCGGCGCGCTTCCTTTCGACATTCTCCACCCAGATCGTGTCGGTCGCCGTCGGCTGGCAGATCTACGATCTGACCCGCGACCCGTTCGACCTCGGCCTTGTCGGCATCGTCCAGTTCCTGCCTTCGCTGCTGCTGGTGCTGGTCACCGGCGACGTTGCCGATCGTTTCGGGCGCCGTCTGATCATGGCGCTGGCGGTGCTGGTCGAGGCGGGCTGCGCCTTGGCCCTGCTGCTGCTGACGCTACGCGGCCTCTCCGGGCCGATGCCGGTCTTCATCGTGCTCGCCATGTTCGGCATCGCGCGCGCCTTCTTCGGGCCGGCCTCCTCATCGCTGTTCGCCAATCTGGTGCCGCCCGAGGATTTCGCCAACGCCATCGCCTGGAACTCGTCCGCCTGGCAGACGGCAACCATCGTCGGGCCGGTCGCCGGCGGCCTGCTCTACGGGCTTTCCGCCGAAGCCGCCTACACCACCGCCGCCGTGCTGATGCTGGTTGCCGCCGTGCTGATCTTCACCATCCCGAAGCCTGCCCAGCGCAGCCGGACCGACAGGCCGACGGTACAGACCCTGTTCGCCGGCTTCGGCTATATCTGGAGCGAAAAGATCGTGCTCGGTGCGATTTCGCTCGATCTGTTTGCGGTGCTCCTGTCCGGCGCCTCGGCGCTGCTGCCGGTCTACGCGCGCGATATCCTCGAACTCGGCCCATGGGGGCTCGGCCTGTTGCGCTCGGCGCCCGGCGTCGGCGCCATCTGCGTCGCCATCTGGCTGGCCGGACACCCGATCCGCAACCATGCCGGCCTTGTCATGCTCGGCTTCGTCGCGCTGTTCGGCGCGTTCACGGTTCTGTTCGGCCTCTCGACCATCACCTGGCTGTCGATTGCGGCCCTTGCGCTGCTCGGCGCCACCGACATGTTCAGCGTCTATATCCGCGAGACGCTGATCCAGCTGTGGACGCCGGACGACGTTCGCGGCCGCGTCAACGCTGTCAACCAGGTGTTTGTCGGCGCTTCCAATGAGCTCGGCGAATTCCGCGCCGGTACCATGGCGGCGTTGATCGGCACGGTTCCGGCCGTGGTGGTCGGGGGTGTCGGGGCGATCGCCGTTGCCGGCCTATGGGCGGTGCTGTTCCCGCAGCTGCGCAAGGTGCGTCATCTCAGGGGGCGAAACTGATTACCGCAGCGCCGGCTTGCCGAAAATCATCGGCAGGAACTCGCCGAGCCAGCGCTTGAGGTGCATGTCCCAGATCAGCCGGCCGCCGAGATGGTCGCGGCCGGGCTGCGCGCCGGGCAGTTCGAAGCGGTGCGCGCCGCGCACCACCCAGCGCTGCATCATCGCCCGGGTCAATTCGCCATGGAACTGGATGCCCCAGGCATTGTCGCCGTAGCGGAAGGCCTGGTTGGGATAGGTTTCGGCCGTCGCCAAAAGCGTCGCGTCCTTCGGCAGCGAAAAGCCCTCGCGATGGAATTGATAGACCATCTCCGGCCAATGCATCAGCCTGCTGCCCGCTTCGGTCGCCTTCAGCGGATACCAGCCGATTTCGACGAGGCCCTCGCCGTGGCCCTCGACTCTGCCGCCAAGATGCTTGACCAGCATTTGCGCGCCGAGGCAGATGCCAAGCAGCGGCCGGTTCTCGTTGAGCGGAATTTTGAGCCAGTCGGTCTCGCGGCGGACGAACTCGTCGCCGTCATTGGCGCTCATCGGCCCGCCGAACACCACGGCGCCGGCATGGCCATCCAGCGTCTGCGGCAAGGCCTCGCCGAGCGGCGGTCGGCGGATGTCGAGGTCGAAGCCTTCCTCGATAAGCATATGGCCGACCCGTCCGGGGCTCGAATGCTCCTGATGCAGCACGATCAGGATCTTTGGTCTCGGACTTGGCTTGGGCGGCATTGGAAGGCGGGATCCTGTCTATTCGTCGCTTGAGGTTCCGGCAGCACCAGGAGCCGCGGCGGCCGCCTTGAGGCGCGCCTCGACACGGTCGCGACGTTCGACGCCGATCAGCTCGGCGACCCGCCACACGGTATTGTCCTCGAGCTCGTGCAGCTCGCCATCGGCATAGACGATCTCCCACATCAGGCCGATGAAGGCCTTTCGCGCCTCGGCGTCGAGATGGCGCTTGAGCGCGCTGGTGAAGGCGTAGAGGTCGATCGCCTCATTGTCGGCCCGCTCGCCGGCAGCCGCCAACGCGTCGAGTTCGTCACCGCTGATCGAGTAGCTTTCCGCCAGCACCTTCTTGAACCGTTCCCATTCGCTATCCTGGCGCACCCCGTCGGCGTTCATCACGTGGAAAAGCAGGGCGGACGCGGCAATGCGCGGATCGTCGGCGCTGGGGCTGGCGCCACCACCGGACGGCAGATCCCTTAGAAACGACAAAACGCGTTCGAACATCAAATCATTCCCAATAAGCCCGGGTCCACTCGACCCTGATCAGAACAAACGAAACCGGCGCGTCGATTTATCCGCCGCGTCGTCTGGATCGACGCCGGGGTCGTCGGGCAGCCGCGTCAGCTCCTGCGCCGGCTCGACGGCCTCGGCATCTTCCGGCACTTGGGCAAACGCCGCCGCGGTGATTGGTGTCACATGATCCTCGCCGGCACGGTCGTCCATCTTCTCCTCGGTCGCTGTGCCCGGTGTCTCCGCCGTGTGCTCGATCGTCCCGGCTCTTTCCTGTACCGGCCTGGCTGGAGCCGCGATGGCCGGCACCTGCACCTCCGGCGTATCCTCATGACCGTCGATCAACTGCCCGAGCCGCTCCATCGGCGCCCGCCATTCGAATGCATCGAGCCTGCCGGTGATCGGCGATACCGGAGCCCAGCGGTCGGAGACGACACCATCGGCAACCCAGGCCGGGTCGCGCGGCGCTCTCACCGCCTTCGACAGCAACTGCCGCACCTTGCCCTGGTCGGCGGTCTCGGCCTCCTCGATATCGGCCAGCAGCAGATAGGCGCCTTCGCGGCGATCGATGCGGATGGCGGCTTCAGCCTCGCGGCGGGCGGTTGAAAAATCCTGCGCATCCAGCGCGGCGCGCGCCACGGCAAGCGAGGACTCGGCATGGTTCTTCTTCAGCTCCTGCAGCTTCTTTGCCCGGTTCAGCCGGTCGAGCACGGCGTCGCCCGGCCTGGCATGGGTGTAGAGCTCGGCGATCTCCGGATGGGGCTCGGCCTTCCACGCCGCCTCGAGGATTTTCGAGCCTTTGCGCACGTCGTTCTGCCTAAACAGCAATTTCGCCGCGACGACCGCCGCCGGTGCAAAATCCGGCCGCAGCCGGTTGGCTTCGAGCGCCGCCGCCCTTGCGGCATTGGCATCGCTGTCGATCAGCGCCTGCGCCTTGGCGGTCAGCAGCACGGCGCGGCGCCGGTTGGCGGCGTCACGCTCGATCTGCCGGGTCGACTTCTGGGCGTCGACCAGTTTCAGCGCGCCATCCCAGTCGCCGCGTTCGGTCAGGTCTTCCAGCGTCGATTCGGCCGCCCAGGCCAGTTGCGGCGCTACCGCCGCGGCACGGCCGGCATAGTGGCGGGCTGCGTTGCGGTCGCCGAGCCGCTCGGCCTCGAGATAAAGCCCGCGCAGGCCGAGCAGCCGCATTTCGGGATCATCGAGCATGGTCTCGAACTTTTCGCGGGCGCCTTCATGGTCGCCTTCGAGCAGTGAGGCCTGCGCGTCGAGCAGCTGGATCAGTGGCTCCTGATCGGAGCGGATCAGCTTTGCCGCTTCCTTGGTCTTCTTGCGGGCGAGCGCGCCGTCACCGGCCCCGGCGGCGATCATCCCGGTCGACAGCGCCTGGTAGCCGCGGTCGCGGCGACGCACGCGGAAATAGCGCGAGATCGTATAGGGGCTGTTCCACAGCGCCTTGATCAGCCACCAGACGATCATCACCGCGGCAACCACGGCAACGACCGCCACCGCCGCGACCATCAGGCTGACCTGGTATTGATAGCCATTGAAGGTGACGAGCATTTCGCCCGGCCGGTCGGCCAGCCAGGCGAAGCCGAGCCCGAGCGCAAAGACGACGGCAAGGAAGGCGAGGATGCGGATCATCGGGTTCCTCACGCCTTCATCGCGCCGGCGATGAGCGAATCGATCAGCGTCTCGACCTCCATCCGCGCTTTCAGCTTGCCGGCAAAGTCGGCGCCGGCGGCCTTGGCCGCCTCAGGCAGGGTTTCGTATTCGCTGAGCGCCTTGGCGTAGTCGCCCTGGTTGACCGCGACCTCCATGCGCGCGACGGTTTCCGGGACGCCGGTGCCTTCGACGGCGCCGATCGGCCTGACCTTGACCAGCGATTCGGCGCTGGACAGCAGCTTCTGCAGGATGCCGGCATTCTGGTCGATGGGAGTCGCGGCAGCGACCATCGCGTTGGCGGCGCCGTCCGCTTCGGCGGCGATCTCGGAGCGCATCGGGACGCCCTTTTCGGCATAGGTGCGCAACGTCGCGATCTCGGGTGCATCGGGTGAGATCGCGGCAAAGGTTTCGAGCTCGGCGGCGAACGGTGCACCACGGTCGAGCGCTGCCTTGAGCGCCGAAGCGGCAATGGCCAGTGCGATCTTCGGCTGCGAAGCCTGTGCATCGACCTTGCCCGAGATCTGTGAAACCGACCGTTCCAGGGCCGCAAGCCGGCTGTCCTGCGCCTTTGTCGTCTCGCCGGCCGATTTCACCAGCGCATCGAGCGCGGCCAGCCTTTCGTTGAGCGGGCCGAGATCGACCGGCGCCGTACCGCCGGCCTTGCCGAGGGCCGCAACCGCCGTCTCGATCTGCCTTACCTTGTCGCCAAGTGCCGCCAGGCCGGCATTGTCGCCGGCACCGCCTTGCTCGACCGCCGACTTCAACGTCGCAACGTCCGCCCTGACCTGATCCAGCGCCGACGACAGCCCGTCCACCTTGGCCGATGCGTCATTGTTGGCGCCGGCCTGTCTGAGGTCCGCGACCTCGCGTTTCAGCGAAACGATCTCACCATTGACTGCGTCGAGCGACACGCCGCCCGACCCCGGCGCACCGAGCAGGCCGGCAAATTGCAGCCCGCCGGCCGCGGCGAGGGCGATGACGCCGCCGACAATACCGGCGGCGATGCCGTTGATGCCGCTTCGCTTCGGCTGCGCTGCCATATGATCGTCCCTCGTCTCAGCTGTCTTCTCGCCGGAACCTGGGATCCCCGGTTCGTTGGCCCCGGTTCCGCTGGATGCATCTTCGAAACTGTAGTCGGAAACCGTGGAGCGCCCGGCCGGCGCATCCGAACCGGCGGGATAAGGGGTTTCCGCTTCCCTGGCAGAATCGGCGCCGGCGTCCGCCGGCTCTTGCGTGCCGGCCGGCGCGGCTGCGTCGGCATGTTCCCATGGCTCGAGATCGGTCTGGTCCGCATGCACCGGCTCTTCAGGTGGCTCCGGCTGCGAGGCGTTCGCCGCTTCCTCGGCCCGCGCCTCGTCGGTCTGCGAGGTCACGGCATCCTGTTCGTCGGCGACTCGCGAGACGGCGCCAGGTTCGAGCTCGATGGTCACCGGCTCACGGCGGCTCTTGGAATGCCGCATCTTCGGCGTCTTGACCATGCTCGGGCTCCGCAAAATTCGCTTCGGGATGGTTTGAAGGGTCTAGCACATCACCAAGCGGTGAAAAGGGGCGGCGTGATGACGCCACGGCTTGGAATTCAGTTTTGGCAAAACGCCGCAGGGCCGAATCCGCGTTTCAAGCCAAGGCCCATGCTCGGCACACAAAAAACCCGCCTCGGCGGGCGGGTCGTTGGAGCCAATTGGCACCGTAACCAAATTAGTAGCATAGCTGCCGGCACAAAGCAAGAACAAAATGTGCCCGAGAGCAATCACCTGAGTTTGGCGCCGCCCCTCAAGGACGGCACAGAGCCGCAGCGAATGCCATCAGCGCGGCGCCTGCAAAAGTCCTAGCAAGGCATCTTCGTAGGGCTCAGGCGCAATCCGGATCCTTTCGCCGGCGACATCGCCGATGGCGGCGGCAATACGTCCCGACAAGGCAAAAAAGCGCGTTTCCTGGAAAAGGCTACGCAGCGCCGGCCGGCTAGCCAGGGCCTGCATCGCTTTTGCCGCCTTGGTCGAATAGAGCAGCACCGCCTCGACCGGCCGGGCGGACAGGCGCGCAAGAACGGCCTCGTCGGAGTAGTCCAGGACAACGGTGTCGTAGGTCTCGACGGCGCGGACCTGAACGCCCGACGCCAACAGCCCTTCCTCGAAGCCGGGAAATCGCACCCGCCCGCAGAGATAGACGATCGTCTTCCCCGCGTAACCGCCAGCAAGCGCATCGGCCAGCGCCTCGGCATTGCCCGCGCCTTCGCTGACCGACAGAAACGCGGCAGCGCGGGCGGCTTCCGCCGTCTTCCTGCCGACGGCGTGGCACGGCAAGCCGGCGAGCGCCGCGATGACCTCTTTCGGCGCATGGCGAACGGCATTGGCGCTGGTGACCGCGACCGCTGCGGCGTCAGCGAGCGCGCCGGCATCGACCGGCAGCGCCACGGTTCCGGTCAATGGCAGCAGGATCGGCTGAAAGCCGGCATCCGCAAGCCGGCGCCCCGTGCGCGACGCGCCCGGTTCGGGCCTCGTCACCAGGACGCGGAGCATGTCAGGTCCAGCCATCGAAGAATGTTTCGCCGGCCTTGGCCCGAACGGTCGCCGCGGCGTCCGCGCCAATGCGCGCCGCCTCCTGCGCCGGCCCTTGCAGCCTGACTTCATGCGACTGCGTGCCATCGGGCGAGATGATCAGCCCGGCAAAGGAAACCGTTCCGCCCGATATCGTCGCATGTCCGGCGATCGGCGTGCGGCAGGACCCGTCGAGCGCCGCCAGGAAGGCGCGCTCGCAGGCCAGCGCCTCGCCGGTCGGCCCGTCGTGGATCGCTGCCAGCATCTGTTCCACGTCGCGGTCTCCGATGCGGCTTTCGATGCAGATCGCGCCTTGCCCCGGCGCCGGCGGAAAGACCTCGAGCGGCATCAGGTCGGTGACGACGTCTTCGAGCCCGAGCCGCTTCAGCCCGGCATAGGCGAGGATTGTGCCGTCGGCGATGCCGTCGTCGAGCTTGCGCAGCCGCGTCTGCACATTGCCGCGAAACATCACCACCTCGATGTCCGGCCGCATCCGCCGGATCAGCGCCTGGCGCCTGAGCGACGACGAACCGACCCTGGCGCCTTGCGGCAGGCCGGCAATCGTTCGCGCCGCCTTGCCGATGAAGGCATCGCGCGCGTCCTCGCGCGGCAGGAACGCGGACAGTTCGAGCCCCTCGGGCAACAGCGTCGGCATGTCCTTCGACGAATGCACGGCGATGTCGATGCGGCGCGCCAGCAGCGCCTCCTCGATCTCCTTGGTGAACAGGCCCTTGCCGCCGGCTTCCGACAGCGGCCGGTCCTGGATGCGGTCGCCGGTGGTCGAGATGACAACCACCTCGAAAGCTTCCGCCGGCATGCCGTGCGCCGCCATCAGCCGCGCCTGCGTTTCATGCGCCTGCGCCAGCGCCAGCGGGCTGCCGCGTGTTCCGATTCTCAAGGTTGTTTGCATGACGCGTCGTCCGTGATAACCCCCGGCAGGTTTTCGGGCTTTCTCCTATCGGGGAAAGGCCGGTTGCACAATCATCGAGGACAGCGACGAATTGATCCGCGTTCTGGGCATCGAGACGAGTTGCGACGAGACCGCCGCCAGCGTGGTGGCGCTGGACGGTCGCAGCACGCCGCAAATCCTGTCGAACATCGTGCTCAGCCAGATCGAGGAGCATGCTGCTTTCGGCGGCGTCGTGCCGGAGATCGCCGCGCGCGCCCATGTCGAGGCGCTCGACGGCATCATCGAGGCAGCGCTGGCCGATTCCGGCGTCGAGCTCGCCGACATCGATGCGATTGCCGCCACCGCCGGCCCCGGTCTTGTCGGCGGGCTGATCGTCGGCCTGATGACGGCCAAAGCAATCGCCGCGGCAGCAAAAAAACCGCTGATCGCCATCAACCATCTCGAAGGCCACGCGCTGACGGCCAGGCTGACTGACGGGCTCGACTTTCCCTACCTCTTGCTGCTGGTCTCCGGCGGCCATACCCAGATCGTCGCCGTGCGCGGCGTCGGCGACTACCAGCGCTGGGCGACGACGATCGACGACGCGCTTGGCGAGGCCTTCGACAAGACGGCCAAGATGCTCGGCCTGCCCTATCCGGGCGGACCGAATGTCGAGAAGGCGGCGGCAACCGGTGACGCGACGCGTTTCGCCTTTCCGCGCCCGATGAAGGGCTCCGTGCAGCCCGATTTTTCCTTCTCCGGCCTCAAGACCGCGGTGCGCCAGGCGGCAACCGCGATTGCCCCGCTGAGCGACCAGGATGTCGCCGATATCTGCGCCTCGTTCCAGGCGGCGGTCGCGGATGCGCTGGGCGACCGTGTTGCGCGGGCGCTGACCCGGTTCCGTCAGCAATTCCCGGGCAAGGCCGCGCCTGCATTGGTTGTCGCCGGCGGCGTCGCCGCCAATCGGACCATCAAGGCGACATTGCAGGGCCTGTGCGAGCAGGCCGGGTTCAGCTTCGTCGCGCCGCCGCTTAACCTCTGCACCGACAATGCGGCGATGATCGCCTGGGCCGGCATCGAGCGCTTGCGCGCCGGCATATCAGGTGAAAACGCCGCCGATTTCGTGCCGCGCTCGCGCTGGCCGCTGGACAGCGTCTCGGCCCCGATGGTCGGCTCGGGCCGGCGTGGGGCCAAGGCATGACCGGCAGCGAGCACAAGGCGCCAAGCGGCTGGCGCGTCGCCGTGCTCGGCGGCGGCGCCTGGGGCACGGCGCTGGCGCTGGCCACGCTGCGCGCCGGTCATTTCGTCCGCCTCTATGCGCGCGACCCGGAGACCGTCGCGGCGATCGACCGTGGCGAAAATCCGCGCTATCTGCCGGGCATCGCGCTCGATCCCGGCATCGTGGCGACGAGCGACATCGAGGCGGCGCTAGACGGTGCAGACTGCGTTCTGGCGGTAGCGCCGGCGCAATCGTTGCGGATTATGCTGACGGCCGCGTCCAGCCATATGCCGGAAGGCGTCCCGCTGGTCCTCTGCGCCAAGGGCATCGAGCGCGACACCGGCGCGCTGCTATCGTCCATCACCGAGGAAATACTGCCGGCAAATCCGGTCGCCGCTTTGTCCGGCCCAAGCTTTGCCACCGATGTCGCCAGGGGCCTGCCGACGGCCGTCGTGGTCGCCGCCCGCGACGAGGCTCTGGCCACCGACCTTGCCGCCCGCTTTTCGGCGGAAAATCTGCGCTGTTATTCGAGCGACGACCTGATCGGCGTCGAGATCGGCGGCGCGCTGAAGAACGTCTTTGCCATTGCCGCGGGTGCCGTCACCGGCGCCGGGCTCGGTGCCAGCGCCCAGGCGGCGATGGTGACGCGCGGCTTCGTCGAATTGCGCCGCATCGGCGCCGCCTTTGGCGCCAGGCCGGAGACGCTGATGGGGCTTTCCGGCCTCGGCGACCTGCTGCTCACCTGCTCGTCCGCGCAGTCGCGCAATTTCGCCTATGGGCTGGCGCTGGGGCAAGGCAAGCCGCTTGCCGGCCTGCCTTTGGCCGAAGGCGTGCCGACGGCGGCAATCGCCGCCCGCATCGCCGGCGAGCGCCGGATCGACGCGCCGATCATCGCCGCCGTCGCCGCCATACTGGACGCCACCATAACCATAGACCAGGCTGTGTCGGCGTTGATGACAAGGCCACTCAAGACCGAAACCGACATGTAATCGCGAACGATTGCGGAGATGGAAAGATGCTGTTTGCGTTGATTTGCAAGGACAAGCCAGGAAGCCTGCAGGTGCGGCTCGACACGCGGTCCGATCACATTGCCTTTCTGGAAGGGCTGAACGGCGACAAGAAACTGGGTTTCGCCGGCCCTTTCCTCGACGCCGACGGCAAGCCGGACGGCAGCCTTGTCGTTGTCGAGGCGCCCGATCTGGCGGCGGCAAAAGCCCTGTCGGCGGCCGATCCCTATACCAAGGCAGGGCTGTTCGAAAGCGTCGAAATCCGGCAATGGAACTGGAGCTTCAACAAACCTGTGAGTGAATGATCGTTCGTTCGCGCTGCCCCTCATCCGCCTGCCGGCACCTTCTCCCCGTGAAGAACGGGGAGAAGGGAGAAGCTCCAGCGCTGGCGACCCCTCTCCCCGTCCTTACGGGGAGCGGGTAAGGGTGAGGGGCAGCGCCAACGCTGGATAGCGACAAACCGACAACGGCAACGGGATAACTGAGATGAACCACTGGCTGTTCAAATCCGAACCTTCGGTCTTCTCCTTCGAGGACCTCAAGGCCAAGGGCAAGGCCGGCACGCAATGGGACGGCGTGCGCAATTATGCGGCGCGCAACAACATGAAGGCGATGCAGATCGGCGATCTCGGCTTCTTCTACCATTCCAATGACGGGCTGGACATCGTCGGCATCGCCGAAGTCTGCGCTCTGGCCCATCAGGACAGCACCACCGACGATCCCCGCTGGGAGTGCGTCGACATCCGCGCCTTCAAGGCCATGCCGAAGCCAGTGACGCTGGAGCAGGCCAAGGCCAATCCAAAGCTGGCCGACATGGCGCTGGTGCGGCTCGGGCGGCTGTCTGTGCAGCCGGTGACTCCGGCCGAATGGCAAGAGGTTTGCCGCATGGGCGGCCTGACGCCGGCGCCATGACGGCGCTGACGCCGGACAGCGCCAGGAAATTCATCCTCGACAACACGGCGCTGATGGCGCCGCCGCATGTGCCGGAGATCCGCCTGCACCTGGCCGACGAGGCGCACGAACTGTGGCAGCGGACCGAGGACGAGCTGACCGAAATCGGCCTGCCGCCACCCTTCTGGGCTTTCGCCTGGGCCGGCGGCCAAGGCCTTGCCCGCTACATCCTCGACAATCCGGCGGCGGTGCGCGGCAAGCGCGTGCTGGACTTCGCCTCCGGCTCGGGCCTTGTCGCCATTGCCGCGGTGAAGGCCGGAGCTGCCGAGGTGATCGCCGCCGATATCGACCCATTCTGCGCGACCGCGATCCGCCTCAATGCCGAGGCAAATGGGACCGAGATAAAATTCCTCATCGGTGACTGCATCGGCAGCGATGCCGGCTGGGACGTGGTGCTGGCCGGCGACGTCTTCTACGACAAAACTTTCGCCGACAGGCTGATGCCGTGGTTCGTCGCGCTGAAGGCGCGCGGCGGCGACATCCTCGTCGGCGATCCCGGCCGTTCCTATCTGCCGAGGGCGGGACTGGAACCGCTTGCCGTCTATGAAGTGGCGGTGACCCGGGCGCTGGAGGACGCCGAGGTCAAGCGCACCACCGTCTGGCGCCTTGCTTGACGGCATCGCCGAACAGGCGTTCCATCGCGCAATCGACCGGAGGGAACCATGGATTTTTCAGCAATCAATTGGCTGGCGGTAATCGTTGCTGCCGTCGTGGCGTGGCTGTTCGGCGCGGCCTGGTACATGGGCTTGAGCAAGCCGTGGCTGAAGGCCGCCAAGCTTGATCCGGCGACGATGAGCAGATCGATGCTACCCTTCGTCGTCTCCTTCATCGCGGAGCTCGTCATGGCGCTGGTCATGTCGCTGATCATCGGCGCCGTAACCGGCGGCGAACCGAGCCTGCTTGCCGGGGTGATCTTCGGCTTCGTTCTCTGGCTGGGGTTCGTCGCCACCACGCTTTCGGTCAACCATCGTTACGAAGGTTTCGGCTGGGATCTGACGCTGATCGATGTTGGTCACTGGCTCGGCGTGCTGCTTCTCATCGGCGCGGTGATCGGCTGGTTCGGCGCGGCGGCGGGCTGAACGTCAGGTCGGGGTCCTGGCGATTTCGTCAAGGAGCCAATCGCGAAAGGCGGCAATGCGCGCATCATTCGCCGCAGTCTCCGGATAGACCAGGAAATAGGCGAATTCGGGCGCGACCTTGATGCCGAGTTCGAACGGCCGGATCAGCCTACCTTCCGAAAGGTCGTTTGCCACCATGGCGAAATCGGCGAGCGCGACCGCGTTGCCGTCGAGTGCGGCCTGGACGGCATCGGTCGAATTGCCGAACACGATGGTCCGGCTGTCGTCGAAATCGTCGACGCCCGCCGCCGCCATCCACATGCTCCAGTTCGGCCAGGTGACGCCCTGGCGCGACCACTCGATATGGGCCAGCGTATGGTGGAACAGGTCGCGCGGCTCCTTGAGCGGCGGCCCTGACCGCAGCAAGGCCGGGCTGCAGACGGGGATGATGACGTTTTCGAACAGCCGGTGCGAGCGAAGCCCCGGATATTTGCCGGTGCCGAAACGGATGCCGAGATCGATGTCGTCGCGCTCGAAGTCGCGCACCTCGTAACTGATGTCGAAACGCAGCTCGATTGCCGGATGCTGCTTGCGAAAATCGTCGACGCGCCGCATCAGCCACTTCGTCGCGAATTGCGCATCGAGGGTGACCTTCAGCAGCGCCGATCCGCGCGCCGTCTTCTGCGCCCGTGAGACGGCCCGGCCAAGCAGGTCGAGCGCATCGGTCGAAGCTTCGAACAGCACCGCGCCCGCCTCGGTCAGCCGGATCGTGCGGCTGGTGCGTGTGAACAGCACGATGCCGAGCTGATCCTCGATTTCCTTGATCTGATGGCTGACCGCTGCCGGCGTCAGGCCGAGCTCGTCGGCGGCGCGGGTGAAATTGAGGTGCCGGGCCGCTGCCTCCAGCGTCCGCAGCGCACGGGTTCCAGGCAGCAGGCGCGCCATCAGTGCCAGGCGAGGAGGGTTCGATCGAGCATTCCAATCCTCAAACAAAACTTGAAGATGCAGAAAAAACTACTCGTTTCCCGTTTTAATTTCAATCCGCCATGCTCTGAGCATCGAAGAAGCATCAAACCGGATTTGATGTCCGGAGAAGCGGATTGCCCCATGTCTGACATCGCCTTGCGCTCGGTAACCCTCCGCCCGGCCTGGCTGCGCGCCGTGCTTGACTGGCTTCGGCACGCAAAAATCGCGGTCAGTCTTCCCTACGAAAATGTCGAGGATCTCTCCGATCGCCAGCTTCGCGACATCGGCGGCGAACGCAAGGACATCGCACGCGCCATGGACCGCGAACGCGGCCGGCTCGGCCTTCTCGACATCGGGTGGCAAAGGAGTAAGGGAGTAGGGGAGTAGGGGAGTAGGGGAGTAGGAAAGCTAAGCGGCGCGCCCGCGCCTGCCTTACCCTTACTGCCCTATTCCCCTACTCCCTTACCTTACCACCCTCACCACCGTCCGCTCTGACAGCAGCGGCAGCAGCCGTGCCATGGTGCGGGCCGTTACCGCGACGCAGCCTTGCGTCGGCGTGAAGCCGGGGCGCGCCAGGTGGAAGAAGATGGCGCTGCCGCGCCCGCGCCGGCGCGGCACAATGTTCCAGTCCAGCACCAGGCAGGCGTCATAGAGATCGTCGGTGCGCAGCATCCGCTCATGGCTGGCGCCATAGGGGATTTTGACCGGGCGGTTGTAGTTGCGGTCCCCAGGCACTTCGCACCAGCCGAGGTCGCGGCCGATCGGCGTCATCGCCAGCCGCGTCCGGCGGCCGCCGGCAAAACGGTCGCCGCGAAAATATCCCGACAATATCCGCATCGAGGCAAGCGGCGTGGCGCCGTCGCCCTCGCGCTTGCCGGCCGAGATGCCGCCATGCCCCAGCGCACATGGAAACACCAGTTTGCCGGCCTGCAGAAAGCCCTGGCTGGGTTGGCCGGGGCGCGCGCGCACGGTGAGCACGGTGAGCCCTTTCGGCAAAATTGCGCCGACTGCATTGCGATCGTGTTTTTTCTTGTATGATCGTGCCACGGAACAAATCACTGTGAACGGCTGTTGTGCCGGTCAGCTTCCGCATAAACAGGCAGCGGTCAACTGAAATCTCTTTTCAAAACAACGGATTGATCCATGACTTCACGCACCATTCTGATCGTCGACGACGATGACGACCTGCGCGGCACCCTTGTCGAGCAATTGTCGCTTTATGAGGAATTCGATGTCCTGCAGGAAGCGACCGCCGCCAAAGGCGTCGCCACGGCGCGTGGCGGGCTCATCGACCTGCTCATCATGGATGTCGGCCTGCCCGACATGGATGGCCGCGAGGCGGTAAAGATATTGCGCAAGGGCGGCTACAAGGCGCCGATCATCATGCTGACCGGCCATGATACCGATTCCGACACCATCCTTGGCCTCGAGGCCGGCGCCAACGACTATGTGACGAAGCCGTTCCGTTTTGCCGTGCTGCTGGCCCGCATCCGCGCGCAGTTGCGCCAGCACGAACAGAGCGAGGACGCCACTTTCTCGGTCGGCCCCTACACGTTCAAGCCTAGCCAGAAGCTTCTGATCGACTCGCGCGGCGCCAAGGTGCGGCTGACCGAAAAGGAAGCCTCGATCATCAAATATCTATACCGTGCCGACCAGAAGGTGGTGACCCGCGACGTGCTGCTGGAGGAAGTCTGGGGCTACAATTCCGGCGTCACCACGCATACGCTCGAAACTCACGTCTACCGGCTGCGCCAGAAGATCGAGCGCGATCCTTCCAACGCGGAAATTCTCGTGACAGAAAGCGGCGGCTACAAGCTGGTTCCTTAAACATTTCATTATTCAAATAAGCGATCCGGGCGGGGCGCTTTTCGGGTACGGTCCTGAGGCTGGAGGTGGTTTTGGATCGGCCTCGTAGGGGAGGAGTCGGACTGACGGTTCGGGGACATAGCTAGATGGCGCTGGATGACGACATCCGCATCCTGTCCACCGTGAGGCTCTTCGAGGGCTTTACGCAGGAACAGCTGCGTCTGCTCGCCTTCGGCGCCGAAACCACCATGTTGAAAGCCGACCACAAGCTTTACCGCGAGGACGACGAGGCTGATTCGGCCTACATCGTGGTCAGCGGCCGCATCGTCCTCTACCGCGAGCACGACGGCGAGCGCATCCCGATCGGCACCGTCGGCCCCGGCACCATGCTCAGCGAACTGGCGCTGATCGCCGACACCAACCGGCTGACCAGCGCCTCCGCCGAAATCGATTCGGAAGTGCTGCGGCTCAGCCGCAAGATGTTCCGCCGCATCCTCGAGGAATACCCGGAACTGGCGGTTCACCTGCACCAGCGCATTTTGGAGGATTTCCAGGCGATGATTCGCCGCATCGAGGAACTTGGGCCGCGTTTTGCCGGCTAATATAGCGCCTCTGGCCTAACCAGATCGACTTCGGAACTGCGAGGGCTCAGGGCCGGTGCGTTGCGGAAACAAGCTCGGCCTTGCGCCGTGCCGTCTCCAGTCCCAGCGCAATGAAGCGGCGCGCATGTTTGGCCAGCTCCAAATTGTCGGTCCACAGATTGCGCCAGATCGCGGTTTTCCGCGACAGGTTCTCGTCGACGATTTCCGAGGAGAAGGATTCGAAGCTGAGGTCGTCGCTGTAGCCGATGGCGGTCAGCGCATCGAATATCCCGGCAAAATCGATATTGCCGGTGCCGAGGAAGCCGCGATGGCTCTCGCCGATATGCACATAGCCGATCTTCCCGACCGCATTGCGAATGGCCAAGCCGACATCGGCCTCCTCGATGTTCATGTGGAAGCTGTCGAGATGCAGGAAGATATTGTCGGAGCCGCTGTCCGCGATGAAGGCCATGCCTTGCGCGGCGGTGTTGAGCAGATTGCTTTCGAAGCGGTTGACGATTTCGAGGTTGAGGGTGACGCCGGCTGATTTTGCCGTGTCCGCCACCTCGGCCAGCGTGCCGGCGCTGCGGTTCCACTGGTCACGCGTCGGCGCCTCGCTCTGCAAGCCGTGGCTGGTGCTGAGGATGCCGGCAACCTTCTGGCCGCCGAGATCGCGGGTCAGCGCGATCGTACGTTCCAGGATTTCGACGCCGTGCGCGGCAATCGTTTTGTCGGCGCTCGAAATATCGCCGTCGGCCGGCAATCCAATGCTGATCGCAACGCCGAGGCCGAGATCGGCGATCCGCTTGGCCAAGCCGTCAATGTCGACATTGGCGGGGTCGAGATAGGAGAATTCGATCAGGTCGAAGCCGGCTTCCCTGGTGTTGGCCAGCGTCCGCTCGAGGTCGCCCTGCGCCGAGCTCGCCGACCAGACGAATGAGTGGATTCCGATGCGCGACATGATCGTCTCCGGTTATTTCCAGCTGACCCAAGTCCAAAGCGGTTTTGGCAATCCGATGCTCGGACAAAAAGGTGCGGCTGGTCATCCCGGCCGCACCAGGCTTGGGAGGCTTAGCGAGCCGCGGTCCAGCCCTTGTAATCCTTCAAATTGTCGGCCGTGATCAGCTTCGGGTCGAGCAGCACAGTCGGCTCGGCCGGCTTCTTGCCGGCAAGCAGGTCAGCCGCCATCGTCAGCGACTGGCCGGCCATCACATAGGGATCCTGCGAGGCCGAGGCCTTGATCATCGACGTGCCGGAGGCGAGTTCCTTCTCGATATCGGGTGCACCGTCGACCGCGGTGAAGATGAACTCCGAGCGGTTGAGCTGCTTGGCCGCAAGCTGGGCGCCGATCGCCGTCGGATCGTTGATGGCGAAGACCGCGTCGATCTTGTCGAAACGCGTCAGCAGCGACTGGAACACTTTCAGGCCGCCGTCACGCGAGCCTTCGGCGTTCTGGTCGTCGGAAAGGATCTTGATGTCGGGGTGCTTTGCCAGCACGTCCTTGCAGCCCTTGACCCGCTCCAGGATCGACGACGAGGCCGGGCCATTGAGGATGACATAGTCGCCCTTGCCGCCGGTATTATCGACCAGATACTGGCACGCCTCTTCGCCGGCCTTGACGTTGTTGGTCATCACGGTGACGTCGGCGCCCGGCGCCGAAACGTCGAAAGCGGCAACGACGATGCCGGCCGCCTGCGCCTTCTTCACCGCCGGCGCGATCGCCTTGGCATCGACTGCGTTGAGCATGATGACGTCGACACCGGCAGCGATGAAGGAATCGACCTGCGATACCTGCTTGTTGAGATCGTAGTCGGCCGATACCGAGGTCACCTGCACATTCGGGTTGATCTTCTTGGCCGCGTCCTCGATGCCCTTGATGGTGGCGACGAAGAACGGGTTGCCGAGCAGTCCGACCGAGATGCCGACTTTGTTCAGATCCTTTGCCGATGCCGGCGCGATGACGGCGGCCGCAAGGGCGACGCCGCAGAGCAGTTTAGCGATGGTCTTCATTGTTTTATTTTCCTCCTGATGCCCCGCGCCTCTCACGGTGCGTTACACATGAAACCGGCTCGTTGGATGCCGGCGACTAAGGGCCATCACGTTCTTGCTCCTGCCTGGAGCCGGTAACGGTCGAGGGCGACCGCCACGATGATGACCAATCCCTTGATGATGTACTGCCAGATGTCCGAAACACCGGCGAGGATGAGCCCGTTGGACAGCACGGCGATGATCAGGCCGCCGATCAGCGTGCCCCAGATCGAGCCGACACCGCCGACGAAACTGGTGCCGCCGAGGATGACTGCGGCAATGGCGTCGAGTTCGTAGGACTGGCCGAGCTGAAGCCCGTTGGCGGCATAGAGCCGGGCCGCCGACATGGCGCCGCCAAGGCCGGCCAGAAGGCCGGAAACGCCGTAGACGAAGAGCAGCACCAGCGGCACCTTGATGCCGGTCAGCCTGGCGGCCTCGGCGTTGCCGCCGACGGCGTAGATCCAGGTGCCGAGCACGGTGCGCTTGAGCACCAGCCAGGACAGGACGACGACCGCCAGCGCGATGATTACCAGCCACGGAATGCCGAACAGCGAACCGTTGCCGATGAAGTCGAACGGCAGGTCCGCGTTGAACACCGTCGTGTCCTGGCCGAGCAGGCGGGCGACGCCGCGCACGGCGGTCAGCGATCCCAGCGTGACGATGAAGGGCGGCAGCTTGATATAGGCGATCAGCAGCCCGTTGATGACGCCGAAACCGAGCCCGACGAGAATGGCCGCGGGCACCCCCAGCAGTCCCCAATCGGGCACCAGCGACACCATCACTGCCACCATCGCCGAGGCGGCAAGGATCGAGCCGACGGACAGGTCGATGCCGCCGGTCAGGATGACGAAGGTCATACCGGCGGCCAGCACGATGTTGATCGACGATTGCTGCATGACGATCAGCAGATTGGTCTGGGTGAAAAAGCGCGGATTGATGAACTGGAAGCCGACCGCCAGCAGGATCAGGATCGGCAGCATGCCGAGTGCGGCAATGGCGGTACGCCACCTCGTACTCCTGCCGACCGCCCGGTCGTCCGCTTTCATCGTGTCGGCCACCTTGTCGGTCATCGCTGAGCCGCTCCCGTTGCAAGTTCCATGATCGCTTCCTGCCGCAGCGGCTCGCCCTCCGACGCCGTCACCTCGCCGGCAATGGTGCCGTCGCGCATCACCAGCACGCGGTCGGCGATGCCGATCACCTCCGGCAGTTCGCTGGAGATCATCAGGATGGCGATGCCTTTCTTGGCCAGGTTGTCGATCAGCCGATAGATTTCCGACTTGGCCCCGACATCGACGCCGCGGGTCGGCTCATCGAGGATGACGACCTGCGGCTCGGTTTCCAGCAGGCGGGCGAGCAGCACCTTCTGCTGGTTGCCGCCCGACAGCGAGCCGGCATTGGCCTGCACCGAGCTGGTGCGGATGGAGAGGTCTGACACCGCCTTGGCGGCGCGCTTTTCGGCAGCCGTGAAGTCGCGCAAACCGCCGGCCTTCGCGTCCTTTGCCAGCACGCCCATGCTGATATTGTCGGAGATCGACATGTCGAGAAACAGGCCAAGTTGCTTGCGGTCCTCGGTCAGGTAGGCGATGCCGGCATCGAGCGCCTCGCTCGGCGAACCGATGGATATCGGTTTGCCGCCGAGCTCCAGCGTGCCTGATGTGTGCCTGTCGGCGCCGAAGATCAACCGTGCCAGTTCGGTGCGGCCCGAGCCGACCAGGCCGGCCAGTGCCAGCACCTCGCCCTTGTGGAGGTCGAAGGAACAATTCTTTATGAGATTGCCGTCCGACATGCCGCGCACCGACAGCGCGATGGCGCGCTTGCTGTCCGGCGGACGGTGATCCTTCTTGTAGAACGTCGACAGATCGCGCCCGACCATCATCGATACCAGGCGCGAGGCGTTCAGGTCGGCGCGGTCGAGCGTGCCGACATAGCCGCTGTCGCGTAGCACGCTGACGCGGTCGGCGAGCTGGTAGACCTCTTCCATGCGGTGGCTGATGTAGATAATGGCGATGCCTTGCGACTTCAGCGTCGCGATCACGTCGAACAGCCGGTCGGTCTCACGCGAGGTCAGCGACGTGGTCGGCTCGTCCATGACGATGATGCGCGCATTGGTCGACAGCGCGCGGGCGATTTCCACCAGCTGTCGCTCGCCGAGCGACAGGCTTGCGACCGGAGTGCGCGCCGAGAAGGTCACGCCGAGCCGCGCGATGATCTCGCTGGCGCGCCGATTGCACTGCTCGCGGTCGACAATGCCGAACCGTCGCGGCTCGTTGCCGAGAAAAATGTTCTGCGCTACCGACAGATTAGGCGCCAGCGACAGCTCCTGATAGATGACCGCAATGCCGGCGGCTCGCGCCTTGATCGGGTCGCCAGTCGCGGCCGGCACGCCGTCGATCAGGATTTCGCCGCCGAGGTCCGGCCGGTAGGCGCCGGACAGCACCTTCATCAGCGTCGACTTGCCGGCACCGTTTTCGCCCATCAGCGCGTGCAGCTCGCCGGCATGAACGGTCAGCGACACATCGTGCAAGGCGCGGATCACACCGAACGTCTTGGAGATGTGGCGCATCTCCAGCACCGGCTGGCGCACCGTCTCGATCCGGGCGGCGGCGCTCATCGCGCACCTCCTGCAGTTGCGCTGGCCACAGCCCGGTCGGCGGCAAGGCCGCGCCAGTCGTTGCGATAGCCGGCAAGGCCGCTGAAACTTGCCGTATGCACCGCCTCCGGCGCTTCGGTGGCAAACTCGCGTCCGACGCTTTCGAAGGCAAGTGCGGCAGCACCGGTGGCGCTGCCCTCAAGCGTTGCGCCCTGCAGGAAAGCCTGCCCGGGCCGCAACTGCGCCAGCAACGCGGCAAGCAGCCCGCCATTGTTCAGGCCGCCGTCGACGATCACTGTGTTGTCCGAATGGATCAGCTCGAGGCACAGATCGACCATCAGCGCGACATAGAGCAGCGCCATGGCCGCGCGTTCCTCGGCATTGGGCGTACGCCCGACCAGTTCGCCGCGGCGGTGCGGCATCGGGCCGCCGGGCGCGAAGCTCGGCAGCGCCATAATGCCAGCGTCGATCACCCGTTGTATCGATGACGGCGCGATTGCGCCCTGCCAGCCGGCGCTGATCGTGGCGAATTCGCGCCCGCCCATGAAGCGGACGGTTGGCACCGGGCCGCCATCGACATCGACATTGACCAGCATGTCGCGCTCGCCGTCGAGTGCGTCGAGCGGGCAGTCCGGATTGAGCACGACCACCCAGGTGCCGGTCGAGACCACGGTCACCGGCCCGAGCTGCTGCTGGCGGTAGGCATGGAGCGCGGCATTGCTGTCGTGGACGCCATTATGGATGGCGACTGGCTTCGCGGCCTGGCCGAAGCGCTGCTCACCGATCACCGCGCCGGCACGCTCGAAGGCGGGCATCTGGCCGCGCCAGCCCTCGGCATCGACCAGCGAGCTGAAATCGCGTTTGCGCGGTGCCCATAAATGCGAGTGGCAGCCAAGATACGACACTTCCGATACCGGCCGGCCGCCAAACCGCCAGCTCCAATATTGGGGGTAGCCGAGGATCGATTTCGCTGCGGCGAAGGCACCGGGCTCCACCTCGTTCAGCCACAACATGTGGCGGCCGTAGTTGAAGCCAAGCGGGAGGCGCGGCGAAAAGGTCTCGGCAAAATCCGGAATGCGGCGGTCGATCTGCGCGGCGATTTCAGCTGGCGGTTCCTGCTCGTAATCGAGGATCGGATGCGTCAGCGCGGCTTCGTCGACCAACGCGAAGGTGCAGCCATGGCCGGATACCATCAGCCCTTCCAGGCCATGCGTGTCGACTGCATCATCGATGGCGCGAGCCGCCCAGTCATGCAGCGCTGGCTCGTCGAGCACGCTGAAGCCGCCTTTGCGGATCCAGCTCGGCTGGCTGCGGCGCTCGTCGAGGATCTGTCCGTCCTGGCCGAAGACGAACAGCTTCGAATTGGTCTTGCCGAAATCGAGGACGGCGATGTTCACTGGGCGCCTCCCGAGGAAGCCGCGATCCGCACCATGACGCCGGCATCTTCGAGCATGCGGGCATCTGTCTCGGACAGGCCGTCATCGGTGACCAGCGTGCCGATCCGCGACAGCGGCAGTGCCACATTGCGCGCGTGGATCGACAGTTTTCGGCTGTCGGCCAGCACGACGATCTGGTCGGCGCAGAGGCTGAGCTCGACGATCGAGCGGACCAGCAGCGGGTGCGATTCCAGAAGGCCTTCCTGGCCGATGCCTTGCGCGCCGAGAAAGAACTTCGAGGCGTAGAACGGCACCGTCTGCGTCAGCGAATGGATGATGCCCGGCTCGCGGTGCAGTTCGCCGCCGGCGACGGTGAGGCTGCAATGGCCGTGGTCGCTGAGATAGGCCGCGAGCGGCATCGAGTTGGTGTAGAGCCGGATGTTGCGGTCGGCGAGCTTGACGCCGAGATGGAAGCAGGTCGAACCGCCATGCACGATGACCGCGTCGCCGTCGCGCACCATGGTGGCGGCGAGAGCGGCGATCTGCCGCTTGGCCTCGACGGCGAGGTCGCGGTTCTCGTCATAGGGCCTGGCATAGGCGACGCCGGCTTGCGAAGCGCCATCGAGCGCCGAGATGCCGCCATAGACCTTGCGCGCTTCGCCAGCCTCGTCGATCTTGTCGATGTCGCGCCGCACCGTCGCCGCCGATACGCCAAGCCGCTCCTGCAGCTCGCGCACCGATGCGAAAGGCCGGTCCCGCAAAAGCTCGACAATCTGACGCTGGCGGCCGGAGTCGCTCAACCCTTACCTCCCAATGCGCTTGCCTCCCAAGCATTTTGCACGGCATTGCCGTTTTGCATGGCAATTGGTGCAACTTACTCAACGGCCCTCGGATTGCAAGCGTGATTTGACGCGATAACATCACTGTTGACGTAACTTACTCGCATCTGCGATACCAGCATGGGTCTTCGTCCCGGCACCGGGACGTCCAAAGCCGTGGGCCACGCGGCCGGATTGTAGAGGAATTTCGATGACGATCAGTGCGGATGCGCAGGAACTGGCAGCGCTGCGGTCGCTTTCGGCCGCCATCGGCAGCGACCCGCATCTGACCCAGGCCGCCGGCGGCAACACCTCGCTGAAAGCCGGCGACACGCTCTGGATCAAGGCCTCCGGCACCTGGCTGAAGGACGCGCTCATCGCCGACATCATGGTGCCGGTCGGCATCCCGCCATTGCTCGACGCCATCAAACGGCGCGACCCGGCCGCCGAACAGCCGCAGGCCTTCACTGTCGACGCCCTCAACGCGCGCGGCTTGCGCCCGTCGATCGAGACCACCGTGCATGCGCTGATGCCGCAGCGCATCGTTCTGCATGTTCACTGCGTCGAGACCATTTCGCTGGCCGTGCAGGCCGACTGCGAGGCCGAGGCCGCCAGGCGGCTCGACGGCCATCAATGGGCGTATGTTCCCTATCGCCGGCCGGGACTGCCGCTCGCGCAGGGTATCGCCGAGCGCCTTCGGCCAGGCGTGGATATCCTGATCCTCGGCAATCACGGCCTGGTCGTTGCAGCCGAGACCGTCGCCGCGGCCGACATGCTGCTGCGGCGCGTGACACGACTGTTGGCGCGGCCGCCGCGCCAGGTGGCGGAACCGGACATCGCGGCATTGACGGCGCGCGCCGGCGACAGCGACTACAGATTGCCGGCGGACGTTGAGGCGCATGCGGTGGCGATCGACCCCGAAAGCTGCCGCATGGCTTCGGGTGGCAGCCTCTACCCCGACCACGTCATCTTTCTCGGCGAAGGCTCGGTCGTGGCGAGACCGGACGAGGGTGTGAAGCGCGTCATCGAGCGCTGCGGCGCCGCACCCGTGGCGATCCTGTTTCCTGGACTCGGCGTGCTGATGCGCGGCGACGCCGGCGCCGGTGCCGACGCCATGCAGCGCTGCCTTTCCGACGTGACGGCGCGGATCGATGTCGCGGCGAAGCTGAATTATCTGACAGCGGCGGAGAATGACGAGCTGATCAACTGGGACGCCGAAAAATATCGCCAGAAACTCAATGCCGGAGGCAGCTGACATGCCGCGTTCGTCTGGTACGCTTGCCATCGGCATCGACATCGGCACATCCGGCGCGCGCGCCGTCGCCATGCGTCCGGATTTTTCCGTTGCCGCGCATTCCGCTATTGCCCTCGAGCGATTTGGGCCGAACGGCCGTGACCCCGCAATATGGTGGGAGGCGGTCGGCGCGACGTTGGCGGAACTGCTCAAATGTATCGATCGCGCGGCAGTGCGCTCGATCGCCGTCGACGGTACGTCGGGCACGCTGCTGCCGGTCGACGGCGCCGGGCGGCCGCTGGCCGAACCGCTGATGTACAACGACAAGGTCGCTGACGACACTATCCTGACAGCAATAGCCGGCGCGGCACCGGCAACGAGCGCTGCACTTGGGGCGACCTCCGGTCTCGCCAAGGCGCTGTCTTTCCAGCACCTGCCCGGCGTCGCCACTGTGCTGCACCAGGCAGACTGGATCGCCGGACAGTTTTCCGGCCGCTTCGATGTCAGCGACGAGAACAACGCCCTGAAGACCGGCTACGACGTCGGGGCCCGGCGCTGGCCGGACTGGATCGCGGCGACCGGCATGCGCATGGAATTCCTGCCCCGCGTCGTGCGGCCGGGCGATGTCACGGACACGCTCACCGCCAGCGCTGCGAAAATGTTCGGCCTGCCGCGTGACGTGGTTGCCGTTGCCGGCACGACGGATGGCTGCGCCTCATTCCTGGCGACCGGTGCCAGTGCCGCGGGCGACGGCGTTACCGCGCTCGGCTCGTCGCTGACCATCAAGATGCTCTGCGACCGGCCGATCTCGGCGCCGCAATTCGGCATCTACAGCCATCGGCTGGGTGACACCTACCTGGCGGGCGGCGCCTCGAACTCCGGCGGCAAGGTGCTGGCCCAGCATTTCCCCGTCGCCCGCATTGTCGAACTCAGCAAAAAAATCGACCCGGCGACGAAGACCGGCCTCGATTATTACCCGCTGCCGGCGCCGGGCGAACGCTTCCCCATAGCCGATCCGGCGCTGCCGCCGCGCCTCGAGCCGCGGCCCGCCGACGATGCCGACTATCTGAAAGCGATGTTCGAGGGTATTGCGGCGATCGAAGCGCTCGGCTATCGCCGGCTTGCCGAACTCGGCGCGCCCCGGCTGACATCGGTCAGGAGCGTCGGCGGCGGTGCGGCCAATCCGGCCTGGACAGCGATCCGGCAGCGCAAGCTTGGCGTCGCTCTCGTGCCGGCTCTTTCGGAGGAGGCCGCTGCCGGCACGGCGCGGCTGGCGCTGATGGGCGCAAGCGCAGCGGGGCTTTTATGACGACCAAGGCAATTCAACACCTCGACGGCATCGCCGCGCTGACCGACCGCTATCAGGTGTTCCTGCTCGACCAATTTGGTGTGCTGCACGACGGCACCAGCGCCTATCCAGGTGCTGTCGAAGCGTTGTCGGCACTCAAGCGCGCCGGCAAGACCATCGTACTGATCTCGAATTCCGGCAAGCGGGCGCAACCCAATGAGCGCCGCCTGCTGAAGCTCGGCTTCGAACCGGGAAGCTGGGATCACTTTGTCTCCTCCGGCGAGGTGGCGTGGCGCTCCTTCCACCAAATGGCAGCCTCCGGAGCCCTGCGCCCGCAGACAAAATGCCTGCTGATCCGCCGCGACAATGACCGTTCGGCTGTCGACGGCCTGCCGTTCGTCCTGGCCAAGGACGGCTACGATGCCGAACTGGTGCTGATTTCCGCCAGCGAGGGCGATCGCTACGACCTCGACCACTATCGCCGGCTTCTTGGTCCGGCGGCGGCGCGGCGGGTGCCATGCTTCTGCACCAATCCCGACAAGATCATGCTGACTGCCGTCGGCCCTCGCTTCGGCGCCGGCCGGCTCGCCGATCTCTATGAGAGCCTCGGCGGCAGCGTGGTGCGCATTGGCAAGCCCAATCCGCAGATATTCGAGGCAGCGCTGGCACTGGCGGGCCACCCGGAGCGCGACAGCGTGGTCTGCGTCGGCGACAGCGTCGAGCACGACATCGCCGGCGGCAACGGCGTCGGTGTCGCGACGACGCTGGTCCTGTCGGGCATATTGGCGGGGGCGCCTGACCTGGAGGACGTTTTCGCCACGCTGAATGCCCGTCCCGACTACATCGCGGATAGCTTCAGGTTTCGCTGAGGCGAGACAAAGCTAATCCAGGTTGAAACGCCCGATCACCGGCACATGGTCCGAGGGCCGTTCCCAGCCGCGCGCCGGCCGCAGGATTTCATAGCCGGCAAAATGCGGCACCAGGTTTGGCGACGACCAGACATGGTCGAGGCGGCGGCCGCGATTTGAGGCCTGCCAATCCTGGGCGCGATAGCTCCACCAGGTGTAGAGTTTCTCCTCGTAAGGTACATTGAGCCGCATCAGGTCGATCCAGTCGCCGGCGAGCCGCATTGCCTCGAAGTTTTCCGTCTCGACCGGCGTATGGCTGACGACATTGAGGAGCTGCTTGTGCGACCAGACATCGTGCTCGAGCGGCGCGATGTTGAGGTCGCCGACCAGGATCGAGCCGGAGTGCTCGTCATGCTCGGCCCGCACGGCGTTCATCTCGGCAACGAAATCGAGCTTGTGCTTGAACTTGCGGTTGACGGCCGGGTCGGGCTCGTCGCCGCCGGCCGGAACGTAGAAATTGTGCAGCAGGATCGTTTTGCCGCCGGCGTTGACGGTGACCGACAGATGCCGGCTGTCGTCGATCTCGCAGAAGCGGCGCTTTTCGACCACCTCGATCGGCCGCCGCGCTATGGTGGCAACGCCGTGATAGCCCTTCTGGCCATGGAAGGCGATGTGCTCGTAGCCGAGCTTGCGGAACGCCTTCTCCGGAAACAATTCGTCCGGAACCTTGGTTTCCTGCAGGCAGAGCACGTCCGGCGCCTGCTCGACCAGCAGGCGCTCGACGATCGGCATGCGCAGCCGGACGGAGTTGATGTTCCAGGTAGCGACGGAAAACGGCATGTGGGGTTCCGGACAACGCAATATCCGCCGGATGGCTCCGACGGAAGTCAATCGCGGAAACTACTGCCAGCCGCGCACCGCAAAAACAAGCCGGCCGCACCAACGCGGAAAAACCATCCCGCAGCAGTAGGAAGTTACCGCGTCTTGGTGTTCAGCTCGCGGTTCGCCGTATAGTCGATGGCGAAGGTGTCGGGGGCGAAGCTGACGCCCTCCTTGGTGTTGAAGATCATCACCGTCGTGTCCTTGCCTTGCGCATCGGTGATGGTCCACTGCCGCAATTCATAAGATTTCGGATCGAACATCATGGTGATCTTCGAATTGCCGAACACCGATTTGTCGGCAAGCTGGATGGTGGTGAGATCGTCCTCTTCCTTGACGCTTCTGACGCGCCCGCCCGACAGATCGATCTTGTCGTCGAGCAGCAGCTTCAGCGGCGTCTTCGACAGCGGATAGAGGTCGGAGGTCCGCAGCTTCTTGTTGAGGATGACCACCGACTTGCCATCGGAAATCACTCTGAAATTCGAGGCGCCGTCGTAATTGAAGCGGATCTTGCCCGGCCGTTCCAGAAAGAACTTGCCGCCGGTCTGCTCGCCCTTGGGTCCGAACTGCACGAACTCGCCGCTCATCGATTTGACCGAGGAGAAATGATCGGCGATCTTCTGCGCCGTCGCCGGAACCGCTGCTTGCGCCGACGCCAGCAACTGGACGCCGGGCACGAGGTTGGCGGCCGCCGCACCGGCCAGGACCAGGCCGAGGCCGAGGACCTGCCGGCGGGTTGGGGCGAAATCCCTGCTTGGGGCGAGAGTTGCGTTTTTCATGCCGGTCACCATCATCTGATTGCTTGCTCGTTATATTGGTCTGGCCCCCCAGTTGGGCTTAAGTTTGGCGGCCGCACGGCGCCCGTCGTTGCAACGCGCCAAAAGGTTCAAAGTTGCCGGCGCGGACGCGCTCTAGAACTTGTCGTCCTCCGTCGGCACCAGGATTTCGCGTTTTCCGGCATGGTTGGCCGGGCCGACAATGCCTTCCTTCTCCATCTTCTCGATGATCGAGGCGGCGCGATTGTAGCCGATGCCGAGCCGGCGCTGGATGTAGCTGGTCGAGGCCTTGCCGTCGCGCAGCACCACCGCGACCGCCTGGTCGTAGGGATCGTCGGAATCCTCGAAATTACCGCCGTCGCCGCCGCCACTGCCTTTGCCCGTCGGCTCATCGTCATCCTTGTCGTCGTCCTCGGTGATGGCGTCGAGATATTCCGGCACGCCCTGCAATTTCAGATGCGCGACAATCTTCTCCACCTCGTCGTCGGAGACGAAGGGACCGTGCACGCGCTGGATGCGGCCGCCGCCGGCCATGTAGAGCATGTCGCCCATGCCGAGCAGCTGTTCGGCGCCCTGCTCGCCCAGGATGGTGCGGCTGTCGATCTTCGATGTCACCTGGAAGGAGATGCGGGTCGGGAAATTCGCCTTGATGGTGCCGGTGATGACGTCGACCGACGGCCGCTGCGTCGCCATGATGACATGGATGCCGGCGGCGCGCGCCATCTGCGCCAGGCGCTGCACCGCGCCTTCGATGTCCTTGCCGGCGACCATCATCAAATCGGCCATCTCGTCGATGATGACGACGATGTAGGGCATCGGCTCGAGGTCGAGGTTCTCCGTCTCGTAGATCGCCTCGCCGGTTTGGCGGTCGAAGCCGGTCTGCACGGTGCGCGAGATCCTTTCGCCCTTTTTCTCGGCCTGCTGCACGCGCGCGTTGAAGCCGTCGATGTTGCGGACGCCGACCTTGGACATCTTGCGGTAGCGGTCCTCCATCTCCCGCACGGTCCATTTCAGCGCCACCACCGCCTTCTTCGGATCGGTGACGACCGGCGTCAGAAGATGCGGAATGCCGTCATAGACCGAGAGCTCCAGCATCTTTGGATCGATCATGATCAGCCGGCAGTCCTGCGGCGTCAGCCGGTAGAGCAGCGACAGGATCATGGTGTTGATGGCGACGGACTTGCCCGAGCCGGTGGTGCCGGCGACCAACACGTGCGGCATCTTGGCGATGTCGACGATCACCGCCTCGCCATTGATGGTCTTGCCCAGCGCCAGCGCCAGCTTGGCCTTGGTGGTTTCGAAATCGCGGCTGGCCATGATCTCGCGCAAATAGACCGTCTCGCGCCTGGCGTTCGGCAATTCGATGCCGATCGCGTTGCGGCCGGGCACCACGGCGACACGGCAGGCGATGGCGCTCATCGAGCGGGCGATGTCGTCGGACAGGCCGATGACCCGCGACGA
Source organism: Mesorhizobium sp. M1273 (assembly GCF_040318195.1). NCBI lineage: Bacteria > Pseudomonadati > Pseudomonadota > Alphaproteobacteria > Hyphomicrobiales > Phyllobacteriaceae > Mesorhizobium > Mesorhizobium sp. M1273. Next base: position 49,160 of record NZ_JAMYLV010000030.1, on the reverse strand, counting down.
TTTGATGCCGGGCGCCGGTTCCAGCTCGTAGAGCGTGACGACCGGACCCGGACGCACATGGATGATTTCGCCCTTGACGCCGAAATCCTCCAGCACGCCCTCAAGCAGGCGGGCGTTCTGCTCCAGCGCGTCCTTGGACAGGCTGGCGTCGCGCACCACGTTCTTTGGTTCCGACAGGAAGTGCAGCGACGGCATCTCGAATTTTTCCGAGCCGATCAGCGAAGTCTGCGCCTCGCGCTGGACGCGGGCGCCGGGGGCCGGCCGCGGCGCCGGCGCCTCGACGCGCGTCGCGGCGTCGGAACGGAAGTTCTGCACCTTGGCGGTTGGCGCAGCGCGGCGCTGGCCGGCCGGCTCGGGCGCGAAATCCATGTCGTCGTCATTGTCGTCGTTATCGAAGACGTCGGCATCGTCAGGGTCGATCGAGGCACTGCGGTCGTTGACCATGGCGGCGAAGAATTCCGGCTCGACGCGGGCGCGCCCGCCCGGGCTCATCCGCGCCTCGGCGAACTCGGCCGATTCGACCCGTTCGGCCGCCCGCCGCCAGGCGCTGGGGCGCGGTTCCATCTCCGGCTCGAAATCGTCGCGCTCGCGCCGGCGCGCGGCGCGGCGGCGCAGATAGGCCCGCAGCGACAGCCACCAGTGGGTGATGGCGCCAAGCGCCAATATACCTTCGTCGCCCTCGTCCTCTTCATTGTCGAAAAGCAGGTCGTCCTGCGGATCGGGCACTGCGGGCTGTTCGAGGACGGCAAAGCCGTTCTTGCGCGAAATCAGCGCCGAGCCATACAAGAATACCCACAGCGCCGGCGCTGCCAGGAGCACGGCGAGCACGCTGGCGACGAGGCCGGTCGGATAGCCGCCGATGACCAGGCCCGGGACATTGAGCACCATGTCGCCGAAGACGCCGCCGAGGCCGGTCGGCAGCGGCCAGGTCTTGGGCGGCACCACGCAGCCGGCAATTGCCGCGCCAAGCAGCGAAAACCCGAACCAGGCCAGTGCCCGTTTCGGCAGCCGGTCGACGCCGCGCGCGGTAAACAGCAGAAATCCCCAGATCACCGCCGGCACCAGCGCCGCAACGGCGGCAAGTCCGAAGAACTGCATGGCAATGTCGGAAAAGACGGCGCCGGCATAACCCATTGCATTGGTGACGATATTGTCGGTGGCGTGCGAAAAGCTCGGATCGGCGACGTTCCAGGTGGCTAGGGCGGCGACGCCGAAACCAACCAGAGCAAACAGCCCGGCACCGACCAGCCGCCCGACCTGGCGCCTCGCGAACGACCGGATGCCGTGCTCCGTATCGGCCAGCGCAAGCGGTGCTGAAGCCCCTGAACGCATGCTTTTCCTCGTCTGTCGTTGCCCGGCCGGGCGCGGACGCGCAACACGGCAGATTCGGCTGTCAGACTAGCGGCGGGAGGTTAAGGGCGCATTAACCATGGGCATTCTGCGTCACCGGAACGGGCGACCGCCACCACAGTTCGGAGCGTTGCGGCCGCTGTTTCACGCCGCCGGCGGATCGAGCCACCTTGATCAAGCGATTGTATGATCGAGCCATAACGGCCGCCTGCACACAAAAAAGAGGCCCGGAAGGTTTCCGGGCCTCAAGGCGTGAGCCCTTTCGGGAGCATCACGACGGGATCTTCCCGGCACCGGCAAAACGCCGGTGCCAGCCAATAAACCTCACGGCACCACTTCGCCGTGCTGGCTGATGTCGAGGCCTTCGACCTCTTCCTGGGTGGAAGGACGCAGGCCGACCAGCGCCTTGACGATATAGAGGATCACGAAGCTCGCGATCGCCGTCCACAGGATGGTGAAGACGATACCGTAGAGCTGCTTGCCGACAGAGGCACCCGAGCCAAGGCTGTTGATCGCCGGATCGGCGAGCACGCCGGTCAGCAATGCACCGATGATGCCGCCGATGCCGTGCACGCCGAATGCATCGAGCGAGTCGTCATAGCCGAACGCGTGCTTGAGCTTGACGGCCGAGACGTAGCAGAGCACGCCGGCGACGATGCCGACGATGAAGGCGCCGGTCGGATTGACGAAACCGGAAGCCGGCGTCACCGCGACCAGGCCGGCGACGGCGCCCGAGATGATGCCAAGCACGCTCGGCTTCTTGGCGACGATCCATTCGGCGAACATCCAGGCGAGCGCCGCAGCGGCAGCGGCAACCTGGGTGTTCAGCATCGCGGCACCGGCAAGGCCGTCGGCGGCCAGTTCCGAGCCGGCGTTGAAGCCGAACCAGCCGACCCACAGCAGCGAAGCGCCGATGACGGAGTAGACGAGGTTGTGCGGCGCCATGTTGGTGGTGCCGTAGCCTTCACGTTTGCCGAGAACCAGCGCGCAGACCAGGCCGGCAACACCGGCATTGATGTGAACGACCGTGCCGCCGGCGAAATCGAGAACGCCGGCTGTGCCGAGGAAGCCGCCGCCCCACACCCAGTGCGCGATCGGGGCGTAGACCACCAGCAGCCACGCGCCCATGAAGATGAGCAGCGCCGAGAACTTCATGCGTTCGGCGAAGGCGCCGGCAATCAGCGCCGGCGTGATGATGGCGAAGGTCATCTGGAACATCGAGAAGACGAACTCAGGAATGTTCGCCACGCCCGGCAGCCACAGCGAGGAGGTGGTGATGCCGTTGTGGAAGAACTTCGAGAAGCCGCCGAGATAGGCATTCATGCCGCCGCCATCCGAGAAGGCCAGCGAGTAGCCGAACATGAACCACAGCACCGTCACCAGGCAGGTGATGGCAAAGCTCTGCATGATGGTGGCGAGCACGTTCTTTTTGCGCACCATGCCGCCATAAAACAGCGCCAGGCCCGGTACGGTCATCATCAGCACCAGCGCCGTCGAGGTCAGCATCCAGGCTGTGTTGCCGGTGTCGAGCGCGGGCGCAGGGGCAGCCGGTGCCGCTTCCTGCGCGAACGCAGCAACCGTGCCCAGTGCAGCGAGAGCGAGCGAACCTAAAACGGCCGTGCGTCCCGTTATCTTCAAGGTGGAAGGAATATTCATTGAACTCTCCATTGGAATGCGTATCCGCAGCTCAAAGCGCGTCGGTGTCTGTTTCGCCGGTGCGAATGCGCACCGCCTGGTCGATGCCGAAAACGAAGATCTTGCCGTCACCGATCTGGCCGGTCTTGGCCGCCGCGGTGATGGCTTCGACGGCCTTGTCGACCATGTCGACAGCGACCGCGACTTCGATCTTGATCTTCGGCAGGAAGCTGACCGCGTATTCCGCCCCGCGATAGATTTCCGTGTGACCCTTCTGACGTCCGTAGCCTTTTACTTCGGTGACGGTCAGGCCCTGGATGCCGACTGCGGTGAGCGCCTCGCGCACCTCGTCGAGCTTGAACGGCTTTATGATTGCCATCACGATCTTCATAAGGTTTCACCCTTTGCTGTTGCGGGTCCCCGCGTTTGCACGACTTCGCCGATCCCCATGAGAGCCGGAGAGTGCCCGCTAGGATTCAAGCTCCGTGCCAATTGCCGAAGCAGGGTGTTAAGCTGTTGTTAAACAACGAAATCGAGAAGGTCTGGCAGCTGCCTGTTCACAGGCGCGGCAGTGCATATGCTTAAAAAATAGGCAAATTTCGAAAAATGCCTACTCCGCAGGCGGCCGCTTCAGCCGGATGAGTCCTTCTTGGGCAACCGAGGCGATCAAGGTGCCGTCGCGGGCAAACAGCGAGCCGCGGGTAAAGCCACGCGATCCTTGCGTCGACGGGCTGTCTTGCGTGTATAGCATCCAGTCGTCGAGCGGATGGCTGCGGTGGAACCACATGGCGTGGTCGAGGCTGGCTGCCTGGATATCACGATCGAAAATAGCGCGGCCATGAGCAAAGGTCGAGGTGTCGAGCAGCGTCATATCCGAGAGGTAAGCGAGCACGGCCGCCTGCGTGGCGCGGTCGGCCGGCACCGGGCCGGTGGTGCGGATCCAGATGTTCTGCTTCGGCTCGAGCTTTTCCCGGCTGGTATAATGCTTCAGCATCACCGGCTTCATCTCGATCGGCCGGTCGCGCTCCCAATAGCGCTTGATGCCGTCGGGCACCGCTTCGCCGAACTTGCCCAGCAATTCGCGCTGCGACAGCAACGTGTCGGGCGCCGGCACGTCCTGCGGCATCGGCACCTGATGTTCCAGGCCGACCTCATCCTGCTGGAACGAGGCTTCCAGCGAAAAGATCGCCTGGCCGTGCTGGATCGCCACGACGCGGCGCGTGGTGAAGGAGCCGCCGTCACGGATGCGGTCGACCTCGTAGATGATAGGCACCTTGGTGTCGCCCGGCCGCATGAAATAGCCATGCAGCGAATGCACGTGGCGCTCGGGCTCGACCGTTCGCTGCGCGGCGACCAGCGCCTGGGCGATGGTCTGGCCGCCGAAGATGCGCTGCCAATCGAGCTTGGGGCTGCGACCACGATACAGGTTGTGTTCCAGCTGCTCGAGGTCGAGAATGCCGAGAAGCTCGTCCATGGCTGCCGTCATCTTGACCTCGCCGCAAAATTACCATGGCGGTTTCCGACAGGAACAGCGGGCAGTCAAGGGCGGAATGCCCGGCAACAGTCAGGCTGCGAAAGGAATTGCCATGGTCGACAGCAAGAATTCGCTCGACGTTCTGGTCGCCGGCGCCGGTTATGTCGGCCTAGCCGCCGCCGTGTCGCTGAAGCAGGCGCGGCCGAGCCTCGCCGTCGCCGTCGTCGATGCGGCACCCGCCAGGGTCTGGCAGAAGGACGGCCGCGCCTCGGCGATTGCCGCCGCCGCGTGCCGCATGCTCGACCAGCTCGGCGTCTGGAACGAGATCGCGCCGGGGGCGCAGGCGATCACCGAAATGATCGTCACCGATTCGCGCACATCCGATCCGGTCCGCCCGGTGTTCCTCACCTTCGACGGCGAGGTCGCGCCCGGCGAACCCTTTGCGCATATGGTCGCCAACAAGGATTTGAACGGCGCCTTGCGCCGGCGCGCCGAACAACTCGGCATCGGCATCATCGAAGGCGTCGCCGTCAGCGCCTTCGACATCAACGGCGCCGGCATCACCGTGCATCTTGCCGACGGCGCGACGCTGAAGGCGCGGCTGCTGGTTGCCGCCGACGGCGTCAATTCGAAGCTGCGCGACATGGCCGGCATCAAGACGGTGAAATGGGAGTATGGCCAGTCCGGCATCGTCTGCACGGTGGCGCACGAGCGGCCGCACAACGGCCGCGCCGAAGAGCATTTCCTCCCCGCAGGCCCGTTTGCCACGCTGCCGCTCAAGCCGGGCAAGGACGGCACCAACCGCTCGTCGATCGTCTGGGTCGAACGGTCGCAGGATGCCGAGAAACTGGTCAGTGGCGACACGCTGGTCCTGGAATATGAGCTCGAGCAGCGCTTTGGCCTGAAACTCGGCGAAATCCATCTCGCCGACAAGCCGCGTGCCTGGCCGCTCGGGCTGATCATTGCGCGCGCCTTCGTCGCGCCGCGCATCGCCTTGGCCGGCGACGCCGCCCACGGCATCCACCCGATCGCCGGCCAGGGTCTCAATCTCGGCTTCAAGGACGTGGCGGCGCTGGCCGAAGTGGTGGTCGAGGCCGACCGGCTCGGCCAGGACATCGGCGCGCTCGACGTGCTCGAGCGCTACCAGCAATGGCGGCGTTTCGACACGGTGCAGATGGGCATCACCACCGATGTGCTGAACCGGATGTTTTCCAACGATTTCGGCCCGCTGCGCACTTTGCGCGACATCGGCCTCGGCCTCGTCGAGCGCATGCCCCGGCTGAAGGGGTTTTTCATCCGCCAGGCGTCGGGTCTGTCCGGCGACACGCCGAAACTGTTGAAGGGCGAGGCGATCTAAACAGGCCCTGAAGCTTCCCCAACTTCGTCATCCCTGGGCGTAGCGACGCGAAGCGGAGAGAAGAACCCAGGATGACGAAGCGATCAGGCGTCTCGGCTTGATCGCCATGCGGTCTGCCAAATTTCCGTGTCAGGGAACTTAGTTGACCTCGAAGCCCAGCTTCTGGCGCAGCCGCAGCATGCGCTGGTCGGGAATTTGCAGGTTTTGACCGCCGGCTTCCGCCGCACGGCTGACCATCCGCAGCAGATCGCTCCTTTCGGCCGCGTCGAGCCGTTCGCGCAGGAACGGTGCCAGCTTGTCGATGACCACCGTGGCGTCGTCGATTTGCGATGCCGCCCATTTGGCGTAGATCACCGCTTCATTGGTCTGTTTTTTGTCGGCAATCTCCGAGATCACCGATCGAATGGCAGCTTCGCGTTGCGGCAGCACAGGACCATGTTCGGAAACGATGGCGGTGATCAGCGTCGCGGCGGCGACGACCGGATCGTCGATCGCCGTCAGCGGCGAGAGCGCCGCCTGCTTGCGTAGTTTCTTGCGGCGGACGTTGCCCTGGACGCGGCCAACCACGTCGGCAACCTCACGCGCCGCGTCGTTCATGGTCTTCAGCCGGTACCACCAGAACGCCGCCGCCCCCAGCAGGCCGATTGCAGCAATCAATATATGCATGCCCAAGATCCCCCAATCTCGGGCGACGATAGGAGAAGTATTGCTTCGCTTCAACACGCAAAAGTTGCGCCGATTGAAGAAAACGACAGCCTGCGCCAGTCGTTGGTCGCCACCGCTCCGCGGAGGAACTTATCGAGACATCTCTATGACCCGGGCACCTTGTAGATCGCCCGCACCTCGATCGTGCCGATTTCGGCGAGCGGAATCTCGCCCGCGATCCCCAGCGCCTCGTCGAGGCTCTCGGCCTCGATCATGACGAAACCGAGCAACTGCTCCTTGGTTTCGGCGAAGGGGCCGTCGGTGACCAGCCGCTTGCCCTTGCGCCTGCGAACGGTTTTCGACGTTTTCACCGATTGCAGCGCCTGCGCGATGATCAGCATCCCGCGTTGGTCCAATGACCGGTCATGGGCCATCGAATCGGCGTCGAGCTTGGCCAGCCTCTCGGGGGTCATTGCGTAGAGATCTTTTTCTGCACCATAGACCAGGCAAACATACTTCATTTCTATCTCCATTCCTGGCTTGAAGCCGAAGACGAGGCTACGGAAATCTCCGCGGAGCCCTTGCCTGCCGCAGAATCGAGACCGGCCGCAGCATAGTCGAGAAGAGATACCGCAATCCCAATGATGGCAATCGCCGCAAGCAGCCGGCCAAAGCCGGAAGGCTGCAGGCGCGACCAGTCGGCTTGCTGTTCACCGGCCCTGTGGCCGGTGCTTGTCCAGTGAGCAGAAAACAGATTGTTCATGTGGTCCTCCATCCGGCCACCAATTCCATGGCCGCCCGCAGGACGGCCGGGACAGATGGAAGTCGACATTTTTGCACGCATATTTTTTTCGCGATTTTTTTCCCGAGCGATTTTTTGCCTGACCACGATGTGTCACGCTGCGGCCGATACGAAAGCGCGGGTGGCCTTCGCTCCCGCGCGCGCTATAGTCGACTGGATGCCGATCACGGGCTCAGCCACGACAATCAAGGAGGAATTGATGGACCGCACCGCCAACGCCGTTTGGAAAGGCAGTTTCAAGGAAGGCAAGGGCACGCTCGAAACCCAGAGCGGGGTGCTGAAGGGCACACCCTATTCGGCCAAGACGCGTTTCGAGGATGAAAGCGGCAAATCCGGCACAAACCCGGAAGAGCTGATCGCCGCCGCCCATGCCGGCTGCTACGCCATGCAGCTTTCGCATTTTCTCGCCGAGAACGGCACTCCGGCTGCCGAGCTCGACGCCAAGGCCGTAGTAACGCTGGTCCCCGGCACCGGCATCACCGGCAGCGCGATCACGCTGGTCGGCAAGGTACCGGGCATCGATGCCGCCAAGTTCAAGGAATTGGCCGAGAAGGCCAAGGCCGAATGCCCGGTCTCGAAAGCGCTCGGCGCCATCAAAGTATCGCTCGACGCCAGGCTCGGGTGAGAGCTGGTCTGCGAAAAGCGGGCGATCCTTCGCGCCCCCTCTCGAATGATTATTGGCTTTTTTCGCCAACGAGCGCGTCGAGGCGGGCGCGCAATGCCGCGACCTCCTCCTCGAGGGCCCGCACGCGCATTTCCATATCCGACGCCGGCGAGGACGACTGCAGGGGTGCTGCGGCAGCCGACAGCTGCGGCGGCCCGCTGAGCAGATGGACGTAGCGATCCTCGCGCTGGCCTGGGCCGCGATCGATCTGCTGCACCAGCGGTGGCCGGCGGCCGATCAGCAGATCGAGATTGCCGCGAAGCTCGTCGATCGACGGCAGCCGCGCCATGCGCTCGCTTCGCGCCAGCAATTCATAGGCCGTCTGCGGGCCGCGCAGCAGCAACAGGCCGAGCAGCGCGATCTGCGCCGAGGTCATGGAAAAGCGCTGCGCCACCACATGCTCGTAGCGCTCGACGCGCGACGCGAACACTTGCCTGACGAGGCCCTTCTGCTCCAGCTGGCCAAGCGCCCGCCTGACCTCGGCAAGCTCGACCGACATTACCGGCTCGCGCGCCGTCTTCTGGTTGGCCGCCGCATGTGCCGCATTGAGCGTCAGCGGATAGACGTCCGGCGTCAGCTCCTTCTTCTCGATCAGGCAGCCGAGCACGCGGGCTTCGATGGGAGAGAGGATGGGAAGGTCGGAATCGGTCATAAGTTTGCTATCCTTTCGAACTCGGCGGGACAGCGCCCCCCTCTGTCCTGCCGGACATCTCCCCCTCTAGTGGGGAGATTGGCTGTCATCACCGCTTCGCCACTTTTCAAGGCTGCAGAAAGGGCGCTGTCCTCCAAGCTGCTAATCTCCCCCCTCAAGGGGCCTCAAGGGGGGAGATGTCCGGCAGGACAGAGGGGGGCGCGAAGGATCGCTGCGGACGAGACGATCTCGGCTGCAACCCGCCCGCCGCCTAAACCCGTCGCTCCACCATCATCTTCTTGATCTCGGCGATCGCCTTGGCCGGGTTGAGCCCCTTGGGGCAAGTCTGGGCGCAGTTCATGATGGTGTGGCAGCGATAGAGCCGGAACGGGTCTTCGAGATTGTCGAGCCGCTCGCCCGTCGCCTCGTCCCTGGAATCGATCAGCCAGCGATAGGCCTGCAGCAGCGTCGCCGGGCCGAGATAGCGCTCGCCGTTCCACCAGTAGCTCGGGCAGGAGGTCGAGCAGCAGGCGCACAATATGCACTCGTAGAGCCCGTCGAGCTTTTCGCGGTCCTCATGGCTCTGCAGCCATTCCTTGGCCGGCTCGGGCGACACCGTCTTCAGCCACGGCTCGATCGAGGCGTGCTGGGCGTAGAAATTGGTGAGGTCGGGCACCAGGTCCTTGACCACGGCCATGTGCGGTAGCGGATAGACCTTGATCGCGCCGGAAATGTCGTCGCAGCCCTTGGTGCAGGCCAGCGTGTTCGACCCGTCGATGTTCATGGCGCACGAGCCGCAAATGCCTTCGCGGCAGGAGCGGCGCAGCGTCAGCGTCGGATCGATCTTGTTCTTGATCCAGAGCAGCGCGTCGAGCACCATCGGCCCGCAATCGTCCATGTCGACGAAATACGTATCCATGCGCGGGTTCTCGTCATCGTCCGGCGACCAGCGGTAGATGCGATATTCGCGCAGGTTGGTCGCGCCCTCCGGCTTCGGCCAAGTTTTTCCGGCCATGATCTTCGAGTTTTTCGGAAGCGTGAGTTCGACCATTACCTCAGGTCCTTTCGGATGACGAGCTTCAGCCCGGACCAGATCTCGTTCACGGCGGCGACCTTGACGTCGACAAGGTCGAGCTTCAGCGCCTCTGTGCGGATAACGTCCTCGGTGACGTCGGTCGGCACTTTCGATGCCTTCTTCGGCCATGACACCCAGACCATGCCGTCCCGCTTGATTGCCGCTTCGACGTCGCCAAGACGGTCCTCGATCTCGACACGCTGCCGGGTGAAAGCATGTACGGCATCGTATTTCTCATGAACGCCCGAAATCGCCGACCAGTTGGCCAGCCGATCGAGCTCGGCAAAATCCACGGCTTCGGCCAAATCCTCGAGTTCGGCCGGCAAGGCGACGAAAGCGGCAATCATCCCGTCCTTCAGGCCGAGCTTGGCCGGAAGGGGCGTGCCGGAATATCCCGCAACCGCCAGCAGCCTCATCTCAATACACCCTGGCCTTCGGCGCGATCTTGGCCGGGTTGATGCCGCCGTCTGCTTCCTTGAGCAGCGTTTCGGTGTGCACCGGCCGGTAGGTGAGCGCCACCTCGCCGGCCTCGTTGAGCCGGGCCAGCGTATGCTTGCGCCAGTTGGCGTCGTCGCGGGCCGAAAAGTCCTCCCGCGCGTGCGCGCCGCGGCTTTCCTTGCGCGCCTCGGCGCCGTAGACGGTGGTGATGGCGTTGGCCATCAGGTTTTCCAGCTCCAGCGTCTCGACCAGGTCGGAGTTCCAGATCATCGAGCGGTCGAACACCTTGACGTCGCCGAGTTCACCCCAGATCTGCGAAATGCGCCTGCAGCCGCTTTCCAGCGATTCCTGGGTGCGGAACACCGCCGCGTCCTCCTGCATCGCCTTCTGCATCTTTTCGCGCAAAACCGCTGTCGGCGTCGAGCCGTTGGCGTGACGCAGCCGGTCGAAGCGGTCCATTATCTTTTCGACGGCGGTCTCGTTGGGCGAAGGGATCGCCGATGTGCGGTCGATCACCTGGCCGGCCCGGATTGCCGCCGCGCGGCCGAACACCACCAGGTCGATCAGCGAGTTCGAACCAAGCCGGTTGGCGCCGTGCACCGAGGCGCAGCCGGCTTCGCCGACCGCCATCAGCCCGGGCGACACCTGGTCCGGATTCGACGCCGTCGGGTTCAGCACCTCGCCCCAGTAATTGGTCGGCACGCCGCCCATATTGTAGTGGACCGTCGGCAGCACCGGGATCGGCTCCTTGGTCAGGTCCACGCCGGCAAAGATCTTTGCCGATTCCGAAATACCCGGAAGCCTCTCGTGCAGAACGGCCGGGTCGAGATGGTCGAGATGCAGGAAAATGTGATCCTTCTTCGGGCCGACGCCGCGGCCCTCGCGGATTTCCAGCGTCATGCAGCGCGAGACCACGTCGCGCGAAGCCAGATCCTTGGCCGACGGCGCGTAGCGTTCCATGAAGCGCTCGCCCTCGGAATTGACGAGATAGCCGCCCTCGCCGCGCGCGCCCTCGGTGATCAGGCAGCCGGCGCCGTAGATGCCGGTCGGGTGGAACTGCACGAACTCCATGTCCTGCAGCGCCAGGCCTGCGCGTGCGGCCATGCCGCCGCCATCGCCGGTGCAGGTATGCGCCGAGGTGGCCGAGAAATAGGCGCGGCCATAGCCGCCGGTCGCCAGCACCACCATCTTGGCCGAAAAACGGTGGATGGTGCCGTCGTCGAGGTTCCAGGCGACGACGCCGGTGCAGGTGCCGTCCGGCTCCATGATCAGGTCGAGCGCGAAATACTCGATGAAGAACTGCGCATTGTGCTTCAGCGACTGGCCGTAGAGCGTGTGCAGCATGGCGTGGCCGGTGCGGTCGGCGGCCGCACAGGTGCGCTGCACCGGCGGCCCCTCGCCGAAATTCATCATCATGCCGCCGAACGGCCGCTGGTAGATTTTCCCGTCCTCGGTGCGGCTGAAGGGAACGCCGTAGTGCTCGAGCTCGTAGACCGCCGCCGGCGCTTCGCGCACCATGTATTCTTGAGCGTCGGTGTCGCCCAGCCAATCTGAGCCTTTGACGGTGTCGAAGAGATGCCACTGCCAGTTGTCGGGACCCATATTGGCGAGCGAGGCGGCGATGCCGCCCTGCGCCGCAACCGTATGCGAGCGCGTCGGGAACACTTTGGTGATGCAGGCGGTGCGCAGGCCCTGCTCGGCCATGCCGAGCGCGGCGCGCAGGCCGGCGCCGCCAGCGCCGACGACCACGACGTCGAATTTGTGATCGACATAGCTATAGGCGGAAGCCGTGTTGGCGTTCTTCGCGTCCTTGGCCAAAAAATCAGCCTCCAAATGCCAGTTTAAGCAGGGCGAAGACCGAAGCGACGCCGACGACTACGGGAAAGAATGTGTTGAGGGCGAGCAGCGCCAGCCTGGTGCCTTCGCCATGCACATAGTCTTCGATGATCGCCTGCATGCCGAGCCGCATGTGGTAGAGCACCGACAACAGCACCAGCGCCAGCACCAGTGCAACGAACGGATTGGCAAGTGCGGCGCGCACCTCGAGATAGCTGGCGCCGTTGAGTGCGATCAGGAAGCCGACGAAGAACAGGACCAGCGGGATGTTGGAGATCGCCGTCAGCCGCTGGCGCCAGAAATGGCCGGTGCCCTCGCGGGCGGAACCGAGGCCACGGACCTTGGCCAGCGGCGTGCGCATGTCGGGGTTCTTGCCGTTCATGTCAGGCTCCCCGCGCCATGTAGCCGGCGATCCAGATCAGCAGCGTCAGCGCGACCGAGCCGGCAAGCGTCGCCCAGGCGATCCTCGATGCCGTATGCTTTTCCAGCCCTGCCCCAGTGTCCCAGATAAGATGGCGCACACCGCCCAGCATGTGGTGCATCAGCGCCCAGCTGTAGCCGAACAGCACCAGCCGTCCCAGCCACGAGCCGAAGGCCCAGTTGACGGCGTTGAAGGTCGCCTCCGAGCTCGCCGCCGCCATCAGCCACAGCGCGACCAGCAGCGTGCCGAAATAGAGCGCCCCGCCGGTGATGCGGTGGACGATCGACATCGTCATGGTGATCGGCGGCCGATAGACGGTCAGATGCGGCGAAAGCGGCCGTTCACGCCTGGCAAATTCGCGGGTGGCTGGTGATTTGCTCATGGCTCCCCCAGTTCGGCGTCTCTGGAGCCTCAGGTGGGAATGCGGCATTACCGCTTCCGGTTGCGACTTCGGACAGCCGGTTTCTAATGCTCTTTTTGCACCGCGTCAAAGCCGGAAAACCGTTTCGAAAACGTAATTTAGTCTGATGAAAGCGAGGCTTTCAGCTTCAATCGATTAGGGCTGTCGCCTTGCGCCGGCACAATGTCGCCGCACTGCAAAATATGGCTGGCGCAAGGGGCGGATCAGCGCTTGCAGGCCAGCGGTGGTGCACCGCCCTTCATCACCAGCGCCTCACGCCCATCGATCACGATTGCGTCATGCGCCTCGCCGTAACGGCTGGTCTGATTGGCCGGTGACGCCGGCAGCTCGGCGCTGGCGCCGTTCTGGCCGACGACGCGCACCGACGTGCCGAGATTCTCGATGGTCATCACGCTACCGTCGGCGCAGTTGTAAGTAGCTGTGCGCGGCTGCGGTGCCGTCGGTTCACTAGCGGCGGGAGCAAGCGACACGGAAGCGGCGGCCGTGTTGCCGAGCTTGGGCGCGCTGGTCTGCGGCGCGCAGGCGGCTGCAGCCAGCAGCGGCGGAATGGCCAGCGCCATCCGAAACGTGCGGCGTAATCTCATGCTGCTTTCCCCGCGCATCGAGCCCGCCGCGATGCTCCGGCAAGCCACCGGATTTCATGCTTTTTGAGTCGCGCCCGATGCTGGGGATGGTGGGAACAAGGCATGGCCGAATGATGGCCGGTGGGCGATCGGGTATTAACCATATTTTCCGAGACCTCGCCCGTGCTGCGGTTGCCCTCTTAACAAAGGTTAATAAAAGGTTAACTTCTGATTCGAGGAGGCTTGCCTCTCAGCAACTGGAGCAGCACGCCATGCATTCGAATTCAGCAGGATCGCGCCTTCCCTGGTTCCTATTGGCGGCGCTCGCCGTCGGCGTCGTCGCACCGGCATTCGCCGGGACGCGCCATCATGACCGCGTCTATGCCGATTCCTTCGGCAATCTCGTCATCGACAGCGCCGCCGGCTACAAGCGTATCCTCGTTGGCGAGGGCAAGCTGGCCAAGGAATTGTCCGACTACACCAGCGCCGGCCAGCCCGACGTGATCTACGAAAACGAATCGGACGATGTCCGCGGCGGCGACTGCTATAGGCCGCCGGTTTTCGTCAAGGGCCGCAGCTATATGTACGGCCTCTCCGACGGCGAAATGCCGGAGCTCAGCCCCTGCCGCTGACGGCCACGCCGCCCTTGGTTGACGGCGCCGGCAGGGCAACAGCCGGCCCCACCGAGACACGCACGCAATCGCGACCGCTGCCCTTCGCCTGATAGAGCGCTTTGTCGGCGCGCCGCAACAGGTCGGAAAAGCTTTCGCCCGGACCAAGCTCGGCAACGCCGAAGCTGGCGCTGCAGCGGTGATCCGCGGGCAGGCAGTCGATCGGCGTGGCACCGAAGGCGCTCCGCGTACCCTCGGCAAAGAGCCGGGCGGCGGCTAGATTGGTCCCCGGCAGGAAAATCGCGAATTCCTCGCCGCCGATGCGGCCGGCGACATGATGGTCGGCCGCGGCATCGCGGAGAAAACCGGCAAAGGTCTCGATGACCCGATCGCCCGACGCGTGGCCGTAAGTATCGTTGATGCGCTTGAAATGGTCGAGATCGGCAATGACCAGTGCCGCTGGAACGGCGCGCCGCATGGCGTCACGCAGTGCGATCTCGGCATGGCGCTCGAAGCCCCCACGGTTGAGCAGCCGCGAAAGCGTGTCGGTTTCCGATTTCGACGTCGCCTCGGCGAGCACGTCGCGGACCAGGATAGCCAATGTCACCAGCGCAAGCGCCAGGCCGAACACGGTGCCGACCGACTGCGACACCAACGCATAGCTGGTCTGCGCATAAGATTGCGGGTTGGCGCCCCAGCCACCAAGCGCATGGGCGATGAAGGGTTTGCTGGCGAACTGCAAGGTGCTGGCCGCAAGGACAGCCATCAGCATATAGTCGAGCCGCTCGCGTCTTTGCCTGGACGACAAGACGATCGCCAGCCCGGTGAACTGCATGGCCGCATAGGGAAGCTGGTAGGCCGCCATTCGCACGAACGATTGGCGTGGCAGGTCCTGCACGAAGTAGACCGCGAGGGTGGCGAAGACCAGGAAGAACAGCATCGGCGGCCAAGGCGGCGAAACGCGGTATTTATGGGCAAGCCCGCCATTGAAGGCGACGGTAGCGCCAAGGAAGGCGGCAAAGGCGGCGACAACCACGGGGCGCGCATTGTCGAAGGCAGGAATGCTGAACTCGATCGCGAAATAAGCCGTGCCGAGCACATAGCCGAACGCCAGCCAGCGTGCCGACACCCGGCCGGCGTCATAGACCGCGATCGTCATGAAGGCCGCCGCCAGCAGCCCGGCAACGAACAGGTTGATCAGCAGGATGAAATTAGCGCTGCCCATGGCGTTTTGGCACTCCCCCGAACAGCAAATCACCAACGCGCGAAAAAGACGTTAATTCGAAGCCGTCGCTGACGCTCAGCCAGCACTGGTCCTATTGGGAAGGACGACCGTCTCAGGCCGCTGATAGGACAGGCATACGCTGTCGCGGCCACTCCTTTTGGCTCTGTAGAGCGCTTCGTCGGCGCGGCGCATCAGCGGGTCCAGCCCTTCGTCGCTGGCGCGGGCGGCCACGCCGAAGCTGGCGGTCACTCTTGTCTCGGGCGGAAGCCCGTCGATTCTGTCCGCCGAATAGAGCGTGCGAATGGTTTCGGCAAACAGTCTTGCCGCGCCAAGGTCGCTGAGCGGCAAAAGCACGGCGAACTCTTCGCCGCCGATGCGGCCGGCAACGCCGCGCGTACCTGCAGCCGACAGAAGCTTGGCGGCGAAATCGGCGATGACGCGATCGCCGGCCGCGTGGCCATGTTGATCGTTGAGCGCCTTGAAATGATCGAGATCGGACAGCACCAGAGCAACCGGCAATTGCGCCGTGGCACAGTGCTGCAGGACAAGCATGGCGCGCTCCTCGAAGCCGCGGCGGTTGAGCAGGCCCGACAGCGGGTCTGTCAGGGTTTCGGTCTTCAGGGCCTTCATCACATCGAGCGCGGCGGCGCCGAACAGGCAAAGCGCAATAAGCAGCGACAGCAATGCATGCGACAGCAGAGCCGTCGTCCAGTAGGACGAGGAGTAAAGCCCTTCATAGCTGGTGAACGGCCCATGCGCGATGACGACGGCAAGCGTCCGCCCCAGGAAGTTCAGGCCGGAAAGCAGCGACAGCACGAACAGGATCATTTCTGTCGGGCCGTTGTTGCGCACCACGCGCAACTCGGCGGCGACAACCAGGCTGATGCCGCCGAAGCTGAAATTGATGGCAAGGATGCGCCAGGTGAGATCCGGCCGGGCAAAAAGAAACCACGAGAACGCGGCCAGGCCGCCGCAGGCCAGAATGCCGACCGCCGGGTAAGGCACGCGCCGCCCATAGCGCGCAATGACCGCGCCGGCAAGACAGCAGGTGGCGAAGGTGAAGCACAGGATCGAGATGAGCTTGGTCGGTGCCATGCCGACCGGCAGCGTGAAATACTGGAGCAGGAAGCCTGCGGCCGAGGCCGAGTAGCCCGCCGCCAGCACAGCCAGATAGGGACGGTGGCGCTGATAGAACCACAGCACGAGAAATGCCGCGCCGAGTGTGAGGGCGATGCCTGGATTGAGCAGCGCTATGAGCAGGCCGGTGTCCAAGCGCTGTAATTTCCCCTCGCTTCCCTTGGAGGACCTTAGAGCGGAAGCCCAAACAAGCGGTTAAGCGAAAGCGAATATACGACAGGTGCGTCGACAAAGCCGCTGGGCGGAACCGCGAACGGCGAGCGGCGTTTCACGACGGCAACCAGGAGACGCTCCGATGGCCGACACGATCATGCTGACCGATCACGATGCAATTCGCTCATGGGCCGCGGCACGCGCCGGCTTTCCGGCGATCGTCGACGTGTCGCCCGAAGCCGGAACGCAGCCCATGCTGAGGCTGGTCTTCGGCCAGCATGCCTACCAGGACCAGGATGAGGCCGAACGCCCGGTCAATGCCGGCGGCTACGAACTGGTCGAATGGGACGAATGGTTCAAACTCTTCGACGAGCGCCAACTGGCGCTGGTCGTCGCAAAGGACCAACCCGGCCGCCGTGAGGGATTCCACGAATTCGTCAGGCGGCCCGACTGAAGAATGCCCGAACCGCATTGCGGCTCGGGCTCCTCATATCCGACTGCGCGCGCCTGCCCTATTTCCACTCGCGGATGTCGACGAAATGGCCGGCGATCGCCGCCGCCGCGGCCATTGCCGGCGACACCAGATGCGTCCGGCCCTTGAAGCCTTGGCGCCCCTCGAAATTGCGATTCGAGGTCGAGGCGCAGCGTTCATGCGGCTTCAGCCGGTCGTCGTTCATGGCAAGGCACATCGAGCAGCCCGGCTCACGCCAGTCAAAGCCGGCGGCGACAAAGATCTTGTCGAGGCCTTCGGCCTCTGCCTGTTCCTTGACCAGGCCGGAGCCCGGCACGATCATCGCACTGACCCGCGGATTGACTTGTCTGCCCTCGATCACCTTGGCGGCGGCGCGCAGATCCTCGATGCGGCCATTGGTGCAGGAGCCGATGAAGACGCGATCGAGTTCGATATCGGTGATCTTGGTGCCCGGCTTCAGGCCCATATAGTCGAGTGCGCGCTGCTTGGAGGTGCGCTTGTTCTCATCAGTGATGTCGTCCGGGTTCGGCACGATGCCTTGCACCGAGACCACGTCCTCGGGCGAGGAGCCCCAGGAGACGATCGGCGGCAGCTTTGCCGCGTCGAGCACGACCACCTTATCGAAATGCGCGCCTTCGTCGGACTGCAGCGTCTTCCAGTAGGCGAGCGCGGCGTCCCAGGCTTCGTCCTTGGGGGCGCGCGGCTTGTCCTTGACATAGGCGAAGGTGGTCTCGTCGGGCGCGATCAGGCCGGCGCGCGCGCCGGCTTCGATCGACATGTTGCAGATCGTCATGCGGCCTTCCATCGACAGCGCACGGATTGCCTCGCCGGCATATTCGATGACATAGCCGGTGCCGCCGGCCGTGCCTATCTCGCCGATGATGGCAAGGATGATGTCCTTGGCGGTGACGCCTTCCGGCAGTGCGCCGTCGACGCGCACCAGCATGTTCTTGGCCTTGCGCTGGATCAGCGTCTGCGTCGCCAGCACATGCTCGACTTCCGAGGTGCCGATGCCATGCGCCAGCGCCCCGAACGCGCCATGCGTCGAGGTGTGGCTGTCGCCGCAGACGATGGTCATGCCGGGCAGCGTAAAGCCTTGCTCGGGACCGATGATGTGGACGATGCCCTGGCGGATATCCTTCTCGGAATAATATTCGATACCGAAATCCTTGGCGTTCTTGGCCAGCGCCTCGACCTGGATGCGGCTTTCCTCGTTCTTGATGCCGAACTTGCGCTCGGGCGAGGTCGACACATTGTGGTCGACCACGGCCAGCGTCTTTTCCGGATGCCGAACCTTGCGGCCGGTCATGCGCAGGCCTTCGAAAGCCTGCGGGCTGGTGACTTCGTGGACCAGATGGCGGTCGATATAGAGCAGGCAGGTGCCGTCGTCCTGGCGGTCGACGACATGGTCGTCGAAAATCTTGTCGTAGAGGGTGCGCGGTGCGCTCATGTGCGTAAATCCGTCGATTTAAAAAGGGAAAAGGACGCCGGTCGGCCCGGCGAAGCAGCCTGGCGAGTCTGCCCTAGCGAAGTCGGCTGGTCAGAGCGCCGGAAACGCGCGCGGAAAATCGCGACGGCAGGCGTTTCCTGTCCTGCAGCACGAAACCTTTATAGGCCGGATCGCCAAAAAGCTCTTCCATGGCGCTGCTCATATCAATGTTTTGGCTTTTCAGCAATCGCGTCTGCCTTCGCAGGCGCTTCACAGCACCTTGAACACGAAGGTCTTCACCAGCGCGTCGGGCTCGGCGATTGCATAGCAGCGGAACCACGGGCTCTCCTCGACCGGCCGCCATTTTTTCGCCTGCTCCAGTTCGCCAAACACGGCCTTGAACCCGCCGTTTTCAAACACCTGGTCGCGGACCGTGAAGATGGCGTGGCCGCCCGTCCTGGTGATGCGTATCAGTTCATGCAGGCCCGACGCCGGTGCGTGGCTGATGGTGAACACGCCGGTCGAGAAAAAGGCGCGGAAATACCCGTCCGCCCAAGGCAATGGCCCGCCGAGCATCGCCTGTTTCAGCTCGCTGTAGGCCTGCCGGCTGCCGGCGATTTTCAGCATGTCCTGCGACAGGTCGAGCCCGGCAATATCGTGGTAGCCAAGTGCCTTGAGCGACGGCCCCGACAGGCCGGTGCCGCAACCGGCGTCGAGCAGCGGCCCTTCGCCCGGCGGCACATGGCGCGCCACCCAGGCGGTGATCAGGAACGGCAGGAGATAGCCGAGCGCCGCGGTTTCGCCGTCATAGGTCGCGGCCCATTGCGCATAGGCCTTGGCGAGCGTCTCGGGCGTGTCGGCCGTATAGACCGCTTCCAGCGCCGCATTGGCCTTGTCGATGATCATGGGTCCTCCCCGGTCGCGTCCGCTCGATGGTAGCGCCGTTTTCGCCTGCCTTCTATTCCCCATGCTGGTGGCGGAGCCGCTTCTCCAGCGCCCGCAAGGCCAACGACAGGCCAACGGTCAGGATGAGATAGATATAGGCGACGATCGAATAGGTTTCGAAGAAGCGGAACGAGCCGGCGGCGTAGATCTTGCCCATCTGGGTGATGTCGGCGACGCCCAGCACCGAGACCAGCGAGGAATCCTTGACCATGGCGACGAAATCATTGCCGAGCGGCGGCAGGATGGTGCGGATCGCCTGCGGAAAGATGACCAGCCGGAAGCGCTGGGTGCGCGTCAGCCCGAGCGCCTTGGCCGCCTCGATCTGCCCCTTCTCGACCGCCTGGATACCGGCGCGGAACACCTCCGAGATGAAGGCGGAATAGCCGATGGTCAGCGCCATGACGGCGCGCCAAAGCAACGACACGTCGCGTACCAGCAGCTCACCGACGAGGCCGGCGCTTTGCAGCGGCGCCGTCAGCGCGTTCCATGCCGCGACGAAGGCCGGCGCCCCGGCAAAGGCGATCCAGAACAACAGCACCAGCATCGGCACGCCGCGGATGATCTCGACGTAGAAGCGGCCGATCTGGCTGAGCCAGCGTGAGCCCGACAGACCCATCAGCGCGACGCCGAGCCCGATCGCGCAAGCCAGCGCGAAGGCGACCACCGTGACGAAGATGGTGACGCCGATGCCCTTGGCGACGGTTGCGAAGACCTGGGCATAGAGGTCGCTGGCAGCGATGAAGATGGCGGCGGCCAAGGCGATCGCCACGGCCACGGCAAGCCACCACGGGAAGTCGGATTTGGCTGAGGCGAGAGGCGCCGACGGCATCAAGCGGTACCGATAACAGAGTCACGAAGGCAGCGTTCTGTCACACCCCCCTCTGGCCTGCCGGCCATCTCCCCCTCAAGGGGGGAGATCGGCAGCTTTGACCTCGCGGCCCGTTCTGCAACACTGAAAATTGGCGAAAGCCGATGCGAAATCCGATCTCCCCCCTTGAGGGGGAGATGTCCGGCAGGACAGAGGGGGGTGTACGAGCGCAGAGTCAGCGCGAGTTCCCGCGCACAATCGTCATGAAATGCGCGCAACAAGCGGGCCTACTGCCCCATCTTGTAATCAAGGAACCACTTCTTGTTGAGCGCGTCGAGCGTACCGTCGGCCTTGAGCGCGGCGATTGCCGCGTTGACCGGCTTCACCAGGTCGGAGCCCTTGGGGAAGATGAAGCCGAAATCCTCGGTGCCGAGTGGGCCGCCGATCAGCTTAAGGCCGCCATTGGACGCATCGACATAGCCCTTGCCGGCAGTGCCGTCGGTGAGCACGACGTCGACGTCGCCGGCCTTCAGCGCCTGCACCGTCGCGCCGAATGTCTCGAACAGCTTGATGCGCGGGTTCTGCTCGTTGCCGTCGAGCACGCTGTAGACGGCGGTGTAGAAGGGCGTGGTGCCGGCCTGCGCGCCGATCAGCCCGTCCTTGAAGGCGGCGAACGTCTTTGCATCGGTGAAGCGCTTCTCGTCGCCGCGCACCAGCATGAACTGTTCCGAGCGCATATACGGATCGGAGAAATCGACCTTCTGCTTGCGGTCGTCCTTGATGGTGATGCCGGTCATGCCGATGTTGTACTGATTGTCGGAAACCGCCTGGATCATCGCGTCCCAGGAGGTATTCTGGTACTCGACCTTGAAATTCAGCCGTTTGGCGATCTCGTTCATCGCGTCATATTCCCAACCGATCTGCTTGCCGGTCTTGGCATCGATGAACTGCAGCGGCGGATAGGCGTTTTCGGTCACCACCACCACTTTCTTGCCGCCGAGGTCGGGCAGCGCCTGCGCCAGAGCCGCGACAGGCACGAGAAGGCAAGCCAGCAGGCCGGCCAGCAGCAGTTTCGAATTGATCATGACGATGCTCCCCAGGAACTGAACCGCCTCGATCGGCCGAGGCATGCAGGAAATCCGGCGCCGACTTTAGCTTTCCGCCGGCGCCTTGCAAGCCGCTCCGATGCGGCGTTCGGCACGAAAATGGATTTCAATGCTTTCAACGGCGGCATTACGGAACGATCCGTATCGATTGCGGCCGATGCAGCCCGGCAAAATAGAATCCGCCTCGCGAAACAAAAAGGCGGCCGAAGCCGCCTTTCCGAAAATACGTTCTTGAAGAGCCTTATTCGGCGGCAGCTGCTTCCGCGGCCTTGGCGGCCTCGTCGGCGGCCTTCTTCTCGGCGGCGTCCTGCGCGGCCTTCTCGGCGGCCAGCGCCTGGGCGGCGGCCACTTTCTCGGCCTCGATGCGCGCCTTCTCGGCGTTCAGCGCATCGCGCTCTTCGTCGTTCAGCTTGCGGGCGCGCACGCCGGTGTTTTCCGAAATGCGGGCCGATTTGCCGCGACGGTCACGCAAATAGTACAGCTTGGCGCGACGCACCTTGCCGCGGCGCACGATCTCGACGCCTTCGACCATCGGTGAATAGACCGGGAACACCCGCTCCACGCCTTCGCCGTAGGAGATCTTGCGGACGGTGAAGTTTTCCTGGAAGCCGGCGCCGGCGCGGGCGATGACGACGCCCTCATAGGCCTGGACGCGGGTGCGGGTGCCTTCGGTCACACGGACCTGGACGCGCACGGTATCGCCGGGCTGGAATTCGGGGAGCTTGCGCTTGGCTTCGATCTTGGCGGCCTGCTCGGCCTCGAGCTGACGGAGGATGTCCATCTCAATAATCCACTTCTTGTTCTTCCGACAGTCAGAGCGTCCGACACTCGCCTTGCAGTCGCATCGACCGCTCGGCTATGCCCTTCGTTCGAGAACGTCTGTTCGAGAACATCGGGCAGGGGCGACTACACCGTCATTGTTGACGGGCCAGAAGATCGCTCTTGGCATATTTTCTTCCGGTTCGGCGCGCACATACAGCTATTTCGGCGCTTTGTCACGTCTTCGCTGTTTCTTTTTTGGCGCTGTTTCTTTTTGGCTGAGGCCGCTGTGGCAATCCCGTGATCGCTTGTGGTCCAGGGGGTTGCGCCCGCGCGTCAAGCTTCCTAAGCCGGAAGATAAGCATTTTCCTCCAGCGACGACACCCTCATGCCAATCTTGGACGCGGTCCTGCTCTTTCTCGCCGGCTTTCTATCAGGCGCGGTCAATGCCGTTGCCGGCGGCGGCACGTTCATAACCTTTGGCGCCATGACCCTGGCCGGCCTGCCGCCGATCGTCGCCAATGCGACATCGTCGGTGACGCAATTTCCTGGCTACATCACCTCGACGCTCGCCTATTGGCACGACATCAAGCATTTCTGGCGTGGCGCACTGCTGCTCAGCCTCATTTCGGCTCTCGGTGCGCTGTCTGGCGCGCTCATCCTTCTAGGGCTCGACAACCCGTTGTTCCGCGCCTTGGTGCCGTGGCTGCTGCTGGCGGCAACCGCATTGTTCGCTGCCGGGCCATGGCTGAAGCCGGCGCCCAAGCCGGGGCATGAGGCCGCGGTAGGTTCGCTGGTCGGGTCGCTGGCGCAGTTCGCCACCGCCGTCTATGGCGGCTTCTTCGGCGCCGGCATGGGCGTCATGATGCTGGCGACGCTCGGTCTCACCCAGTCCGGCGACTATCACCGGCTGAACGCACTGAAGAACATGCTGGCCGTAGTCATCGCTGCGGTTGCCATCCTCGTCTTCGTCTCGGGCGGCGTCATTGCCTGGCTGCAGGCGATCATCATGATCCCGGGTGGCGCGCTGGGCGGCTATGCCGGCGTCTGGATCGCCAGGCGCGTGCCGCAGAACGCGGTGCGCGGCTTCGTCATCGCCGTCGGCCTGTTCCTGGCTTTCTACTATTTCGATAAGGGCTGAGCGGCTGAAAGATCCGGTCGTCGCTCCTTCGTCAGCCTCTCCGCTTCGGCCCGCCGCCACGCCGCGATCTTCCTGTGATTGCCCGAAATCAGCACTTCGGGAATCGGCCGGCCCTCGAACTCCTGCGGCCGCGTATAATGCGGATGTTCGAGCAGGCCGTTTTCAAAGCTCTCTTCCTCGCCCGATACCGCATTGCCCATGACGCCGGGCAGCAGGCGCACCACGGCGTCGAGCAGCACCAGTGCCGCCGGCTCGCCGCCGGACAGGATGAAGTCGCCGATCGAAACTTCTTCGAGGCCGCGCGCCTCAATGACCCGCTGGTCGACGCCTTCGAAGCGGCCGCAGACGATCACCGCACCCGGCCCAGCGGCGAGTTCGCGCACGCGTGCCTGGTTCAGCGGCTTGCCGCGCGGGCTCATCAGCAGGCGCGGACGTGGATCGGCTGCCGGCGAGGCATGGTCAATGGCGCTGGCCAGCACGTCTGCCCGCATCACCATGCCGGCGCCGCCGCCGGCCGGCGTGTCATCGACGGTACGGTGACGATCGCTGGCAAAGTCGCGGATCTGGATCGTTTCGAGCGACCAAATGCCGGTCTCGAGGGCGCGGCCGGCCAGCGACAGGCCAAGCGCGCCGGGAAACATCTCGGGATAGAGCGTCAGCACCGAAACCGAAAAACTCACCGGTTGCCTCCGGCGTCCCTCGGCCCGCGCGGCCTGCCCCTGGGGTCGAAACCGTCGTCAGCGGGAGGCTCGCCGTCCTCATCCTCGACCAAACCTGCGGCGGCTGGATCAACGCGGACAAAGCCGCCGGCGATCGACACTTCCGGAACGGCGGCCTGAGTGAACGGGATGAGCACGCCCTTGCGCCCCGCCAGCGTCACGTCGAGAATGTCGCCGCCGCCGAAATTGTGCACGGCGACGACCTTGCCGACGACCGCACCGGTGTCGTCCTTGACCTCCAGTCCGACGAGGTCGGCATGGTAGAATTCATCCTCTTCGCCCTCATCGGGCAACACCGAACGATCGACGAACAATTCGGTGCCGGCCAGCGCCTCGGCGGCATTGCGGTCGTTGACGCCTTTGAAGCGCACCACCACCACGGTGTTGGCGGGCCTGATGTCAACGATCTGGAAGGCGCGGCCGTCCCTGGCGTAGAGGGGACCGTAATCGGCCAGCGCCAGCGGGTCGCCGGTAAAGCTCTTGACGCGCAATTCGCCCTTGATGCCGTGCGCGGCACCGATCACGGCCATCTGGACGGGGTTTTGCGGCTTGCTCATCTGCGGAAAATCCTTTGCTTTGCTCTAACCCCAGCCCGTCGTCATTTCAATGACGCCGCTCTTCACCGCTTCCTAACCCGCGTGCCGGAAGATGGCGGGGAACTGGAAGAGTGCAATGCAGGAATTCCTCATATCGGCAAAACCCGACCTGCAGGCGGCGCGCGAGGCCTGGCTGAAGATGCTGGCGCGCGAACGCCGGCTATCGCCCGAAACCGTCGAGGCTTATGAGCGCGACACACGCCAGTTCCTGCATTTCCTGACCGGCCATTGCGGCGGCTCGCCCGGCATTTCCGACATCGCCGATCTGCGCCCCGCCGATTTGCGCGGCTTTCTCGCTGCCCGCCGTGCCGAGGGCGCCGGCGCCCGTACGCTCGGGCGCGGGCTGGCCGGCATCCGCTCGCTGTTGCGTTTCCTGGAAAGGCGCGGCCTCGCCAATGCGGCAGGTGCGACAGCCTTGCGCGCGCCGCGGCAGCCGAAATCGCTGCCCAAGCCGCTGACCGCAAGCGATGCAAAACACGTCGTCTCGGTGGAAGGCCAACTGGCGGAGGAGCCGTGGATTGCCGCGCGCAACGCCGCCGTGCTGACCCTGCTCTATGGGTCCGGTTTGCGGATTTCCGAGGCGCTCGGCCTGTCGAGCGCCGATCTTTCCTCACCTGGTGATACCGTGCTGCGCGTCACCGGCAAGGGTGGCAAGACCCGGCTTGTGCCGGTGCTGCCGGTGGCGCTGCGGGCGATTGCCGAATACCGCCGCCTCTGCCCTTGGCATCTCGATCCCAAGGGCCTGCTGTTTCGCGGTGCCCGCGGCGGCCCACTCAACCCGGCAATCGTCCAGCGCGACATGGCCAAGCTGCGCTCGGCGCTCAACCTGCCCGACACGGCGACGCCGCATGCGCTGCGCCATTCCTTCGCCACGCATCTGCTAGGGCGCGGCGGCGACCTGCGCACCATCCAGGAGTTGCTCGGCCACGCCAGCCTGTCGACAACCCAGATATACACCGGCGTCGACACCGCCAGGCTGCTCGAGATTTACGAAGCAGCTCATCCTCGTGCGTGATCGATGCATGTGTCGGTGGCCATCTCGCAACAATTTTGATGCGCCGGTTAACCGTTTTGCCGCTTTTTGCGCCTAGAACCGCAGCATGAAACGCCTCATCGCCATCGCCGACCGCGCGACCCATGTGTCGCTGAAGCTGCTCGTCGCGCTGAACGCCCTGTTTTTCCTCTCTTTCCTCATCGTCGCGCTGCTCGCGGCGGGCAAGGCACGCGCCGAGACTTCGGCCTGCACCGGTAGCGATATGCTGAGCGCGCTGCAAAAGGACGACCCGGCTGCCTACCGCAAGATCGAGGCGGAGGCGGCAGCGACGCCGAACGGCAAGGGCCTGCTGTGGAAGCTCGAAAAATCGGGCGAAAAACCGTCCTTCCTGTTCGGCACCATGCACGTTACCGACCCGCGCGTCACCACGCTGCCACCCGCCGCGCAGAAGGCATTCGATGCGGCTGGCACCGTCATCATCGAGACCACCGAAGTGCTCGACAAGCAGAAGATGATGGCAGCAATGCTGAAAGAGCCGGATCTGATGATGTTCACCGACAAGACGACGCTTTCGTCGCTGCTGTCGCCGGAGGATGCGGCGGTGGTCAACAAGGCGCTCGATGCGCGTGGCATCCCGCCAGCGACCGTCGCCAAGATGAAACCTTGGTTGCTGTCGGCGATGGTCGCGCTACCTGCATGCGAAGTAGCTCGCCAGGCTGGCGGTGCGCCGGTGCTCGACGTCAAGCTTGCCAAGGACGCCGAGGCTTCGGGCAAATCGGTCGAGGGGCTGGAGACAATCGCCGACCAGCTGCGCGCCATGGCTTCGCTGCCGATCGCCTTTCACCTGAAGGGGCTGGTCGATACGCTGAAGCTTGGCGACAAGGTGAACGACGTCAACGAAACCATGATCGTGCTTTACCGGCGTGGCGACACTGGCATGTATGTACCGCTGTTTCGGGCTGTCGTCCCCGATCAGGTCGACGACGAATCGGGTTACGCCGAATTCGAGCAGACCATGATCACCAGCCGCAACAAGGTGATGGTCGATCGTGCAGCGCCGATCCTCGCCCACGGCAATGTCTTCATGGCGGTCGGCGCCATGCACCTTCCCGGAGCGCAAGGCTTGGTCGAGGGTTTCCGCAAGACCGGCTATACGGTGACCGCCGTCAACTGAACGACACGGCGGAGTTGCACACCGAATCATTGCCGAGGCGGGATCAGCCCTTACGCGTGGCGCGACGGCGGACCAGCCGCGCTTCGTGCCAAGAAACCGAAAAAGGTTCGGTTTGGCTCGATCGAACCCATTTTGCGGTGGAAATGCATGCCTGCGAGCGATTCCGGATCAGAATTGCCCTGTTTTCGGCGTTTTCAACGCCTAATGTGAAACCGATTCAACGATTGTACGTTGATGGCTATTACTTGATGTTTTTCATCCACGGAGGACACTTTTATGGCGAACACACCCAATCCGAACGACCCATTCACCTCGCCGGGCTCCGCACGGCCAAGCGGCGGCGGCAGCGGCTGGCTGATTGCCCTGGTCGTCGTTATCCTGGCAATTGTCGCCTATTATGTTTTTGGAAGACGTAGCGAGGCACCTACGCCTGCCGAACCGCCCGCAGCCAGCACACCGGCTCCCGCCCCAGCGCCCGCCGAGCCGATGAAACCAGCCGAACCGGCTCCTGCGCCAGCTCCGGCAACACCCGCTCCGGCTCCGGCTCCGGCCCCTGCGCCCGCCCCGGCCCCGGCCCCGGCCCCGGCACCAGCACCAGCGCCGGCACCGGCTCAGTGATCAGACTGCTGATTTAATATATGAACGGTCCGCTGAAAGGCGGGCCGTTTTTTTGAGAGCAGCCGTCGATGCTCTGAGCTGCGATTAGCCATGGGCTAACTTCATCTTCGTCATCCAGCGCGGAGCAGGAGCGAAGCGACATCGCGGAGACCCTGGAATCCATCTGCGGTTGAGAATGGAAGCCGTCTGTGGTGATCCTTCGCGCCCCTCTCTGTCCTGCCGGACATCTCCCCACTTGGGGCCACTTGGGGGGAGATTGGCTATTTCGCCAATCGCCACCGTCGCCTGCGATTCAACCGCTCAGATATGGATCGGCTTGAAGAACGTCGCCAATGCCGCCTCCTTTACCGCTTCCGACATTGTCGGATGGGCGTGACAGGTGCGGGCTAGGTCTTCCGACGAGCCGCCAAATTCCATCAGCACGGCCGCCTCATGGATCATCTCGCCGGCCCCGAAGCCGACGATGTGGACGCCGAGCACACGGTCGCTGGCCTTGTCGGCCAGGATTTTCACAAAGCCGTCGGTGTGCAGCATGGCGCGCGCGCGGCCATTGGCGCTGAACGGGAATTTTCCGGCCTTGTAGTCGATGCCGGCCTTCTTCAATTCTTCTTCGGTCTTGCCGATCGTGGCGATTTCCGGCGTGGTGTAGACGACGCTCGGAATCACGTCATAGTTCACATGACCGGCCTGGCCGGCGATGGTCTCGGCCACCGCCACGCCCTCGTCTTCGGCCTTGTGGGCAAGCATCGGCCCGGCGATGACATCGCCGATGGCGTAGATGCCGGGCACGTTGGTCCTGAGATGGCCGTCGGTCTTGACCCGGCCGCGCTCGTCGACGTCGACGCCGGCCTCCTTCAGCCCGAGAGCGTCCGAATAGGCCCGTCGTCCCGTCGCAATCAGCACCGCGTCCGCCTCGATCGTCTCGGCTGCTCCGCCCTTGACCGGCTCGAAGGTAACCGTCGCCCCCTTCTTGGCCTTGGCGACGCCGGTCACCTTGGCGCCCAGCCTGAATTCAAAGCCCTGCTTCGACAGCAGGCGCTGGAACTGCTTGGAGACATCGCCATCCATGCCGCCCAGGATGGTGTCGAGGAACTCGACCACGGTGACCTTGGCGCCGAGCCGCGCCCATACCGAGCCGAGCTCCAGACCGATGACACCACCACCGACCACCACCAGATGGCCCGGCACCTTGTCCAGCGACAGCGCGCCGGTCGACGAGACGATCACCTTCTCATCGAAATCGACCTTGACGCCGGGAATGCCGGCGACGTCGGAGCCGGTGGCGATGACGATGTTCTTGGTCTCGATCTCCTCGACCTTGCCGTCATCGGAGGTCACCGACACCTTGCCGGCCGCAACCACCTTGCCGGTGCCACGAAAACTGTCGATCTTGTTCTTCTTGAACAGGAAGGCGACGCCATTGACGTTGGCCGTCACCGTCGCATCCTTGTGTGCCATCATCTTCCCAAGGTTGAGCTTGGGCGCGCCGATCTCGACGCCGAGCGCCTCGAAGGAATGGCCGGCCTCGGCAAACATCTCGGACGCATGCAGCAGCGCCTTTGACGGGATGCAGCCGATGTTGAGGCAGGTGCCGCCGAAGGTCGGGTTCTTTTCGACCACCGCCGTCTTCAGACCGAGCTGCGCCGCCTTGACGGCGCAGACATAGCCGCCTGGTCCCGATCCGATGATAACGACGTCATAGGCCATGATACTGTCCCTTTTGCTTTAGCGGCCGCCGCCGATTTCCAGATTGGCGCCGGTTGTGTAGGACGCCTCGTCCGACAGCAGCCAGAGAATTGCGGCTGCGACTTCCTCGGCGGTGCCGACGCGCTGCATGGGCACCACCTTGCGCATTCTCTCGGCCCGATCCGGCTGACCGCCGGAGGCATGAATTTCGGTGTCGATGATGCCCGGGCTGACCGCGTTGACACGAATGCCTTCGCCGGCCACTTCGCGGGCAAGCCCGACGGTGAAGGAATCGACCGCGCCCTTGGAGGCGGCGTGGTCGACATATTGACCCGGCCCGCCAAGCCTTGCCGCGATCGAAGAAACATTGGCGATGGCACCGCCCTTGCCGCCATGCCTGGTCGACATCCGCTTCACCGCCTCGCGGGCGCAAAGCATCGGCGCGATCACATTGATGCGCATCATGCGCTCCAGCCTCGCAGCGCTCAGCTCGTCGACGCGCGCGCTCTGGTCGACCACGCCGGCATTGTTGACGAGCGCGTCGAGCCGACCGAAACGGGCATCGACAGCCTCGAACATGGCCAACACGTCCGTCTCGCTGCCGACATCGCCCTTGACCGCAAAGGCTTCTCCGCCAGCAGCCTCGATGTCGGCGACCACCGTTTCGGCGGCTTTTGCATTCGACATGTAATTGACCGCAATGCGATAACCGGCCCTGGCGGCAAGCCTGCATGTAGCGGCGCCGATGCCGCGGCTGCCGCCAGTCACCAGCAGGATCTTTCCGCTCGCGCTCATTCCTGACATCCTTTCAGGGCAAAGACGTCCCAGGGCACCTTGGAAAAGCCGTTGGCGCCGTAGGCCGCCGACATCTGCAACGACGCTCCCAGATCGGGCAGGATCAGCTTCTTCGGCGCATCCTTTCCTTCGCCCGGCAGCAACGCGATATTGCCCTGGTCGTCGGCAGTGTAGATGACGCCCTCCCACACGGTGCAGGCGGCGAGCTCGTCGCCGGTGACGTCGCCGGCCGGGCATTTGTACATCAGCGAGCCATGCGGCCGCGCCGCGCTCTCGGTCCACATGACGATGCCGTCGAGCACGATGCGCTTGTCGAGCACCATCTTGAAGCTGTTGGTGACGGCGGCCGACTCGCCGGTCGGCCTGAAATCGATCTCGGCGGCGTCTTCAGGATCGCCATAGACGGCGAGCTCGAGCGGGCAGGCGGCGTGCGCGGCCGCCGGGATCATCGCCGCGCCGACCGCTATCGATGCGGTCGACAGGCTTTCGGACAAGAAAGAACGGATCGTCACTGCTATCCGCCTTGAACAGCTTGATCGAGGATGAAGACCGTCGAAAGAAAATAGTCTATCTCAAACGCTACGTTTTCATTCCTGTCGACCGGAACCGCGTTCACCTCGTATTTGAGGGTCAAGATGCGAGAACTCTCCGCCAGCTCAATATAGACGTCGCGCTCACGACCGCCGCCGATTGCCCACTTGAACTCGCTCTTGTTCAGGAACTGCAGTGCCTTGGGCAAGGTATGTATGGCAATCGGTTGTGTGCCTGCAAAAGTCACGGGATGCCGGCCCACATCGACGTTAAGATGGCCGTACCAAGTCGCAATCGTTCCACCCGATTCCAGTCTTCCGAAGACAGGCTCGACACTAATCGACCTCAGACGAAAATCGGGACTGAAGAAGAACTCGCAATTGGCACCATAGATGCACCACGCCGATCCGGCGTCTCCGTGGCGATAATGATTGTCCGCCCGCAGATCCTCCGGATCTATCAAGCTGCGAACCGTCTCGCGGTCGCTCTTGCCGAGCTCGATTGGGCCAGCACGGCCTGTCGACAATAGTTCGAACAGATCTATCGGGTCGATCGGCTCAGCCACCGGAGCCCCCCTAGAGGTCGAGCACCAGCCGCTCAGGGTCCTCCAGGCTTTCCTTGACGCGGACCAGGAAGGTCACCGCTTCCTTGCCGTCGACGATGCGGTGGTCGTAGGAGAGCGCCAGATACATCATCGGCCGGATCACGATCTGGCCGCCGACCACCACCGGCCGCTCCTGGATCTTGTGCATGCCCAAAATGCCCGACTGCGGCGCATTGAGGATCGGCGTCGACATCAGCGACCCGTAAACGCCACCGTTGGAAATCGTGAACGTGCCGCCTTGCATATCGGCGACGGAGAGCTTGCCGTCGCGCGCCGCAAGCCCCAGCCTGCCGATGTCCTTCTCGATTTCGGCGATGGACATCTGGTCGGCATTGCGCACAACCGGCACGACAAGGCCTTTCTCTGTACCGACGGCAACGCCGATATGAGCGTAGTTCTTGAAGATGATGTCGGTGCCGTCGATCTCGGCATTGACCGACGGGATCTCCTTCAGCGCATGGGTGACGGCCTTGGTGAAGAAGCCCATGAAGCCGAGCTTCACGCCGTGCTTCTTCTCGAACACGTCCTTGTATTTGCCCCTCAGCGCCATCACCGCGCTCATGTCGACCTCGTTGAATGTGGTCAGCATGGCGGCGGTCGATTGCGCTTCCTTGAGGCGGCGCGCGATGGTCTGGCGCAGCTTGGTCATGCGCACGCGCTCCTCGCGCGACGCATCGTCGGCCGGGGACGGCGCGCGCGCGGCAACGGGTGCCGGTACAGGCGCTGCCTTCGGCATTTCGGCCGGCTGCGACGGCGCGCCCCTGGCGATAAGGTCGAGCACGTCGCCTTTCAGCACCTGGCCGCGCTTGCCCGAGCCCGACACCTGGTCGACCGCGAGATTGTGCTCGGCCAGCAGCTTTGCCGCCGACGGCGCCGGCGGCATGGTGCGCGTCTCGATCGCGCCGGCGTCGCCGGCGATCTTGGCCGTCTCGGCAGCGGCCTGCTTGACGCTCGAGGCTGCGGTGGGAGCCGAAGCCTGCGATACCGCATCCTGTTTGTCCGCCGGAGCGGCGGCGGCATTGGCTGCCGCGCCGGCGCCCGCCGAAATCGTGCCGAGCAGTGCGCCGACGCCGACCGTCTCGCCTTCCTTGACGGCGATCTCGGCGAGCGTGCCCGCGGCGGCGGCCGGCACTTCCACCGTCACCTTGTCGGTTTCGAGCTCGACCAGCGGCTCATCGGCGGCGATCGCGTCGCCGACCTTCTTGAACCATTTGCCGATGGTCGCCTCGGTGACGGATTCACCAAGTGTCGGGACGCGGATTTCGGTTGCCATTGTGCCTGTCCGTTTCTTTCGGTTCTGTTCTATTCACCAAGCGCGTCGTCGAGCAAGGCGGCAAGCTGGGCGAGATGCTTCGACATCAATCCGGTCGCCGGCGAGGCGGCGGCTGGCCGGCCGGTATAGCGCACCCGCTGATGCTTGGCGTCGATATGCGCCAGCACCCATTCGAGATACGGGTCGATGAACGACCATGCGCCCATGTTCTTGGGCTCCTCCTGGCACCACACCATCTCGGCATTGCGAAAGCGCGACAGTTCGGTGATCAGCGCCTTGGCCGGGAACGGATAGAGCTGCTCGACGCGCAGCAAATAGATGTCGTTGATGCCGCGCTTCTCGCGCTCCTCGTAGAGGTCGTAATAGACCTTGCCCGAACAGATCACGACACGGCGGATCTTCGAATCCTTGGTGAGCTTGATGGCCTGGCCCGACAGCAGCTGGGCATCGTCCCACAACAGCCGGTGAAAGGCGCTTTCGCCCGACATCTCCGGCAGCGTCGATACCGCCCGCTTGTGGCGCAGCAGCGACTTCGGCGTCATCAGGATCAGCGGCTTACGGAAGTCCCGCTTCAATTGCCGGCGCAAGATGTGGAAGTAATTGGCCGGCGTCGTGACGTTGGCGACCTGCATATTGTCTTCGGCGCAAAGCTGCAGGAAGCGCTCGAGCCGGGCCGACGAGTGCTCCGGCCCCTGGCCTTCATAGCCATGCGGCAGCAGGCAGACGAGGCCCGACATTCTGAGCCATTTGCGCTCGCCCGACGAGATGAACTGGTCGAACACCACCTGGGCGCCGTTGGCGAAGTCGCCGAACTGCGCTTCCCACAGCGTCAGCGCCTTCGGCTCGGCCAGCGAGTAGCCATATTCAAAGCCGAGCACGGCCTCTTCCGACAGCATCGAGTTGATGACCTCGAAGCCGGCCTGCGCCGCCGACAGATTGTTGAGCGGAATGTAGCGTGTCTCGTCGCGCTGGTCGTAGAGCACGGAATGGCGCTGCGAGAAGGTGCCGCGCTCCGAATCCTGTCCGGACAGCCGGATCGGATTGCCGTCGAGCAGGATGGCGCCGAAGGCCAGCGCCTCGGCCGTCGACCAGTCGATGCCTTCGCCGGACTCGATCGCCTGGCGGCGGTTGTCGAGGAAGCGGATGATCGTCCTGTGCGCCTCGAAATCCTTCGGCACCTCGGTCAGTTTCTTGCCGATCTCCTTCAGCATCTTGACCGGCACGGCGGTCTTGCCGCGCCGCTGTTCGTCCTGGTTGTCGGCCGAGCGCAGGCCGGACCACGCGCCGTCCAGCCAGTCCGCCTTGTTCGGCTTGTAATGCTGGCCCACCTCGAATTCCTGCTCGAGATGCGCCCGCCAATCGGCCTTCATCTTTTCGAACTCGGCCTGGGTGATGTGGCCTTCGGAAATCAGCCGGTCGGCATAGATCTGCACCGTCGTCTTCTGGTTGCGGATCTTGCGATACATGATCGGTTGGGTGAAGGCGGGCTCGTCGCCCTCATTGTGGCCGAAGCGGCGGTAGCAGAACATGTCCACCACGACAGGCTTGTGGAACTTCATGCGGAATTCGATCGCCACCTTGGTCGCATGGACCACGGCTTCCGGATCGTCGCCATTGACGTGGAAGATCGGCGCCTCGATCATCTTGGCCACGTCGGACGGATAGGGCGACGAGCGCGAGAAGCGCGGGTTGGTGGTGAAGCCGATCTGGTTGTTGATGATGAAATGCAGCGTGCCGGCGACGCGGTGGCCGCGCAGGCCCGACAGGCCGAGGATTTCGGCAATCACGCCCTGGCCGGCAAAGGCGGCGTCGCCATGCAGCAGCAAGGGCAGCACCTTAGCACGCTCTTCCAGCGGCACGATCTCCTCGCGGCTGCGGCCGAACAGATAGTCCTGTTTGGCGCGCGCCTTGCCCATCACCACCGGGTCGACGATTTCCAGATGCGAGGGATTGGCGGTCAGCGACAGATGCACCTTGTTGCCGTCGAACTCGCGATCCGACGAGGCACCGAGATGGTACTTCACATCGCCCGAGCCCTCGACCTCGTCGGGCGCAGCGGAGCCGCCCTTGAACTCATGGAAAATGGCGCGGTGCGGCTTGGCCATCACCTGCGACAGCACGTTCAGCCGGCCGCGATGCGCCATGCCGAGCACGATCTCCTTCATGCCGAGCTGGCCGCCGCGCTTGATGATCTGCTCCAGCGCCGGGATCAGCGACTCGCCGCCATCAAGGCCGAAGCGCTTGGTGCCCTTGTACTTGACATCGATGAATTGCTCGAAGCCTTCCGCCTCGACAAGCTTCTGCAGGATCGCCTTCTTGCCGGCGGCGGTGAAGGAGATCTCCTTGTCGGTACCCTCGATGCGCGCCTGGATCCAGGCCTTCTCCTCGGGATCGGAAATATGCATGAATTCGACGCCGAGCGTCGAGCAATAGGTCCGGGTCAGGATATCGAGCATCTGCCGGATGGTGCCGAATTCCAGCCCGAGTACATTGTCGAGGAAGATCGGCCGGTCGTAATCGGCTTCGGTGAAGCCGTAATTCTCCGGCGACAGCTCGTTATAGTCCTCGAGCGGCTTGGCGATGCCGAGCGGATCGAGATTGGCGTGCAAATGACCGCGCATGCGGAAGGCGCGGATCATCATGATGGCGCGGACGGAATCGCGCGTCGCCTGATGCACGTCGGCGTCGGAAAGCGCTGCGCCGTTGCCGGCCGCCCTGTCCTTGACCTTTTTTTCGATGTGCTTTTCGATCAGGCCCCAATTGCCGTCCAGCGCCGAGACCAGCTCGCCATTGGCCTGCATCGGCCAGGTGGGCTTGGCCCAAGAGGCGCCCTTGGCGTTCCTGCGCACGTCGCCGGCGTCATCCTTCAGCGCCGCGAAGAAGTCCTGCCATTCGGGATCGACCGAAGCGGGATCGTCCTCATAGGCGGCATAGAGCGCGTCGATATAATCGGCATTGCCGCCATAGAGGAAAGAGGTAAGCGAAAATTGGTCGTTGGCCTGATCTTGTCTTGCCATGTCACTGTCGAAGCCTTTGCTTCGTCTCCTTTGTTGGAGGGGAGTAAGGGAATAGGGGAGTAAGGGAGTAGGGCAAATGCCCTCGTCTTGTTCCCTACTCCCCTATTCCCGTACTCCCTTACTCCCCTAACCCTTGATCGCCTCGACCAGCGTCGTGCCGAGCCGGGCCGGCGACGGCGAAACCTTGATGCCGGCCGATTCCATCGCCGCGATCTTGTCTTCCGCGCCGCCCTTGCCGCCGGAGATGACCGCGCCCGCATGGCCCATAGTGCGGCCCGCCGGTGCGGTGCGCCCGGCGATGAAGCCGGCCATCGGCTTGCTGCGGCCGCGCTTTGCCTCGTCCTTGAGGAATTGCGCGGCGTCTTCCTCGGCCGAACCGCCGATTTCACCGATCATGATGATCGACTTGGTCTCGTCGTCGGCGAGGAACATCTCCAGCACGTCGATGAACTCCGTGCCTTTGACCGGATCGCCGCCGATGCCGACGGCAGTGGTCTGGCCGAGGCCGACATTCGTGGTCTGGAACACCGCCTCATAGGTAAGCGTTCCCGAGCGGGAAACAACGCCGACCGAGCCCTTGCGGAAGATGTTGCCGGGCATGATGCCGATCTTGCATTCATCGGGGGTCAGCACGCCGGGGCAGTTGGGGCCGATAAGCCGCGATGTCGAACGGTCGAGCCTTGCCTTGACTTTGATCATGTCCATCACCGGTATGCCCTCGGTGATGCAGACGATCAGCGGGATCTCGGCCTCGATCGCTTCCAGGATCGCTTCGGCAGCACCCGCCGGCGGCACGTAGACGACCGAAGCGTTGGCGCCGGTCCTGGCCTTGCCTTCGGCTACGGTGGCGAAGATCGGAAGCGCCTCGCCCTTGGCGCCGGTCCAGGTTTCGCCGCCCTTCTTGGGGTGGATGCCGCCGACCATCTTTGTGCCGTGATAGGCGAGCGCCTGTTCGGTATGGAACGTGCCGGTCTTGCCGGTCAGGCCCTGCACCAGCACCTTGGTGTTCTTGTCGACGAGAATGGACATCGGAGCCCTTTTCTAAAAACCATTGATCGAGGAAGGCGAGACGCGCCGGTAGACGCCGCTCACCATGTCTTGCCAGCCATCGCCGCCGGCAGGTTTGAAATGCAGTCGCATGCCGAAGGCATCGGCATTGTCGAAAATATAAGTCACACGCGCGGAGCCGCGCTGCGACGACCGCTCCAGAACCAGCTCCGTGCCGTTCCAGCTGCCTTTGGCCGGCGACATCGGCACGAAACCCATCGAATCGAACTGGTGCATGGTGACGATTTTGTTTTGCTGGTCGAAGCCGAACACGCTGTACGCGCCGAACGAAACCGTGCCGTCGCGGCGCTGGCGATAGCGCTGCACTACGAACAGGCCGCCGAACTGTGCCTCTGCCAGTATTTCCGAACTCGCTGTTCCGCCGTCGGCCCATTTCGTGGCCGACACCTCTTCCTCGCCGCGCCACGCTCCGACCAGCGCCCGCAGGCGCTGGTGATCGGCCGAGAGTGAGGAGAAGGGCGCAGCGTTCATGGTCAGAGCCGCTTGAGATCGGCGACGGTGAGGTCGCTCTTAGCGTTGCCGGTGTTGAGCGTCGTCGCCGGCTCGAACATCAGCACCACCGGCTGTTCGCTGAGCGAGCGCGGCCGGTGCTCGACGGCGCGCGGCACAACGATGAACTCGCCGCTGCCAAGCTCAACCGTGCCGTCGCGGAAATCGATGGCGATGCGGCCGCGCAGCACCAAGAATGCTTCGTCTTCATTGTCATGCGCGTGCCAGTCGAAGACATCGCCGAATTTGGCGATCTTGACCTGGCTGTCGTTCACGTCGCCGGCGATATGCGGATCGAAGACCTTCTTGATCTTCTGATCCGCCGCCTCGACGAGGTTTATCTTGTGCGGAGGCATCGCCTATCAACCTTGACCCTGAAGTTCTGTTTTCAAGCTGGGCATTTTTGGTTTCCGTGAACGACAGCACCGATCCATCGGCCCCCGGCGCGCCGGATCGTCACGATCTGCACCGATAAATTGCCGCCAGACGTTCTCAATTCACCAAGGGACTTGGGGTCATCATCGGCTTGGAAACTGCTGCCATATTTGGTCAGAAGCCTTTTCAGGATCATGTTGGCGGCCAGCTTCGGATCGTTGGTGCCGAAGGAGACCAGGCAGTCGCAGCGACCGTTCGAACTCTTGATTGAGGCAACGATTTCCGTAGCCTTGTAGACTTGTAGCCCGTCGGATCCGGCCTTGAACCCGCTTTGCCGGGCAACCGCGTTGAACCGGCCGAAGCTGGGCGCCGTTGCCGGACATAAGTTCATGAAGAGATTGACCCTCTTGCCGATCCAGGCGGGCGACTTCGAACTATCCGCGGCCGCAGCAGCGCTGGCCCAAAAGGCCATGCCGCAGAGCGCTATGGCCAGCAACCGATGCATCAGTCGCCCTTCACCGCCGCGACAATCTTCTTGGCTGCGTCATCGAGGTCATCGGCCGACACCACGTTCAGCCCGCTGTCGTTGATGATCTTCTTGCCGAGCTCGGCATTGGTGCCTTCCAGCCGCACCACCAGCGGCACTTGCAGGCCGACCTCCTTGACCGCGGCGATGACGCCCTCGGCGATGATGTCGCACTTCATGATGCCGCCGAAGATGTTGATCAGGATGCCTTTGACCGCCGGATCCTTGGTGATGATCTTGAACGCCGCCGTCACCTTTTCTTTCGACGCGCCGCCGCCGACATCGAGGAAGTTGGCGGGTTCGGCGCCGTAGAGCTTGATGATGTCCATCGTCGCCATGGCAAGGCCGGCGCCGTTGACCATGCAGCCGATATTACCGTCGAGCGCGACATAGGCGAGGTCGTATTTCGATGCCTCGATCTCCTTCTCGTCCTCTTCGGTGGTGTCGCGCAATTCGAGCACGTCCGGGTGACGGAACAGCGCATTGTTGTCGAACGACACTTTTGCGTCGAGCACGCGCAGCCGGCCGCTCTTCATGACGATCAAAGGGTTGACCTCGAGCAGGCTCATGTCCTTCTCGACAAACGCCTTGTAGAGGATCGGAAACAGGGTCGCGCCATCCCTGGCGGCGTCGCCGTCGAGTCTCAGTGCGGCGTTGAGCTTCTTCACATCGTCGGCCGTCACGCCCTTTTCCGGGTCGATGGCGACGGTAATGATCTTTTCCGGCGTGTCGTGGGCGACCGCCTCGATGTCCATGCCGCCCTCGGTCGAGACGACGAAGGCGACGCGCCCGACCGAGCGGTCGACCAGGATCGACAGATAGAGCTCGCGCTCGATGTCGGCGCCGTCCTCGATATAGAGCCGGTTGACCTGCTTGCCGGCCGGGCCGGTCTGCTTGGTGACCAGCGTATGGCCGAGCATCTCCTTGGCGTTGGCGACGACCTCGGCCACCGACTTCGCCAGCCTGACGCCGCCCTTGGCATCGGGCCCGAGCTCCCTGAACTTGCCCTTGCCGCGGCCGCCGGCATGGATCTGGCTCTTGACCACATAGAGTGGGCCGGGCAGCGCCTTGGCGGCAGCTTCCGCCTCGCTCGCCTTGAACACCGGCACGCCCTCGGCCACGGGTGCGCCAAAGCCTTTCAGCAGCGCCTTGCCCTGATACTCATGGATGTTCATGCGCTATGTCTCCAGCTTGCTTGGCGGGCTTGATTACCGGCTTACTTGGCCGCGAGATGCGGAGCGATCTTGACGCAGGCGTCGCACAGGCCCTGCACCGCCGCGACCGAATTGTCGAACATCTTCTGCTCGCTCTTCGCGAGCTCGATCTCGATGATCCGCTCGACGCCGCCGGCGCCGATTACCACGGGAACGCCGACATAGGTGTTTTTGACGCCATATTGGCCGGAGAGGTACGCCGCACAGGGCAGCACCCGCTTCTTGTCCTTGAGATAGGCTTCGGCCATGGCGATGGCCGAGGCGGCCGGCGCATAAAAGGCGGAGCCTGTCTTGAGCAGGCCGACGATCTCGGCGCCGCCGTCGCGGGTGCGCTGCACGATCTGGTCGAGCCGCTCTTTCGAGGTCCAGCCCATCTTGATGAGGTCGGGCAGCGGGATGCCGGCAACCGTCGAATAGCGGATCATCGGCACCATGGAATCGCCATGGCCGCCGAGCACGAAGGCGGTGACGTCCTCGACCGAGACCTTGAATTCCTCGGCCAGGAAATAACGAAAGCGCGAACTGTCGAGCACGCCGGCCATGCCGACGACATGGCTCTTGGGCAGGCCGGAAAACTTCTGCAGCGCCCAGACCATGGCGTCGAGCGGATTGGTGATGCAGATGACGAAGGCTTTCGGCGCGTATTTCTTGAGGCCGGCGCCGACCTGCTCCATCACCTTCAGATTGATGCCTAGAAGATCGTCGCGGCTCATGCCGGGCTTGCGCGGCACGCCGGCGGTGACGATGCAGACATCGGCGCCCTCGATGCCGGCATAGTCGTTGACGCCGGTCAGCCTCGAGTCGAACCCATCGACCGGCGACGACTGCGCGATGTCCAGTCCCTTGCCTTGCGGGATGCCTTCGGCGATATCGAACAGCACGACGTCGCCGAGATCCTTGAGGCCGACCATGTGGGCGAGGGTGCCGCCGATCATGCCCGAGCCGATGAGCGCTATCTTGTTGCGTGCCATGTCAGGATGTTTTCCCTTTGACTATGACGGCGCCCAAATCCTTGACGATTTGATGACGGCGTCGGAGGAAGAGGCCGGAATGCTGCGGAACCGCGAAATTCGCCGCACGCAATAGCCCCGGCCGCACAAAAATTCAAACGATTATTTTGGAGTGAGTAATTTCAATCGGTTAGAAACAATGGGAATTACGTAAACGTCAAAATTCTGAAGCCGACTAGAGGAATTCTACACAATGGCACTGGAAATCAGAAGGCTGTTTCCTGGCGATGACGCCCTTGTGATGCGGGTTGCCGACGAAGTCTTCGACGAGCCGGTCAGGCCGGATCGGCTCTCCGCCTATCTCGCGGAGCCCGGTCATTTCATGGTCGTGGCCCTCGCCGACGACATCGTCGTTGGCCAATGCGCAGCCGTCATCCACCGCCACCCGGACAAGGTGAGCGAACTCTACATAGACGAGGTCGGCGTGGCGCCGGCCTTTCAACGCCTGGGCGTTGCGACGAGGATGCTTGGCGCCATGTTGGTACTCGGTCGCGAGCATGGCTGTGAGGAGGCGTGGGTCGGCACCGAGCCGGACAATGTCGCTGCTCGCGCACTTTACGAGTCGCGAAAAGAGCCGCATGGGCCGGCGGAGGGGTTTGTCATGTATGTTTATCGATTATAGGCGCCGGCGGCAGCGCCCGCTTCGGTACTATCCCTCACGCCTGTGCCTGCCGTGCCTCCGTCGATGATCCCTGCGCCCTCTGCCTCTTCGCCCAGTCCTCCAGCCAGTCGTGGCTCTGCATCTCGATCAGCCGCGATGCGGTGCGCTCGAACTCGAAGACTTCGTTGCCGCGCTTGGCCGTATAGAGCTGCGCCGGCGGTGCCGCGGCGCTCATCACCAGCCGTACATGATGATCGTAGAGCGTATCGACCAGCAGGATGAAGCGCTTGGCTTCGTTGCGCTTGCCTTCGCCGAGCACCGGCACATGGTCGATGAAGATGGTCGAGAAGCGGGCGGCAATGGCAAGATAGTCGCGGGCGCCGAGCGGCCTCTCGCAGAGATCGGCGAAGGAAAACCGCGCAGCCTCCCCTGCAGCCCGCGGCACCATGACGTGCCGGCCCTTCACCGTCAGCATCGTCTCGGCCGTCGGCCTGCCATGCGTCATCACCGCCCACGCGTCGTCGAGCGCATGGTCGGCGGCGGCATCGGCCGCGGTGATGTAGACCGGCATGCGGCTGAGCTTGTCGAGGCGGTAATCCTTGTCGGCGTCCAGCGCCAGCACCTGCGCGTGGCGCTCCAGGATAGCGACAAACGGCAAAAACAACTGACGGTTCAGGCCGTCGCGGTAGAGATCCTGCGGCGCGACATTGGAAGTGGCAACCAGCACCACGCCATTGGCAAACAACGCCGAAAACAACCTTGACAGGAT
Source organism: Mesorhizobium sp. M1273 (assembly GCF_040318195.1). Lineage (NCBI taxonomy): Bacteria > Pseudomonadati > Pseudomonadota > Alphaproteobacteria > Hyphomicrobiales > Phyllobacteriaceae > Mesorhizobium > Mesorhizobium sp. M1273. Next base: position 8,003 of record NZ_JAMYLV010000030.1, on the reverse strand, counting down.
CATCGCATCGGCGATGTCGGTGACGGAGAACTCGTCGAAGCATAGCACCCAGGCTTCCTCGGCCAGCGCGCGCGCCACCGGCGGGATCGGGTCGTCCTCCTTGGCCGTGCCGTTCTTGCGAGCCTGCCGGTGCTTCTGAATGCGGTCCTGCACGTCGGCCATGAAGTCGTTGAAATGCACCCGGCGCTTGCGCCGCACCGGCAGCAGCTCGAAAAACATGTCCATCAGCATGGTCTTGCCGCGGCCGACGCCGCCATGGATATAAAGGCCCTTGACCGCCTCGTGCACCTCGCGCTTGCGGGCGAACAACCACCCCAGCGCGCTTGATTTCTGCGCCAGCCGCTTTGCCGATATCTCTTCGATCAGCCGGTCGAGCGCAGCGGCGATCCGCTCCTGCGCCGGATCGCGCCCGATGGCGCCCGTCTCGACTAGATGGTCATAGCGCTGCTTGACGGTCGCATGAGTCTGGAGGCCGTCACGCAGATGCATTGGTCACGTCGTTCCGGAGCAATTCCAAGAAAAGTGTGCAGCGGTTTTCTGTCCGGAATTGCGTAAAAAACAAAAGAGAGCAATTCCAAGAAAAGTGTGCAGCGGTTTTCTGTCCGGAATTGCGTAACAATGGGGGGCCGTTCTCTTACCTTGTAAGCGAGATCGGCAGGCCGTTGGAAGTCTGGCCGTCGAATTTCTCGCCGCCTGAGGAATAAAGCCGTGCCAGCGTGCCGCCATTCTCGTCGTAGAGCGTCAGTTGCTTGCCGGCGACGTTCCAGGATTTGATGCCATCGAGCGGCGCCGGGCAATGCAGCGGTCCGGCGCGGTAGCCCGAACCGAATTTGGTTTGCGGCGTCGCCACCTGACAGCTCTGGCCGGACACGCTTGCCTTCCACACGCCGGCGACGCTGGACGCGGTAAGGTCGGCCGCACCGGCCGGCGCCGTCCCGTCCGGCGGCAGCGAGGCGACCTGGGTGTTCTGCGGCGCGGTCGGAAATTTCGACGGATCGGCCGGGCCGGGTGTCGCCGGCGGCGGCAGCTGGTTTGCGGTCACCTTGCCGGCGGGCGCAGCTTCCAGCGGCGCCGGCTGCTGCTCGTCCATCGATGTGAACCGTGAGGTTGAACAGCCGCTCGCAACGAGCGCGGCCAGCGATACGGCCAGCAGGCCGGTTTTCGAAAATTTCATTCTTCAACCTCCGTCGGATCGGGCTGGGGGTGCCGTCCGCGCAATGTCCCCCTCACCAAGATGGAGAAGGTGGCGAAATTTCAACCCGATATGGTTAAAATACGGTTTGCGCCGGTAATGTTGCAAATTTGTCGCAAAATGCACATTGCCTGAAATTGCGTTACGCCTTGGCCGTTTGGCCGACACCTCCGGTTGATTTCGATACGGCGCGCTGGCGCCAAATCCCTGGCGTTCACCTCAAATGCTTGTGCGGGCCGGCGCCGGCATTATCTCTTGGCGATCAGCAAACTGCAGGGAGCCGATTTCTTGGCCGCGAGAAAGAGAGCCGCCAACCGCTATTACAGCGGGCCGCCCAGCGATCATTTCGACGGCACCTTGTTCTTCAATCCCGACGGACGGCCGCCCGGTCGCTTTGCCGATCTGTTGAAATGGCAATTGAGCCGCGAGCGCTCGAAATGGCCGGCGGCGGATCCGAGCCCGTTTCCACCGGCAAGACCGGTCGAGCGCATCGATGGTTCTGCGCTGCGCCTCACCATGGTCGGTCATTCCTCGCTGCTCGTCCAGACAGCCGGCCTGAACATCCTGACCGACCCGGTCTGGTCGCGACGCGTCTCGCCGCTCTCCTTCGCCGGGCCGAAACGCGTCAATCCGCCGGGCATCGCGTTTTCGCATTTGCCGCCGATCGACCTCGTGCTGGTCAGTCACAACCATTACGACCATCTCGACCTCGCCACGCTGAAGCGCCTGAAGACAAGACACGACCCGCTGCTGCTGACGCCGCTCGGCAACGACACGATCATCGGCGCTGCCGTGCCCCGTATGAGGCTTTCCGCGCATGACTGGGGCGACCGGGTCGATATCGGCGATGGCGTCGCCGTCCATGTCGAGCCGGTGCACCACTGGTCGGCCCGCGGTACTCGCGACCGGCGCATGGCGCTGTGGGCGGGTTTCGTCGTCGAGACACCCGACGCAAAGATCTATTTCGCCGGCGATACCGGCTTCCACGGTGGCGTCAATTACCGGCTGATGGCGCAAAAGCACGGCGGCTTCCGCCTCGCCATCCTGCCGATCGGCGCCTACGAGCCGCGCTGGTTCATGGCGCCACATCACCAGGATCCGGAGGAGGCGGTGCAAGGCATGCTTTTGTGCAACGCCGCCTATGCAGCCGGCTGTCACTGGGGCACGTTCCGGCTCACCAACGAGCCGATCGACGAGCCGCCCAGAAAGCTCGGCGAAGCGCTCGATGCTGCCGGCCTGCCGCGGCAACGTTTTCGCGCCTTGCGGCCGGGCGAAGTCTGGGACGTGCCGGCGGTCTAGCGCGGCGGAACCTAAGGCATCACATAGACGTTTGTAGGTGTTCAAACTTGTCGCCTGCGAGGTGTCTCTCATGATCAGGTGGATCATCATTCTTTTGATTATCGCGGCCGCGGCGAGCCTGCTCGGCATGCCGGCACTGGCCGGAGCCGCCGCCACCGGCGCGCGCATCCTCATCGGCATCGTGCTGATCATCTTCCTGTTGATCGTGCTTGGCGTCTTCGCGGTGACTTGAAAATCACGCCGCGCTGGTAATTTCTGCCGCTATCCGCCATATAGGCGCCAAACGGCAAGAGACCTTTCGATCGATGGCAAGCGCGGCCCCTTTCGCCAAGATGAACGGCATTGGCAACGAAATCATCGTTGCCGATATGCGTGGCCGTGCCGATCGCGTGACGCCTGCGGCAGCCGTCGCGCTTAATGCCGATGCGGCGACCAGGTTCGACCAGATCATGGCGATCCACGACCCCAGGACGCCGGGCACCGCCTTTTTCATCGACATCTTGAATTCCGACGGAACCAGGGCGCAAGCCTGCGGCAACGGCATGCGTTGTGTCGTCCAGGCGCTCGCCGCCGAGACCGGCCAGAAGACATTTGCCTTTGAAACAGTCGCCGGCATCCTCAATGCCGAGGAACATGCCGACGGAATGATCTCGGTCGACATGGGCAGGCCGCGCTTTGGCTGGCAGGACATCCCGCTGGCCGAGGAATTCCGCGACACCCGCATGATCGAGCTGCAGATCGGCCCGATCGATGCTCCGGTGCTGCATTCGCCGTCGGTCGTCTCGATGGGCAATCCGCACGCCATCTTCTGGGTCGACCGCGACGTCTGGTCGTACGAGCTCGAGCGCTTCGGCCCGCTGCTCGAAAACCACCCGATCTTCCCCGAGCGCGCCAACATCACCATCGCGCAGGTGACCTCGCCGGAGACCATGGCCATCCGCACCTGGGAGCGCGGCGCCGGCCTGACCAAGGCCTGCGGCACGGCTGCTTGCGCCGCTGTAGTCGCCGCGTCCCGCACCCGGCGTACCGGCCGCGGCGTCACGCTGATGACGCCCGGCGGCGGCTCGCTGCATGTTTTGTGGCGCGACGACGACCACGTCATCCTCACCGGTGCCGCCGAATGGGAATTTTCCGGCAGCTTCGATCCGTCGACCGGGGCGTGGGCGCGCGACACCGAAAGCGCCGCCTGATGGCTCCTCTTGGCAACAAGGGTATCGAGGTCGTCACCTTCGGCTGCCGGCTGAACACCTATGAATCCGAGGTGATGCGGCGTGAAGCCGAAATTGCGGGCCTCGGCGGCCTCGAAGGCGGCGCCATCATCTTCAACACCTGCGCCGTCACCGGCGAGGCTGTACGCCAGGCCAAGCAGTCGATCAGAAAAGCCCGCCGTGAGAACCCGGCCGCCCGCATCATCGTCACCGGCTGTGCCGCGCAGACCGGCCCGCAGGATTTCGTCGCCATGGACGAGGTCGATCTCGTCCTCGGCAATGAGGAAAAGCTGAAGGCGCATTCCTATCGCGCGCTGCCGGATTTCGGCGTCAACGACACTGAGAAGGCGCGCGTCAACGATATCTTTTCGGTGCGCGAGACGGCCGCCCACATGGTCGACGCCATCGAGGGCCGGGCGCGCGCTTTTGTCCAGGTGCAGAACGGCTGCGACCACCGCTGCACCTTCTGCATCATTCCGTACGGTCGCGGCAATTCGCGCTCGGTGCCGATGGGCGCCGTGGTCGAGCAGATCAAGCGACTCGTCGGCAATGGTTATGCCGAGATCGTGCTGACGGGCGTCGACATGACCAGTTTTGGCGCCGATCTGCCGGGCGCACCGAAGCTCGGCAAATTGGTCAAGACCATCCTGAAGCAGGTGCCAGACGTGAAACGCCTGCGGCTTTCCTCGATCGACTCGATCGAAGCCGACGACGATCTGCTGGACGCCATCGCCACCGAGCCGAGGCTGATGCCGCATCTGCATCTGTCGCTGCAATCGGGTGACGACATGATTCTGAAGCGGATGAAGCGCCGGCACAGCCGCGACCAGTCGATCCGCTTTTGCGAGGATGTGCGCAAACTGCGCCCCGGCATTGTTTTCGGCGCCGACATCATCGCCGGCTTCCCGACCGAGACGGACGCCATGTTCGAAAACTCGCTGGAGATCGTCGAGGAATGCGGCCTGACGCATCTCCACGTCTTCCCGTTTTCGCCGCGCCATGGCACGCCCGCCGCGCGCATGCCGCAGCTCCGCCGCGACGTCGTCAAGCAACGCGCGGCACGCCTGCGCGCCGCCGGCGAGGCCGCCTATCGCCGCCATCTTGCCTCGCTCGCTGGAACGCATCAGTCGATCCTGGTCGAGCGTGACGGCCTTGGCCGCACCGAAGGGTTTACGCTGGCCGCGGTCTCTGCCGGCGCTCCGGGCGACATTGTCGAGGCTGATATCGCCGGCCATGACGGTATCCGACTGATCGCCGCGCCGCTTGCCGCCCGCGCCGCCTGAGAGCGCAAGACATGGCTGGGTTTTTCAAGAAGATATTTTCGTTCGGCAAGAAGGAAGTCGTCGAGGAGCGGCCCGACGAGGCCGCGCCGCTGCCGCCGATCAAATGGGACGAACTGGAGGCGCTGAAACCGGCCGCCGAGCAGGCCGTCCCGGAGTTTTTGAAACGCGAAGAATCGCGGCCCGAAGTCGAAGCCGTACCTCCAGTCGAACCAGAGTTGCCTCCGGCACCGCAACCGGCGCCGGAAGAGCTGAAGCCTGAGCCGCCGCCGACCATTCCACCCGAGCCGGAAACGCCTGCTGAGGAACCGGAGGAGATCCGGGCCGAGCCGCAGCAGCCAGAAATCGTCCCCTCCCAGCCGGAACCTGCACCCGTCGAAGCGCCGGTAGTGCCCACCGAGGCTCCCTCGGCAGCGCCAGTGCACGAAGTCCCGCCCGCCGAAATACCGCCCCCGATCCGCCAGCCAGCGCCGGCCGAGACGAAACCGATCTTGACCGAGATCGCGCCCGAACCGGAGGTCGTGCCGGCGCCCCACCCTCCCATCGGGGGGGAGGTAAAGCCCGAGCCGGAAGCCGTTCCGCAACCAGCGCCGGAGCCAAAGCCCGCCCCCGGCAAAGTCACCGTAACCAAGAAGGTCGAGCAGAAAGCCGAGCCGCAGAAGGCGCCCGAACCGGCGCCGAGGCGTTCCTGGTTCCAGCGCATGCGAGACGGGCTTGCCCGGTCTTCCCGGGAGTTGTCGGGCAACATCGCCGGCGTCTTCACCAAGCGGAAGCTTGACGAGGACACGCTGCAGGATCTGGAGGATGTGCTGATCCGCGCCGATCTCGGCATGGAGACGGCTTTGCGCGTTACCGACGCGCTCTCCGCCAGCCGCTACGGCAAGGACGTCTCCGACACCGAAGTCCGGGCCATCATGGCGGCCGAGGTGGAGAAGGTGCTGACCCATGTCGCCATGCCGCTGGAACTCGATCTCAGCCACAAGCCGCATGTCATCCTGGTCGTCGGTGTCAACGGCACCGGCAAGACCACAACCATCGGCAAGCTGGCGGCAAAGCTGACCGATGGCGGCCTCTCGGTGATGCTCGCCGCCGGCGACACTTTTCGCGCCGCCGCGATCGAGCAGCTGAAGATCTGGGGCGAGCGTACCAACTCGCCGGTCATTGCCTCGAAGCTCGGCGCCGATGCCGCCGGCCTCGCCTACGATGCATTCGAGCGCGCGAAGGAGGCCGGCTCCGACGTGCTGATCATCGACACCGCCGGGCGGCTGCAGAACAAGACCGAACTGATGGCGGAACTGGAAAAGATCGTCCGGGTGCTGGGCAAGCTCGATCCGGAAGCGCCGCACACCGTGCTGCAGACGGTCGATGCCACCACCGGCCAGAATGCGCTCAACCAGGTCGAGATCTTCCGCAATGTCGCCGGCGTCAACGGCCTGGTAATGACCAAGCTGGACGGCACGGCGCGCGGCGGTATTCTGGTGGCGATCGCGGCAAAGCACAAATTGCCGGTCTATTTCATCGGCGTCGGCGAACAGGTCGACGACCTCGAACCCTTTTCCGCAAGCGAATTCGCCAGGGCGATCGCTGGAGTGGCTTGACGAGCATGATTCCGAAAAGTTGCAGGCTCTTTGGATTGGATCATGCGTAAGAAGGACGCTATGAACCCACCCATCCTCGAAGGCGACCCGTCCGATCCGCGACGCAGGGCGTTGAACCCCGGCCTGAAATTCCTGCTCGAACTCGGGCCTGGCCTGGTGTTCTTTTTCACCACCATCCGCGGCGCGTGGCTTGTCGGGAAGTTTCCGATCCTCGGCCATATCGGCGAGCCTATCCTGATTGCCACAGCGTTCTTTATGGTGGCGACGGCGCTATCGCTCAGCGTTTCGTGGATTTTGACGCGCAGCTGGCCGATCATGCCGTTGGTCTCGGCCATCGTGGTGTTTGTGTTTGGCGCGCTGGCGCTGTGGCTGCAGGACAAGACCTTCGCTTTCATGAAGCCGACAATCATCAACAGCCTGTTCGGCATCACGTTGCTTGGCGGGTTGGCGTTTGGCAGATCGCTGTTGGGCTATGTCTTTGATTCCGCCTTCAATCTCGACGCCGAAGGCTGGCGCAAGCTCACTTTCCGATGGGGACTCTTCTTCCTTTTTCTGGCTGCGCTGAACGAGATCGTGTGGCGCAACTTTTCTGAGGAAGCCTGGCTTTATTTCAAGGTCTGGGGCACGATTCCCATTACCCTTGTCTTCACGTTAAGCCAAATGCCGTTGATCCTGCGCCATTCGCTCGAGGACAAGGCCGGCAAGGAAGAGAAGGCCGGCAAATAGAGTATCCGTGTTGGTCAAGGGAGAGATGGTGTCCAGGTCCGATTGTCCCTGAATAGTGCGTTTGCGAGGATGATGAGCTTTCGCATGATGGCTGTGATGGCGAGTTTTGAGGCTTTGCCGTCGGCCGTGAGCTGGTGGTATTTTGCCTTTAGATCGGGATTGAAGCGCATGGCGACGAGGGCGGGCATGTAGAGTGCCTGTCGGACATTGGCTCGCCCGCCGCGGATGAAGGCGCGGCCGATCCAGTTGCCGGACTGTCGTGCGACGGGAGCGAGGCCTGCGAGGGAAGCAGCCTGACCCTGACCGAGCGTGCCGAGTTCGGGCATTTCGATGAGAAGCGCGAAGGCGGTGATTGCCGAGACGCCCGGGATCGAGACGAGGATAGCGAAGCGACGGGAGAGATCGGGATCGGACTGGATGAGCGCCGTGATCTCCTTTTCGACAGCAGCCATTTGACGTTCGATCTGCCTGAGCTGCTGGGCATTGTGGCGCTTGAGGATGGGAAGGGTTAGCGCCTTGGCCCTGTTCCTCGCCGCCGTCCGGTTCTTCACCAGCGCCTCGCGCGCCATGTGCAGGTCCTTGAGATTATTGAGGATCGGGCTGCGCACCGGTCGTGCTTCGAGGTCGAGAAGAGCGCCCATGCGCGCCAGCATGGCGGCGTCCAGCCGGTCGGTCTTGGCGATCCTGCCGGTGGCCTCGG
>NZ_JAMYLV010000029.1:25000-79530 GCF_040318195.1 Mesorhizobium sp. M1273 | reverse complement strand
CGCCACGCGCTGGTAGTCGAACATCAGCTTCGCCCGCTGTTTGGCTTTTACTCCGCCCTGACGGTGCCGAGCGCCGTCTATGGCAGTGACAGCGACTTTGCCGACGGCAAGCTCGTAGATTCGCTGGTTCTGGCGCGGGCCGGGCAGGCCGTGGATCAATTCGTTGCCCTGCTTTCAGCGCGCCAGCCGAAGAGCCAACCGGTCCGGGCGGCTTCGGGCTGACGGATAAAGTGCCAAGGCAAGTGCCTGATAGGCGATATATGGCCAAGGCGCGGCCCGTAAGCACTCCGCATTTTGCGCCTGAATAATCCCGCGGGCGACAGCGTGCCGTCTAAATCCGAATTCTTTTTTAAGCGCGAGCTGATTTTAAGAATTCCATTGCTATCTAAGTCTATAATATCAGTGAACTTTAATCCAACGCTCTTTGAATAGGGCGGGCAGTCGAGGGGTTTGCCCTCTGTTCAAAAGGATTAAGGCTCCATGCGAAAACTTATTTCCGCCGCCCTTGTCGGGCTTGCCATAGCGGCCACATCCGCTGCAGCGCATGCCGACGACAAGAAAGTCGTCATCGCCTACCAGACCGGTGCCAATCCCTACAATCTCGGCATTGCCAATGGCGATCTTGCCAAGAAAACCGGCTGGAACATCGAATACCGCCGCTTCAATTCCGGTGCTGACATCTTTGCTGCCATCGCATCCGGCGACGTCCAGATCGGCGATGTCGGATCAAGCCCGTTCGCCGCAGCCGTCAGCAGGGGCATCGACGTGAAGGCCTTCTACATCTCCTCGGTCTCCCGTGACGGAGAAGCCCTGGTGGTGCGGCCCGATATCAAGTCGCCAGCCGACCTGCGGGGCAAGAAGCTCGCGGCCGCGCCGGTATCGACGGATCATTACCAGCTTCTCGCCGTCCTCAAGCAGGAAGGCATTTCGGAGAAGGAAACCCAGGTCATCGCCATTCCGCAGCCCGAAATCGTCGCTGCCTGGAAGCGCGGCGACATTGACGGGGCCTTCGTCTGGGATCCGGCACTCTCTGAACTCAAAAAGGACGGCAAGGTTCTGCTCACAGCCGGCCAGGTCGCCGACCGTGGAGCGCCGACCTTCAGCGCGCTGGTCGTGACCGGCGATTTCGCCAAGGCCAATCCCGACTTCCTCGGCCAGTATGTCCGGCTGATCGACGGCTACAACACCGCCTACCTGAGCAACCCGGCCGCATGGGGACCGGACTCCGAGAGCGCCAAGCTGATCGCCAAATTGCAGGGCGGCACGGCGGCCGAGAATTCGGAGCAGTTGAAGACAACAGTGGTTCCGCCGCTCGACGAGCAGGTGTCCGACAAATGGCTGGGCGGTGGTGAGAAGAGCGCCGTTGCGAAAATCCTCAAGGACACTGCGGGCTTCCTGAAGGACCAGCACAAGATCACCGCCATCAAGGACAGCTACGCCGCGTTCGCCGATCCGGAATACGCAGACGCTGCCAAGGCCTCCAACTAGAAATCACCTGACGACATTCAGGTTCTGGCTGGCGGAATTCTCGCCAGCCAGACTGCTTGGAGGCCCACCATGCTTCGAATCCGCGATGCCAGCGTGACTTTTCCGGCCTCGGATGGCCAGGACGTACACGCGCTTGATCACGTCTCGCTCGATATCGCTCCAGATTCCATCGTTGTCGCGGTTGGTGCTTCCGGATGCGGCAAGTCGACATTGCTCAACGCGATCGCCGGCTTCCTGCCGCTCACCGAAGGCACGATCACACTGGACGGAAAAGAAATTGTCGCGCCCGGCGGCGATCGTGGCGTCGTCTTCCAGAAAGATACCTTGCTGCCCTGGGCCAATGTGCTGGACAATGTCGCTCTCGGCCTGAAATACCGGGGCGTGCGGCGCGGCGAACGCCATGAGCGATCGAGGCGTCTGCTGGAACTGGTCGGGCTCGCCGATTTCGCCGAAAAGCCGCCCTATGAACTGTCCGGCGGCATGCGCCAGCGAGTCGGCATCGCGCGGGCGCTGGCCACCGATCCGAAGATCCTGCTGATGGACGAGCCGTTCGGCGCCCTCGACAGCCTGACGCGCGAGACGATGCAGCAGCTTCTGGCCTCGGTCTGGGCCAAGACCGGCAAGCAGATCCTGTTCATTACCCATTCGATCGAGGAAGCCCTCACGCTCGGCACCACCATCGTTGTGATGTCGCCTCGACCAGGCCGCATCGTTGCCCGGTTCGACGCCGACTTCGTTCGCGACTTCGCTGAGAGCGGCGACATCGGGCCGATCCAGTCCCACCCGCGTTTCATCGAACTGCGGCAGGAAATCCGCTCGCTCATCCACCAGCCGGAAGGCGCCCGCACAGGAACCTTGCAATGACGCTCGCCGCCAATTCCGGAACCTCTTTTTCGTCTTCGATAGCTCAGCGCGCGCCGTCTCCCAAGACACGCCGGTCCGCTTCGACAAGCACGCTCGGCATCAGCCTGGTCACCCTGGCGTCGCTCATCGCCTTGTGGTTTTTGGCCACGCGCTTCGGCTGGGCGTCGCCGCTGTTCCTGCCGTCGCCCGCCGAGGTACTGACCCAGTTCAGCGCCGTCTGGGCCGATGGGTATGCCAACGGTACGCTCCTCGAGCACACACTCGCCAGCCTCGGCCGCATCGCCGCGGCGCTCGGTGTCGGCATTTTCCTGGGCATTCCGCTCGGCCTGCTGATGGGACTCAATCGCTGGGTCAAGGGCATCTTCAGCGTTCCGATCGATCTCTACTGGGGTCTGCCGCCTTTGGCCTACCTGCCGCTGCTGATCATCTGGCTGGGCATCGGCGAAACGTCCAAGATCGTGCTCCTGTCGCTGTCGACCTTCGCCCCGATCTGTTTTGCCGCACAGGCCGGCGTCCGGTCGGTGCCGGCCGAACGCATTAATGCCGCGCTGTCGCTCGGTGCGAGCCGGCTGCAACTTTTCACCAGCATCATCCTGCCGTCCGCGTTGCCGGAAATCATGACCGGCCTGAAGATTGCCATCGGCGCCGGATTGTCCACGCTGGTAGCGGCCGAGCTGATCGCGGCCCAGTCGGGCCTCGGCTACATGATCATGTCGGCGGCCAATTTCCTCGCCACCGACGTCGTCTTCGTCGGCCTCATCGTCATCGCCATTCTTGCCTTCGCCTTTACCAGCGGCATGCGCTGGCTGGAGCATCGCCTCATCCCCTGGAAGGGCAAGATCTGACGCTTGCCTAGACATTCCGCAATCGCTGAAGGAAACAATCCGATGTCCAGCAACACCCGTCCGCTCGACCTCTACTGGTATCTGCCGACCCATGGCGATGGACCGTATCTCGGCACGGACGAGCGGCACCGCCCGGCAACCTTCGGCTATCTCAGGGAGATCGCCCAGGCTGCGGACCGGCTTGGCTTCAAGGGCGTGCTCCTGCCGACAGGAACGCATTGCGAAGACGCCTGGATCGTGGCGGCCGGGCTGATCCCGCTCACCGAACGGCTGAGGTTCCTCGTGGCACTTCGGCCGGGCAGCGGAACACCGGCGCTGTTTGCGCGTCATGCGGCCACTCTGGACCGCATTTCCGGTGGTCGTGTCCTGCTCAATGTCGTCACTGGAGCCGACCCGGCCGATCTCGCCGGCGACGGCAACAAGCTCAGTCATGACGAGCGCTATGCACAGACCGACGAGTTCCTGACGATCTGGCGGCGGATCCTTTCGGGTGAGCCGGCGGATTTCGACGGCAAATATCTTTCCGCCCACGGCACCGACATTTCCTTCCCGCCGGTTCAGCGGCCGCATCCGCCACTCTGGTTCGGAGGCTCTTCGGATGCCGGCATCGCGATCGCCGCCAAGCACGTGGATACCTATCTGAGCTGGGGTGAACCGGTGGACCAGCTTGCCGAAAAGATCGCCCGCGTCAGGGAAGCCGCAGCGGCGCAAGGCCGCATGATGCGCTTCGGGCTTCGCGTTCACCTGATCGTACGCGAAACGGAGGATGAGGCGTGGGCGGCGGCCGACCGGCTGATCAGCCACGTCACCGACGACCTGATCGCCGAAGCCCAGAAGGGATTTGTCCACATTTCGGAATCCGTCGGCCAAAAGCGCATGTCGGCGCTCCATCAGGGCCGACGCGACCGGCTGGTCGTCGGCCCGAACCTGTGGGCGGGACCGGGGCTGGTGCGCGGCGGTGCGGGGACGGCCCTGGTCGGCAATCCCGACAATGTTGCCGCGCGCATTCGCGAGTATCAGGAGATCGGCATCGAAACCATCATCGCGTCCGGCTATCCGCATCTGGAAGAGGCGTTCAACGTCGCTGAATTGCTTTTCCCCAAACTCGGCCTGAATGGCGAAGCCGCACCCCAGGAGCGCAGCTGGGACGTCGAGTTCGGACGCCCCAAAGTCACCGCGTCCGCTTCGTGACGACCTGCCGACAGCGTCGGCCAGGGCGATGTCATGTGGCTTCGCGGCGGCGATCGGAGCGAGGCTGCGGCCAGGTCCAATGACACGGCTTTCGGGAAGTCGACCGAGAGCAAGTAGCGTCCTGGCTAACCGCCGGATAAAGTTAGGATAGGCCATATCCGGCCGCTCAAGCGAGCTCGGCTGGCGTTATCCCAGGGAGCCCTCCTGGGATAACTGCTATTGGGGCCGCGGCCGGCCCTCCGACGGCCTCAGGCGGTAACGAGATCGCTCACATCGGCCCCGGCACCATCTTGGTCGGCTGCTCCGGCATCGGGAATGCATAATTGTCGCATTTCACGTCCGGGTTCGTCGGGCTGAACATTCCGAGCGGGTTGTCCTTGAACAGCCAGGCGTGAAGGTCGTAGTGGTGGAACTCCTTCGGGATGAGCGGATAATGCCCCTCCATCGGCCCCTGGAATGTCTGGCCGAAGAGCTTCGGCGGCTCCTTGGTGTCGGGCGTCAAGGGCACGAGCCATTCCGCGCCGACCAGGCGCAATTCGCCGCCGACCGGCTCATAGATCAGCACATTGGGGCGCGTCGGATCCGCGGTCGGGCCGACAGTCGTGACGTTGACGAAATGGATGCCCATCGCGCCCTTCGGGTAGTCCATCGCCCCCTCTACCTTTTCGCCGCTGTAGAAGACGCATCCTACCGTCGATAGATAAAGCTCGCGAATGGCAACCTTGTAGTCTTCATACCTGGACAGCGATTTACGCAGGGCATCGATCTCGGCTTTGTCGGGTTCGGCCGCCCGAGGAGTGGCGGCGTTCAGACACGCGCCAACGAGACCTGCCAAGGTGAGGATACCGACACGCCTGAGGTGAGTTGTTTTCATCATGCATTCCTCCCAGATTTTTTTCTTCTGGCCGTGCAGGACCGAGGCGGCAGTGATGCTGGACGCGCGGCCGTAATTGATCGCCTCATCCCGGTTGGGACTGCGCCGATGCTAATCCTTTCCGCTGATCGGGAGAATTAACCCTGACGACCTAGGCCCGAGAGAGCCGACGGTGCGGAGACGGACGGTCGGGCCCACTTTGGACCCCATGCACTAGCGCCGGCGCAGCAGGCTCCTCATCCGGTTGCGCAGCAGGCGCGCCATGTTGCGGGTTTCGCGGTAGAGGTGAAGCTGCGACGCCGCCTGGCGGGCGGGGCGGTCGGCGTCCGGCGTCAGCCCGATCACCAGCGTGCCCATCGGCTTGCGTTCGCTCCACAGCCGGCTCATCACCGGATGGTCGGGCACCGCGCAGGAATCGGTCATCATGATGTTGGGGTCGTCGAGATGCTGCCTGGTCACCTCGATCATCAGCAGCGTGCCCGGCGAATAGGCAGCGAGCGTCTCGTCATAGGCGGTCTTCCAGGTGTAGGCGACGCCGGCCTCGACGAAGACGACCAGGCAGGCGATGGTGCGGCCGTCGAGCGTCAGCGAATGGATGCGGCAGAGATCCTGCTCGGCCAGCCGGTGCACCGCCTCGCGGGCGAAGGCGGCGCGGTAGCGGTCGATGGCCATGGCGGTGCGTTCGCGGCCTTTCCAGCCGGCAGCCTCCAGCGTCAGGAAATTTTCGATGGCGTGGCGGATCTCGTCAGGCCCGCGCGCCACGACATGCTCCAGCCGGCCGAGGTCGGCGAGGCGGCGTTTCAGGCGGCGGAACTCGCGATAATGGTGCGCGCGCAGCGAAGCTTTCAAATATTCCTCGCCATCGAGCTCGCTTTCGAGCACCTGGCGCTCGGCCTTGCCGGTGGTGACCAGCGTTAGGCCGCGCATTTCGGCGACGCTGGCGAGCAGGCTCGCCACCGGGCCATCCAGCCTTATGTCGGGCAGGACGAAGACCTTCGGCAGCTTGAGATGAGGCCTCGACAGCATCGCGAAGAAATCCTCGATGACGCCGATCGGATCGTCGCGGTCGACCAGGGGCGTGCCGATCGGGCCGAACGGGCTCGACCAGGTGCGCATGACTGGAACCCCGAGCGGCACCACCGGCCGCTCGACCGAGAACGGCACCAGCAGGCGCAGCCGGTTGCGATACTGGTCACCGTCGCGGATGACGGCCAGCCGCACCTCGCGGTCCTCCAGCCTGGGCATGGCCGGCGCCAGGAAGCGCGGATTGAAGAAGACGTTGGGCTCGATCGTGCGGGTGCAGAGATAGTCGAGCTCCTCGACCAGGTCGAAGCCGGCGGAGGCCGGATAGATGGCAAGCTTGCGCTCGGGCCGGTTGTTGGCGAGGATCTCGACATGGGCGGGGTCGGCTTCGCGGGCAAGCCCGGCAAGGCCGGACACCATGGCGCCGGCCGGGCCGCCGCTGGTTTCCTCGAGCAAGGGGACGGCAGCCATCAGGCGGCTCCTTTGGCGGGCACGAAAATGACCATGACGATGCCGAGCTTGCGCCAGACCGTGAAGGACAGCGCGCCGGCCTCGAAGATCATGGCGAAGACGGTGGCCATCGCTGCGCCCCACAGACCGAAAAGCGGGATCAGCACGACGCTAAGCGCGATGTTGAAGGCCAGCGTCATGGCATAGACAGCGGCACAGATATTCTGGTTGCCGCTCATGGTGAGCAGGCTTTCGCAAGGGCCGACGGCGGCCCGCGCGACGACGCCGAGCACCAGCAGGAACAGCAGCGGATAGCCGGCGGAAAATTCCGGGCCGAACAGGGTCAGCATCGGCTCGCCCAAGGCCAGCACCAGCAGCGCCATCGCCAGCGACGGCCAGAAAGTCCACGACACGGTTTCGCGGGCGAAGGCGGCGAGCTTTTGCGGCTCGCCATGGGTGAACTGCGCATAGCGCTGGGCGACGCCGGCCTTGACCGCGAAATAGACGAAATGCACCAGCGCCAGCGTCTTGACCGTGGCGAAATAGACGGCGACGTCGTTGGGATCGAGATAGGCGCCGACCATCAGCACGTCGGCATTGGTGAGCAGGAAGAAGAAGCTCTCGACCAGGAAGATCGGCAGCGAGACGATGAACCATTGGCCGAAATGCAATTTCATCGGTCCGGCTGGAATTCTTTTGTCGATGCGCGACGTCACGCCGATAAGCTGGCCGAGCGTGGTGGCGTAGGTGGCGGCGATGGCGGCGAAGATCGCCGTTCTGGCGTCCGGCGCATAGCCCGCCAGCAGCATCAGCGCCATGAACGCCAGGATCAGCAGCGGCCGCACCAGAAAGGTCGGCGACAGCGCAAACAGCGCCCAGGAATTGGCCCGCGCCAGCCCTTGCAGAAGGTCGGACATGGCGATCATCGGCAGGCAGATGATGCCGAGGATGAATGGCACGACATAGTAGTCTTCGATAAAGGGCGACAGTAGCCAGACGCCGAGCGCGCCGAGGCCGGCGATCAGCGTCGAGGCAACCAGCACGAACAGCCGGCTGGCCCGCACGATGCCGCGCAGTTCGGCCAGCATGCCGCGCTCGCGATATTCGGGAATGAAGCGGATGATCGAGGTGTGGAAGCCGAGGCAGGCGAGATTGCCGACGATGACCATCGTCACCCACACGAGCACGAAAATGCCGTATTCGAACGACCCCATCCAGCGCGCCATCAAAACCTGGCTGACGAAGGCGATGACGGCGCTGACGATGCGGACCGAAAAGGCGATCAGCGACATGCGACCGGCCTCGCCGCGCGCGCCGGCGCTGAACAGGACGGCATCGATCAGGCCAAGCAGCGGCCTGATGCGCAGCGCAAGGCGCTGCGGCAGGAACCGCCCGGCTGTCGTCGCCGCGGAAAAGCGCACCCCGATCAAACTCCGTTTTCCGCCAATTTACAGGATGTTGGTGTAGCGGAGACACATTAAGAAACGGTTGGGTGAGCTTTCCTTCGCCCCGTCTCTATACGGGGAGAAGGTGCCGGCAGGCGGATGAGGGGCGGCGCGCTGCTCATATTCATCATTCGCGCAACCCTTTACCCCGCTCGGTAGTGTCTCAGTTTGAAATACGCGGAAGCGCCTATCCCGTTTGCCCCATATGCGAAAACGCCTATATGCTTAGCGGAAAGCATGGCAGCAACAATGGTCTACACTGTCATCTGGTATGGAAGACAGGGCATCGTCGACAAGGTGATCTTCGACGACGAGAAGGCCGCGAAAGATCATGCAACCTCCATGTTCCAAACCCGAAAGGGTGACGATGGAATCGTGTCCGTTGAAGTTCGTAAGGACAACGGCGCTGTCGTTTTTAGCCATGCGGAGAACTAGGAGTGCCCACCGGACCTAAGGCCAGAAGCGCCCCGCCGACGTGATCGGCAACGCCGTCCGCGTCCTGCGCATTGCGACAGGCGAGAAAGCTGACGATGTGATTGACGACGGCAAGGACCCCACTGCCAAGGCCCTTGGCGCAGAGCGGAAAGAAGCGGCCGAGAATATGACGCCAGAGCGTCGCGCTGAGATCGCCAAAAAGGCTGCGGAAAAGCGTTGGGCAATCAGAAATAGCGCTTGCGTGTTAATAATTTAAACCATACGGTATGGTAAGATTCGTTAACACGGAGCTATCCACATGCCCCAAATGATTCCGACGCGCGTTCTCCGGGAAGAATGGGAGGTTCTACCGCGCCTTGAGTACCTGCAGCTTGAAAGGGCCAAGCTTCTCGTTGCTCGGAACATAGCCGTCGGCCCGGCGGCTGATGCGACCCTATTTTTCCCAGCCAATGCAGCCGGGACGTTCTCTTATCACTATGGCACCTTCTCGCTTCGGAATGAGTTTGTCGGAGCCGATTGGGTTCTTGACCGGACAAATGGTGTCGAAACAATCCGGAATGAGGCAAGGCGCATCAAGATCGTCTTTGCGAACGTCGACATCGCCTGCAGCGATCACCATGACCCGAAGCCGCGTTCCAGCAAGGGAGCTGGCGCGGAGCGCCTTTGCGCGGGCAATGACCTGTTTGGTGGCCTGCCTAGCTATGCTCCGGTCCATCAAGCCGACGAGAAAGGCTGGACTGTATACTACTTGATGGTTGCTCCGGACGGGGCGGCCGAATTGAGTTGTCCCGTTGTGAAGGGCGGTCGATTTACGCATTTTGTGGAGCGGCTTTTCCTCTCGGATGGCAGTGATCTGGATGCAGAGCCGAAGCTGTCGTTTGATAGCGATGATGTCGCCGATGATTTCGACCCGAAGGTTGCTCGCAAGAAGTAATCGTCATGGCATTCAATCCGAAAAGGCTCGTCCTCGCTCGGAAACGACGGCGGATGACAGGTAAAGGACTCGCTGAAGCTGCGGGGTTGTCCCCGATTACCGTTTCGCGCATCGAAAACGGAGAAAACGAACCCGACGAGATGAGCATCGGCAAGCTTGCCACCGCGCTGGACTACCCGGCAACCTTTTTCCACCTGGATGACCCTGACGAGCTTGATACGACAGCCGTTAGCTTTCGCAGTCTTTCAAAAATGAGCGCGAAGGAACGGGATGCGGCGATCAACGCAGGACGCCTGGGTTTGGAACTTAGTGATTGGCTTGAAGAGCAATTCAGCCTGCCCGACACCAACCTTCTCGACTTAAGCTATGAAACAGACCCGGAAGTGGCCGCCCGCGCTCTGCGCGGGTATTGGAATCTCGGCGAGAAACCAATCGGCAATATGCTTGGCCTGCTAGAGGTCCACGGCGTGAGGGTTTTCTCTCTGTCGGAAGCAACTAGCTCTGTCGATGCCTTTTCGTTCTGGCGCGACGAGAGGCCTTATATCTTTTTGAACAATTACAAGACGCCAGAGCATAGCATTTTCGATTCTGCCCATGAGCTATGTCATCTGGTGATGCACAGGCACGCTGGTGCGCAACGGTCACGTCTTGCCGAACGCGAGGCAAACCAATTCGCTTCGGCATTCTTGATGCCGGAACACGACGTGCGTTCACGTGTGCCCCGATTCATTACCGTAGATATTATCCTCCGTGCGAAAGCCCGCTGGCGCGTATCTGCGATGGCGATGGCGTATAGGCTTCATTCATTGAGCCTGCTCACGGAGTGGCAATACAAATCAGCCTGCATTGAACTAGGCCGCCGTGGCTATCGAACCGGTGAGCCGAACGGCATCGAGCGCGAAACGTCGGCGGTTTGGCGAAAGATTCTCGCTCATCTTTGGAGCGAGCGCATGACGAAACATGAGATCGCAGCATTGCTGCATCTGCCGCCAGACGAACTAGAGGGATTGATTTGGGGTTTGGCAGGACCGGTCGTTCGACCAGACCGCGACGATATTCTCGCGCCGCTGCGCATCATATGATGTGAGCGCCCGGCGCGAGGCTGTGCGCGACGAAACTCCCGGCCATCGACCTGATCGATGGCGACGGACTATGCGACCTGCTGAAGGACCAGAAGATCGGCGTGCAGGTGAAGATGGTTGAGGAAATGACTGTGGACGAAGCCGCCTTCGCGGGATTTTGGCGGGTCAAGCCTGCGGGACAGCGCCCCCTCTCTGGCCTGGCCTTCGAAGCCCTACAAGCCAAGCAATTGGCTTTTTGTCCGCTGCGCGGACCGCTTCTCACTCCGCTCGGGTGGGTAGGGAGATTGGCCAACCGCGGACGTCCCCGCTGCCCCTCATCCGCCCGTCGGGCACCTTCTCCCCGTAGAACGGGGAGAAGGAAGAGCCCCGTTTACATCCCCTTCATCGCATCACATGAAACATTCGGGTTCATGTCCGCGAACGCGCCGGTCGGGTTGCCCTTCCAGGCCCAGACATGCAGCTCGTAGAACGGGCCGAGGCCATAGCGGTTGGGCGCGCTGTTGAAGTTGAACAGATGTCCGTCGAGCGAGGCCGGGCCTTTCGAGGTGATGTATTCGACCGCCACCAGCTGCAATTTGCCGTCGGCCATCGGCTCGTACATCACGGCTTCGGGCTTGGCGACATCGACCACGTCATCCTTGAGGTAGCCGGGATTGACGTAGTGGATGCCCATGGCGCCGCCGGTGATGCCGCTGGCGCAGGGAATGGGCGCATAGCCCTCGGCGGTTGCCGCCGCCACATTCTCGAAGCGGCTGTTGGCCGCGCGTACCATGTCGGCCACGGATTGCCGTCCTTTGCCTGGGCCGCGGTGGCGGCGATCGACAGGATGGCCAGGGCGGCAAGGCGCCCGGTGCAAAGATTGATGTTCATGTTCTCTCCGGTTGTTTGAGGACGCGCACCGATCGGGTCTGCTCAACGCTGCGGCGTCCGTTGGAATTTTGCGAAACAGGTCGCTCGTCCTGTTTTCATGTCGGCCGCAATGATGCGGCCGGTTGCACGGCTTGTTTCAGCCCGTCCAAACGGCGCGGCGGCCTAATGGTCCCACCAATAATATTCCCAGTATTCGCGCCGCTGCTCACGGTCCGGCAGTCCCATGTCCTGCCTCAGATAATCGTCTTGCGGGGGCAGCCGGCGCCGCCTGCCCAGCAGACGCGAAGGCAGCGCCGCGGCGATCCGCCATAGACGGCCAAGCAGGGAACCGCCGGGGTTTCCCACGACAGGCGCCGGTTCGCCGACCGGCATGCTATCAGGCATGTCGCAATTGCCGCGGATGGCAGTTTGATACTCACCCTTTTGTCCGCCACTTGGGGTTTGCCTGCCATCAACGGTAAAAGTAGGGGTCAAGAACCCGCACCTCCGTGATCTTGTCGACAGGCAGCGAATTCTTCTGGGCGGTGCTGCGGATCGCCTCGGGCGAGGGCGCGTCGTAGATGCAGAAGCTGCGCTTCTTGTCCGGCGACACGTAGGACTGCAGCCAGGTAACGCCCTTTTCGGCATTGCGCATGATGACACCGCCCAGCGCGTCGGCGCCGGCTTCGTTCATCGGCACGTTGAGGCCGTCCGGGAATGTGCGTTCAATCAGATAGCGAGGCATGGAAGCCTTCCTTTCTCCAGTGGGTCACGCCCGGTTTGAGCGCGGCTCGACATTGATCACGCCCGGCAAGAGCGCACATCGGAGCCTTTCCCCATTTTTGGCGGGACGATTCCCTATGTTGGCAGCGTTATGAGCGGGGGATATGTTGGCGGGTCCATCGCGGGTCCGCCTTTTCGGCGAACTCGATCTGCGTGAGCGAATGATGCTTCTGGAACGGCAGAAACAGCTGGAGCGACTCGACGGGCTGCTGGCCGATGCCGGGCGCGGCCGTGGCTGCGTCGCGGTGCTTGCTGGCGAGGCCGGGGCCGGCAAGACCGCGCTTGTAGAGGCCTTCATCGACCGGACTGCGCAAGCCACGCGCATATTCCGCAGCGCCTGCGAGGATCTGTCGATACCCGATCCGCTCGGGCCGCTTTACGATCTGGCGCGGGACGCGCAATGGGCGCTGCCGCAGGCGATCGATCATCGGCAAGGACAGAGGCTGCCGCTGTTTTCGGATGCACTCGACATCTTCGAGACAAAGGCGCAGCCGACCCTGCTGGTGATCGAGGACTTGCACTGGGCCGATGATGCGACGCTCGATTTCGTCCGCTTTCTCGGCCGGCGCATCGCCAACAGGCATCTCTTGCTGCTGCTGACGGCGCGCACCGATCGCAGCGAGGGACAGATGCGGGTGCGCCGCGCGCTCGGCGAGATACCGGCAGGCAGCGTCGCGCGCATCGACGTGCCGCTGCTCAGCGAGTCGGCGGTGCTGTCGCTGGCCGAGGCGGCGGGGCGCGATGGCGATGCCATCTACCGGGCGACGGCGGGCAACGCCTTTTTCGTCACCGAACTGTTGTGCAGCGGATGCGAGGAAAAAACGGCGCTGCCGGCAAGCGTGCGCGACGCGGTTCTGGCGCGGGCCGAGCGCCTGTCGGCCGGCGCCCGCGCGATGCTCGACGCGGTGTCGGTGTTTCCACGCCGGGCCGATGCCTGGGCGTTGCAGGGCCTGTGCGGCGTCGCCAGCGCCGGCCAGCTTGCCGAATGCGTCGCCAACGGCTTGCTGGAGGATCAGGGCGATGGCTATGCGTTCCGGCACGAGATCGCCCGCCGCGCCATCGAGGCGATGCTGACGACGAGCCACCGGCGGCAGTTCAACCAGCGCGCCCTGGCCGCCCTGCTCGAAAACAATGAGGTCTCCACCGGCCGCCTGGTGCATCACGCGGTGGAGGCGCACAATCTGCAGGCAGTGCGCGAGCTGGCCCCGGTTGCGGCGCGCGAGGCCTCCCGCGTCGGCGCCCATCGCGATGCGGCCGGCTTCTATGAAGCCGTGTTGCGGCAGGCCGACGGCCTGCCGGTGGAGGAGCGCACGGCGCTCCATGAGAAATATGCCTTCGAGTGCCACCTCATCGGCAAGATCGACGAGGCCATCGCCGCGCAGGACCAGGCGCGCCGGCTGCATCAGGCCCAGGGGAATACGGCGAAGGAAGGGGATTGCCTCAGATGGCTGTCGCGCTTTGCTTACCTGCTTGGCGACCGCATGGCTGCCGATGCCCTTGGCGAGCAGGCGGTTCAGCTGCTGGAGACCGCGCCGGCCGGGCCGGAGCTCGCCATGGCCTATTCCAACCTCTCGCAACTGGCGATGCTGGCCGAAAGGCTCGACGACACGCTGCGGCTCGGCAACAAGGCGATTGCGCTCGCCGAACAACTGAACCGGCCCGACATCGTCTGCCACGCGCTCAACAATGTCGGCAGCGCCGAGCAGTGGCTGGATCTGGGAAACGGACGGCTGCACCTTGCTCGCAGCCTGGAGATCGCGCTGGAGCAGAATTTTCAGGAACATGCGGCGCGCGCCTTCACCAACAGCGCCTGCAGCGAGATGAACCAGCTCGGCTTCGCTGAGGCGCGGTCGTTCCTCGATCGCGGCATCAACTATTGCGTCGAAAACGACCTCGTCACCTGGCGCGACTATATGCGCGGCGTGCTGGCCCAGTTGCTGCTGCGCCAGGGGCAATGGGAAGAGGCTGCCGGCGAGGCGCTCGAGGTGATCGCCAACGACCAGGCGACGATGCTGGTCCGCTATCCCGCCGTGGTGGCCCTGGCAAAGCTGCGGATACGGCGCGGCGACCCGTCCGCCGAGCCGCTTTTTGCCGAAATGACGCAGTTCCTGGACAAGGGATTGGAATTGCAGCGGCTGGCGCCCTATGCGGCGCTGATGGCCGAACGGGCGTGGCTCGGCCAGGCTGACAAGGATGAGGCGCTCGGCCTGATCGCACTGGCTGAGAGCTTGTCGACGACGCGGGCGGTTTTCGGCGAGCTGGCGACGTGGCGGCAGAAGCTGGCGCCGGACATGGATCCAGGCGATACCGTCGGCATGGCTGCGCCCTACCGGCTGTTGCTCGCCGGCGACTGGCGGGCGGCGGCAGAACTATGGGCCGAGATGAACGCGCCCTACGAACGCGGGCTGGCGTTGGCAGAGGGCGACGAGACCGCGCAGCGCCTGGCGCTGGAGATTTTCGAAAGCCTCGGCGCCAGGCCGGTCGCCGTTCACCTGCGCGATATCATGCGCCGCAACGGCGTCAACGGCATCGCAAGGGGGCCGCGCCAAACCACGCGCGCCAATCGCGCCGGCCTGACCCAGCGCCAGATGGAGGTGCTGCAACTGATCGAGCGCGGCTTTTCCAACAAGCGGATCGCCGAGCACCTGACCATCTCGCCGAAGACGGTCGATCACCACGTCTCGGCGGTTCTGGGCAAGCTGGACGCGGTTTCGCGGGGTGAGGCGACGGCCGCGGCGCGCGATTCGGGGTTGATTTGAGCCTGTCTTCTTCGGGTCGCGATCCTTCGCGCCCCCCTCTGGCCTGCCGGCCATCTCCCCCTCAGGTGGGGAGATTGGCTAATCGCAAACGCTGGCTCTGCCCTTCGGGCACCTACTCCCCGTGAACGGGGCGAAGGAAAGCAGTGCCTTACGCAAACGCCCCATGACAATGCTTGTATTTTTTCCCTGACCCGCACGGGCAAGCCTCGTTGCGGCCGACCTTGCCCCAGGTGGCCGGGTTCTTCGGGTCGCGGTCTTCGGGGGCGACGACGGCGTTGGTCTCCTGGCGGACCAGCACGGCCGTCTCGCCACCTTCGAAATCGTCCTCGCCGGTGAAGCCGTCGATGTGGCTGCCGAACATGTCGGGGGCCTCGGGCGGCGGCGCTTCCGCCGCCTGGCGGACCAGCTCGACGCGCATCAATTGCGCGGTGACGGCCTGGCGCAGATTGCCCAGCATCGCCTGGAACAGCTCGAACGCTTCGCCCTTGTACTCCTGCAGCGGATCGCGCTGCGCATAGCCGCGGAAGCCGACGACCGAGCGCAGATGGTCGAGATTGACGATGTGCTCGCGCCACAGATGATCGAGCGTCTGCAGCACCACGGAGCGTTCGACATAGGTCATCACGTCGGGACCGAAGCGCTCGGCGCGTTCCTTGGCGGCGGCCTCGGCTGCCTGGCTGACGCGCTCGCGGATGTCGTCCTCGGCGATGCCTTCTTCCTTGACCCAGTCCTCGACCGGCAGATCGAGATTGAGGAATTCGGCGATCTCGGCCTTGAGGCCGGCGACGTTCCACTGCTCGGCATAGGCGTTTTCGGGAATGTTCTTGGCGACGATCTCCTCGATGACGCCTTCGCGCATCTCTGTGATGGTCTCGGACAGGCCCTCGCCGTCCATCAGCTCGATGCGCTGCTCGAACACCACCTTGCGCTGGTCGTTCGAGACGTCATCGTATTTCAAGAGGTTCTTGCGGATGTCGAAGTTGCGCGCCTCGACCTTCTTCTGCGCCTTTTCCAGCGCCTTGTTGATCCACGGATGGATGATCGCCTCGTCTTCCTTGAGGCCGAGCTTCTGCAGCATGCCGTCCATGCGCTCGGAACCGAAGATGCGCATCAAATCGTCCTGCAGCGACAGGAAGAATTTCGACCGGCCGGGATCGCCCTGGCGGCCCGAGCGGCCGCGCAACTGGTTGTCGATGCGGCGCGATTCATGGCGTTCGGTGGCCAGCACGTAGAGGCCGCCGGCGGCGAGCGCCTTTTCCTTCAGCCGGGCGATGTCGTCGCGGATTTCCTTTTCCCTGGCTTCGCGCTCGGGGCCGGCCGGCATGTCGCCAAGCTCCTCGGCGATGCGCATGTCGGCATTGCCGCCGAGCTGGATGTCGGTGCCGCGGCCGGCCATGTTGGTGGCGATGGTGATGGCGCCGGGCTTGCCGGCCTGGGCGACGATCGCCGCCTCGCGCTCGTGGTGGCGGGCGTTCAGCACCTCGAAATCCTTGAAACCTTCCTTGCGCAGGCGTTCGGCCAGCTGCTCGGACTTCTCGATGGAAGTCGTGCCGACCAGCGTCGGCTGGCCCTTGGCGCGGGCTTCCTTGATCTCCTTGACGATCGCCTTGTATTTCTCCTCGACCGTCCGGTAGACCTCGTCGTCTTCGTCAATGCGGATGACCGGCAGGTTGGTCGGGATCTCGGTGACGTCGAGATTGTAGATGTTGGCGAATTCCTCGGCCTCGGTCAGCGCCGTGCCGGTCATGCCGGCGAGCTTCTTGTAGAGGCGGAAATAGTTCTGGAAGGTGACCGAGGCGAGCGTCTGGTTTTCCGGCTGGATCGCCACATGCTCCTTGGCTTCGAGCGCCTGGTGGAGGCCCTCCGAATAACGGCGGCCGGGCATCATGCGGCCGGTGAACTCGTCGATGATGACGATCTCGCCGTTGCGCACGATATAGTCCTTGTCCCGCTGGAACAGCCGGTGCGCCTTCAGCGCGTTGTTGACGTGGTGGACGATGGCGACGTTCTCGACGTCATAGAGCGCCTCGCCCTTGAGCAGGCCGGCATCGCGCAGCATGTTCTCCAGCTTCTCGGTGCCTTCCTCGGTGAAGATCGAGGTCTTCTGCTTCTCGTCGATCTCGTAGTCCTGCGGCTGCAGCTGGATGATGAAGGTGTCGATGGTGTTGTACATTTCCGAACGGTCCTCGAGCGGACCGGAAATGATCAGCGGCGTGCGCGCTTCGTCGACCAGGATGGAATCGACCTCGTCGACGATGGCGTAGCTGTGACCGCGCTGCACCATCTGGGCGCGCTCGTATTTCATGTTGTCGCGCAGATAGTCGAAGCCGAGCTCGTTGTTGGTGGCGTAGGTGACGTCGGCGGCGTAGGCGACGCGGCGCTCCTCGTCGGACAGGCCGTGGACGATGACGCCGACCTTGAGGCCGAGGAATTTGTAGACGCGGCCCATCCATTCGGAGTCGCGCGTGGCTAGGTAGTCGTTGACGGTGACGACATGGACGCCATTGCCGGCGAGCGCATTGAGGTAGACCGGCAACGTCGCCACCAGCGTCTTGCCTTCGCCGGTGCGCATCTCGGCGATGCCGCCATTGTGCAGCACCATGCCGCCGATCAGCTGCACGTCGAACGGCCGCATGCCGAGCACGCGGCGGGCGGCCTCACGCACGGTGGCGAAGGCCGGCACCAGGAGGTCGTCGAGACTGGCGCCGTTGGCGATGTCCTGGCGGAATTTGTCCGTGCGGGCCTGAAGCTCGGCGTCGGAAAGCGCCTGCATCTCGTTTTCCATGGCATTGATCGCCTCGACGCGCGGCCGGGTCGATTTGACCCGACGATCGTTGGAGGAGCCGAAAACCTTACGGGCGAGACCGCCGAGACTGACCATCCAATGGCCCTTTCGATAGCATTCCAAGTCATTGCGACGGGCGCCGGCTGGCCCCATCAACTCCACGTGAACGCGGACAAATGCAAAAAGCGCCCGGAAAACGGTTCTGGACGCAAAGTCGTTGGACAGATAAGAGGGGGCTCATTCGATGTCAACGCCGCGCTCGCCCTGTCGACCGCGCCAAATTCCGCCACAATCTTGCTGGTCTGGAAGCCATTCCGCTCTAGCTATCCCGCTTTGGAGATAATCGTAATGTCAGTATTGTTCCGCCGCGCGTCGCTCGCCAGCCTTGGTCTGGCATTCGGGCTATCGGCCCTCTCGCTGTCGCCGCTGATGGCACAGGAGGCCGCCCCTGCCCAGCCGGCAGCACCCGCTCCGGCGGCCAAGCCGGTCGATCCGAACGCCGTGGTCGCCACCATCAACGGCCAGACGCTGACCGAGGCAGACCTTGGGCTTGCCGAGGGCGAGCTGTCACAGCAGTTCGCGCAGCTTCCGCCCGAGCAGCGCCGCGCCGCGGCGCTGTCGGCGGCGATCGAAATCCGCGTGATGGCGGCCCAGGCGGTGACCACCGGCCTCGACAAGGATCCCGACTTCCAGCGCCGCATGGCCTTCCTGCAGCAGCGCGCGCTGCATGGCGAAATGGTCGAGAAGGGCGTCGTCGACAAGGTTACCGATGCCGAGGTCCGCGCCCGCTACGACCAGGAAATCGCCAACACGCCGCCCACCAACGAGGTGCACGCCCGTCACATCCTCGTGAAGACGAAGGAAGAGGCAGACGCCATCATCAAGCAGCTCGACGGCGGCGCCGACTTCCAGAAGCTTGCCAACGAGCACACCAGCGATCCGAGCGGCAAGACCAGCGGCGGCGATCTCGGCTGGTTCGGACCTGGCCAGATGGTGCCGGAATTCGACAAGGCGGTGTTTGCGCTGGCGGTCGGCAAATATACCGACCAGCCGGTGCAGTCGCAGTTCGGCTGGCACGTCATCAAGGTCGAGGACAAGCGCACCAAGCAGCCGCCGGCGTTCGACCAGGTCAAGGACCAGGCGCGCCAGGCGGTCATCCGCGACAAGTATTTCGCGCTGGTCAAGTCGCTGCGCGCCAACGCCAAGGTCGACATCCCCGATGCGAACCTGAAGAAGACGGTCGACGCACTGGAAAGCGCCAAATAGGCCAGATTGGGCTACGACAGGGCGCGCTGCCGCCCTGTCGCTTCTATTTGGTAGGGCGAGCGATGATGCGTCGACGCCGCCGCCGGAGCGCCGTGGCGTCGCCGGCATCGTCAGCGACTATGCCTTTCAAGACATAGCCGACCGCCCTGCGCAGCGTCGCTTCGTCCTCGTCCAGGCGGTTCGTCAGAAGATGCGTCCAGGCGAACGAGGCGATCAGGTCGGCGACGACAGTGGCATCGACGTCGGCAGCTATTTCTCCCCTTGCCTTGGCGCGTTCGACCATCTGGCCGGTGTGGATGCGACGCCCTCTTGCATATTCGGCGAGGGCGGCGGCGGCTTTTTCGTCCGACTGCGCCTCGGCAATCAGCGATCTGAACACGCTGCCCGACGACGTGTCGCGCCAATGCGCGAACAAGCTCTTCAGAAAGCCGACGAGATCCTCCGCAAGGTTCCCGGTATCGGGATTGTCGACGCGCTTTTGCCGTTGATAAACGTCGAGCAGCAAGGCGGCCTTGCTTGGCCACCAGCGATAGATCGTCGGTTTTCCGGCGCGTGCGCGGCGCGCCACCGCCTCGATCGAGAAGCCGGAATAGCCAGCTTCGACCAGTACCGCCTCGGCGGCATCGAGAATCGCATCGGCGCTTTCCGGGCTGCGCCGTGCGCCAGCCGACTTGCGCCCGGGATCGGTGATTTCGCCCATCTCTTCTTCCTTACCCGCGATTTCGCCAGCCATCATATACAACTCTTGACGAAACGGAACGATCCGTTTTATATGTAACGGAACGTTCCGTAACGATAAGGAGAGTTTGATGAACTCGACCGCCGTGACCCGCTTTTCGCGCCTGCGCTTCGCCCTGCTGGTGCTGCTCGGCGTGTATCCACTGATCACTGCCATTTTGTACGTGGTTTTTCCGCTGACGCAGGAATGGCAAATCTGGCAGCGTACGCTGGTCATCGCGCCGCTGATGGTCTCGATCATGATCTGGGGACTGATTCCGGGCGTGCAGCGGGCGTTTCGCGGGTTCATCAACCCAGCGGTCCGCTGATGTTCATTCCAGCGCTTGCGACGTTTCCGACGCAACGCGCCACGCGCCATCGGCCAGCACGAGTTGCAGCATGACCCGTGCCTTGCCGGTCAGCCGTGGCGCCGAGTTGTCCTTTGGCACATAATCGTAGGTCATCGCGAAAACCGCATCGGCACGGTCCTTGCCATGCGGCGTCACCTCAAGGCTGCCGGGCTCGAGACCGAACGACCACGATGCCCATTGCGCGAACCAGTCGGTCTTGACCTTGACGATCGCCTCGCTGTCGTAGCGCGTGCCGTAGATGATGGCCGACGAACCGTAAAGCCGCTTGACGGTTTCGCGCATTTTCCCGGCATCAGGCGCCAGATAGTTTTCGCGCAAGAATTTTTCGATGGCACCCTCGTCGCCGACGGAGCGTTCGAGCGCAGCCACCTGCGACGCGGGAGCCGGGCTGACGGCCGGTTTCGGTTGCTGGGCAGTGTCTCCGCCCGGAACGAATTCGAAACGCTCGAGCAGCGACCCCTGCTCCCAGGGACGCTGCGCCTCGCGAGTTGCCGAAACGACGTCGCGGCGCACCGCAATCATCATGTCGTTGATGCTCTGTCCGGGCTCGGCCATATGCCGCAAAAGTGCCGCCGCAAACGGCGAGTTGCGTCCCGTCCCGTCCATTGCGACGGCGCCGGGCGCAGTCGAGAAGGCGATGAATGAGCCGCGTGTCGACTCGAACTGGGCAAGACCGGCGAGAGCCGTCGCCGAGCGCGTCGTGGCGCTGCGGCTGAGACTTCGGGCAAACGGGTTGTTGCGGCAGGCATCGAGGAAGACCAGGCTGACCTTGGTCTGCTGCTCCATGATGTCGAGAACCTCGTCGATCGGCACCGCCTCGAGCTGCAGCTTGACCGGCATGTCCAGCCGGGCGTCGACCGGCACGATGAAGTTGCGCCCGTCGACCTGCAGGCCGTGGCCGGCATAGTAGAACAGCCCGGCACCGGCACCCTGCAGCGCATCGGAGAATTCGCCGATCTTGCGTTCGAGCTCGCGCTTGCCGAGATCGTTGCCTTCGATCACCTCGAAACCGATGGCGCGCAGCTTGTCGGCGATGTCGAGCGCATCGTTGACGGGATTGGCCAGCGTGCCGGCTTCGGCGTAGCTGCCGTTGCCGACCACAAGCGCCACGCGCCGCGCCGTCTGCGCATCGGCGCGCAGCAGCAGAAAGCCCAGAAACGCCAGTGCCAAGACCACAAGCCTGCCCATGGGGCAGGATCATAGCGCTATCGGTCGCAGCGACGCCAACAAATTTGCAACAGCCTGCTTGCTGCATGAGGCGGTGTCAGGCTTCCGGCACCCGTAACGGCTGTGAAACGCCTTGCGCCAGCGCGTGCTATCGGGCAAACCGGCGTTCCTTTCGCGATTTTTCCCGCCCGGGGTCTTCCATGTCCACACAGGTTTCGCCGCTCGCGCCGAAGAAATATCCCAAGATGCCGGTGATCGAGGGCGTGCGCATCGCCACCGCCGAGGCCGGCATAAAATACAAGAACCGCACCGACTTGCTGGCCATGGTGTTCGACGCCGGCACCACCGTCGCCGGCGTGTTCACCAGGTCGAAATGCCCTTCGGCGCCGGTCGATTTCTGCCGGCAGAACCTCGTGGCTGGCAAGGCACGCGTGCTGGTTGTCAATTCCGGCAATGCCAATGCCTTTACCGGCCAGAAGGGCCGCGCCTCGACGGCACTCACGGGCGAGGTGGCGGCGAAAGCGGCCGATTGCACAGCGGGCGAGGTATTCCTGGCCTCGACCGGCGTCATCGGCGAACCGCTCGACGCCGGCAAGTTCAGCCATCTGCTGGCCGGGCTGGTCAAGGACGGCAAGCCGGAATTGTGGACCGAAGCCGCCAAGGCGATCATGACTACCGACACCTATCCCAAACTGGCGACCGCGACGGTCAAGCTCGGCGATGCCGACGTCACCATCAACGGTATCGCCAAGGGCGCCGGGATGATCGCGCCCGACATGGCGACGATGCTTTCCTTCATCGCCACCGATGCGCCGATCGCAGCACCGGTGCTGCAGGACCTCCTGTCGCGCGGCACGGCCAAGACCTTCAACGCGGTTACCGTCGACAGCGACACCTCGACCAGCGACACGCTGCTGATGTTCGCCACGGGTGCTGCCGCCAGGCGCGGCGCGCCGGCAATTTCCGACCCCAAGGATGCGCGCCTCGGCGCCTTCCGCCGTGCCCTCGGCAAGGTGCTGAAATCGCTGGCACTGCAGGTGGTGCGCGACGGCGAGGGCGCCCGCAAGCAGGTCGAGGTCACCGTCACCGGGGCCAAATCGGCCCGCTCGGCCAAGCGCATCGCGCTGTCGATCGCCAATTCGCCGCTGGTCAAGACGGCAGTCGCCGGCGAGGACGCCAATTGGGGCCGCGTCGTCATGGCTGTCGGCAAGGCCGGCGAACCGGCCGACCGCGACCTTCTGTCGATCTGGTTCGGCGACAACCGCCTGGCCTATCAGGGCGAGCGCGACGCCGCCTATTCCGAGGAGGCGACTTCGGCGTATATGAAGCGCGACGAGATCCGCATCCGCGCCGACATCGGCATCGGCCGCGGCAAGGCGACGGTGTGGACCTGCGATCTCACCAAGGAATATGTCGCCATAAACGGCGATTATCGGAGCTGATGGCGTTGGCTTCCAGACATCCGGCAAGCGTGTTGGCGATCGTGCGCCGCTATGAGGCGGCCGGCTTTCGCGCCTGGCCGGCGGCCGCCGTCCATTATGACGGCACCTGGGTGGTGCGGCTGACGGCCGGCCACCCGGCCAAGCGGCTGAACTCGGTCAATCCGCTCGATCCGGGCGACATCCAGCACATTGCCGAGCGCATCGGTCGCGCCAGCCGCCGCTTCGACGCCTATGGCAGGCCGCTGACCTTTCGCATCTCACCGCTGTCGGGGCCTGATCTTTCGAAGTACCTCGACAGCGAAGGCTGGAGTACGTTCGCGGAGTCGCTGGTCATGCGGCTGCCGCTGGCGGACGCCGCGCTCGACGATGCCATGGACCAGATTCCGTTGAAGGACATCAGCCGTTTCATCGGCGCGGCGCTCAAGGTGAGCGGCTCGGATGTGTCGCTGCGTCCGGGCCTGTCGGAGATCATCGGCGCCATCCAGCCGGAGGCCGGGCTGTTTGCGCTGGAGGCCGGCAGCGAACCGCTGGCAACGTTGATCTGCGTGCATGACGGCGACCTTGCCGGCCTGTTCGAGATCGCCACTGACAGGTCGGTGCGCAACCAGGGCCATGGCCGCCATCTCATCCGGTCGGCGCTGAAATGGGCGCGGCTGCGCGGGGCGCGGGAAGCCTGGCTGCAGGTCGAGGCGGACAACGCGCCGGCGCTGGCGCTCTACCGTTCGCTCGGATTCGACGAAGTCTATCGCTATCGCTATCGCCGGCCACCCGGCGCATGAGCGGCTTGGATACGATCGGCAAACGCCTGCTCCTGGTCGCGGCCTGCGCGCTGGTCGATGCCGATGGGCGCGTGCTTTTGGCGCAGCGGCCCGAAGGCAAGCAACTCGCCGGCCTGTGGGAGTTTCCGGGCGGCAAGGTCGAGCCCGGTGAGACGCCGGAACAATGCCTGATCCGCGAATTGTACGAGGAGATCGGCATCGAAACCGACATCCCTTGCCTGGCGCCACTCACCTTCGCCAGCCATTCCTACGATGATTTTCACCTGCTGATGCCGCTGTTCGTCTGCCGTCGGTTCCGCGGCATTGCCCAGCCGAAGGAAGGCCAGGTGCTGAAATGGGTGCGGCCGCGCCAGATGCGCGATTTTCCAATGCCGCCGGCCGATGCCCCGCTGATCCAGTTCCTCATCGATCTGCTGTAGCGGCCGACCTGCCGTAAATGGGGCAGCGCCGCAACGCGCCGGCAGCAGCGTTAATGAAAGATTTATCTGACCGTGAAAAATTGACGCTAGGCGGTTTCGCCGATTCCACCGCTGGGGAGCGATTTGCATGAGCCTTGAAAAGGACTGGGACTCGCCTTGGCCCGACCGCCTTCCTGGCGCCGCCAATGCCGGAATGGGAATATTGCGCATCGCCCTCTTATTCGGCTCGGCCGCGGTGGCTCTGGCCTTGATCGCGACGCCCTATCTCGACAGCCGGACCCGCTCGCAGTTTGCCCGCGACGGGCTTGATACGATGAGCACCGGCTCGATCGGCCAGCGCGACAGCTATACGCTACGCAAGAGCGTGCTGCAGCCGCTGCCCAGTTCGGTCTGCGTTATACGGGCCGATGGCAGAAGCAGCGGCGACTGCTGACCCCTCAACAGATCTTCAGGATTCGGCTGTCTCCTAGAATGCAGCTGGTTCCTAGAATGCAGCTGGTTCACCGCGCGTTAAGCCTGTCGCATTAACCTTTCTTAACGGGTCGGCGCTAGGTTCGGGCAAGAGGGATAGGCGCCCATGAAAATGTTGCTGCAACGATTTTTAGAAGACGAGAGGGGTGCGACGGCTATCGAATATGGTTTGATCGTCGCCGTTCTGTCGCTTGCCATTGTCGCTGGTATTGGCCAGGCTGCCGGCGCCATCCAGTGGTTGTTCAGCGACAACAGCAGCAAGCTTGCCAACGCTTTTGCACAGTGACCTGCTTAGCTTTTGCGTGGGATACGCTTAGCTTTTGCGCAAGGATGCGCTCAGGGGCCGCCGGGGTTTTCCAGGATTGTCTTCAGCGATATTTTTGCGGAGCCCGGCTTCAGCGGCTTTTGCTGAGAGGCATCGGGCGCCCAGCCTGACATCCAGACCATCGAGAAACTCGCCCTGACGCGGCCATCGGCATCCGAAAACCGCTCCGCATAGATTTCGGCGGCGCGCGCGAACAGCGCTCGCGTGCCCGGCCGCCTGCTGCGGTCGACAAGCGCGCTGGTCTCGCCCATGGCGCGCAGATCGGCGATCAGGCCAAATAGCGAATCGTAGCGCACCGTGATCGTCTCGACGTCGGCAACTGGCAGTGCCAGGCCGGCGCGCTGCAGCAGCGCGCCGGCGTCGCGGACGTCGGTGAACGGGATCACACGCGGGCTGGCGCCGCCATAGAGTTCGGTCTCGGCGGCAAGCAGGCTTTCGCGCAGTTCGGAGAGCGTGCCTGTGCCGGCGAAGGCGCCAAGGAAAAGCCCGTCCGGCTTCAGCGCCCGGCGGACCTGCACCAGCATGCCGGGAATGTCGTTCATCGCCTGCAGCGACAGCAGCGAGACTGCGAGGTCGAGGCTTTCCGGCTCGAATGGCACGGTTTCCAACGGCGCCAACAGTCCTGGCTGGCCACCCAGGAAAGCGGCGTCGGCCTCGACGCGCACGTTTTCCGTCACCTTGCCGCTTTCGGCGAGCACCTCTGCTGCTGCCGGCGTCTGGCAAAACAATGAGGCCGCCTTGCCGAACCTGCGTTCGACGGCGCCGAGCCGGTCGGCAAGATCCTCGGCCGCACGCCGCATGAGGAAATCCGCGCTGGCGATGGGGCGGGCCAGTGCCCGGCGCTTGCGCGCCAGCCAGAGCGAGGTGTCAATTACAGGCTGCAATGGGCAGGTCCTTGTGCTTCGCTCTCTGATATAGTGATGCGGAGGACCAACCACGTGGCCGATCCCATGCCAGAGATCAAGCGTATTGCGATCAAGAGCATTGCCCGCAAGGCATTGGGCTGGCCAGCGCGCCTCTTGTTCCCGCCCGTCTGTGCCGGCTGCCGCCGCCATGTCTCGCAGCCCGGCGTGTTGTGCGGCGCCTGCTGGCCGAAACTCAGGCTGCTGGAACGGCCGTGGTGCCCGGTGATGGGCACGCCGTTCACCCACAATATGGGTGAGGGTTTCCTGTCGGCGGAGGCGATAGTCGACCCGCCGCCGTTCGAGCGCGCGCGGGCGGCGGTCGCCTATTCCGGCGTTGCCCGCCAGATGGTGCAAGGGCTGAAATACCAGGACCGCACCGATCTGGCGCCGTGGATGGCGCGCTGGATGCTTCGCGCCGGTGCCGAGCTCATCGCCGAGGCCGATGTGGTCGTGCCGGTGCCGCTGCACTGGCGGCGTTTCTTCAGGCGGCAGTTCAACCAGTCGGCGGAACTGGCGCGGGCGGTGGCGCAACTCGGCGAGCGGCCTTTCGCGCCATCAGCCATCAGGCGCGTCAAACTCACGCGCCAGCAGGTCGGGCTGGAGCGGCGGGAACGCGAGGAAAATGTTCGCGCCGCATTCAAAGTGCCTGATGAGGCGGAGATCGAAATCACCGGCCGCCGGGTGCTGCTGATCGACGATGTCTACACCACCGGCGCCACCGTCCGCGCGGTCGCCAAGGCGTTGAAGAAGGGCGGTGCCGGCGCGGTCGACGTACTGACCTTCGCGCGTGTGCTGCCGGGGGACTTTCGGGCCGACGAATCGGCGCCTATATAGCCTAGGAACGAGGCAGGATTGCTGACCGATGGTCGATGTGACGATCTACACGCGGATGATGTGCGGCTATTGCACCGCGGCCAAGCGGCTGCTCGACAGGAAGGGTGTGACCTACACCGAGCACGACGCCTCCTTCTCGCCGGAGCTGCGCCAGGAGATGATCTCCCGCGCTCACGGCCGTTCCACCTTTCCGCAGATATTCATCGGCGACACGCATGTCGGCGGCTCTGACGATCTCCACGAATTGGAGGCGGAAGGACGGCTGGACAAATTGCTCGCCAACGGCTCGGCCAGATAAGGACATGACGATGGGTGGTTTCAAGGCGGCGGCGATCCAGATGCGTTCGGGAACCAGCCCGGAGCGCAATGCGGTCGATCTGGAACGGCTGGTGCGCGAGGCGGCAGGCCTTGGCGCGACCTATATCCAGACGCCGGAAATGACCGGCGCGCTGATCCGCGACAGCCAAGCGCGGGCCGCCTCGTTCACCTCCGAAGACAAGGACATCGTCGTCTCGACGTCGCGGCGGCTGGCCAAGGAGCTCGGCATTTTCCTGCATATCGGCTCGACCGCCATTCTGCGCGCCGACGGCAAGCTTGCCAACCGCGCCCTTCTGTTCGGGCCGGACGGCGCCACGATTGCCACCTACGACAAGATCCACATGTTCGACGTCGATCTCGACAATGGCGAGAGCTGGCGCGAATCCGCCGCCTATGAGCCTGGCACCGAGGCCGTCGTCGCCGAAGTCAATGGCGCGAAGCTCGGCTTTGCCGTCTGCTACGATCTGCGCTTTCCGCAGCTGTTCCGTGCCGAGGCGCTGGCCGGCGCCGATCTGCTTTCGGTGCCCGCCGCCTTCACCCGCCAGACCGGCGAAGCGCATTGGCACGTGCTGCTCAGGGCGCGCGCCATCGAGAACGGCGCCTATGTGGTTGCCGCCGCGCAAGGCGGCGTGCACGAGGACGGCCGCGAAACCTACGGCCATTCGCTGATCGTCGATCCCTGGGGCCGCATCGTCGCCGAAGCTGCGCATGACGAGCCGGCGGTGATCGTCGCCGAGATCGACCCGGCGCAGTCAGTCGCTGCGCGCAAGAAGATACCGAATCTCAAAAACGCACGCGATTTTGCCGTAAACGCCGGTTCGGCGGAGGCAATGCCGCTCAGGGGTGCCGCCTCTTGATCCGCTTTTCCCTGATCTGCGAACACGAGCACGAATTCGAGGCCTGGTTCCGCAGCAACGACGATTTCGACACCCAGAAGAGGCGCGGTTTCGTCGATTGCCCGGCCTGCGGCTCGCACAAGGTCGACAAGGCGCTGATGGCGCCTGCCGTCTCCACCGGGCGCAAGCGCGAAAGCATCGCGCTGGCCATGGGCGAGGCGCAGAAGCAGGCGCTGGCGCAGCTCAAGGCCCTGGCCGACAAGGTGCGCGAGAATGCCGACTATGTCGGCGACAAATTCGCCGAGGAAGCGCGCAAGATCCATTTCGGTGAAAGCGATCCGCGCGGTATCTATGGCGAGGCGACACTGGACGAGGCCAAGAGCCTCGCAGAAGACGGCGTCGAGTTCATGCCTATTCCAAGCTTCCCCGACGACCGCAACTGAGGAAAGTCTTGCCCCATCCGGAGAAGACTGAAAAGCGGCGTGGTTCAGAGGTAGTGATCCGTGTTTTCAGCTGGTTGGCTATAAAGTCGATCGACAAGAGGACGATCGATGGGTTGCCAGTTTTCTATAATGGCGAGAGCGGTGGGAAAGATGCAGATAAGGTTGCCGCCGCGCTGCGGTTGATTCAAGAATTTGACCCTGTTCGATACAGCCGTCTGGTCCGCGATCTCAAACGGATCTGGATTACAATCAATCCAGGTGCCGCTGCGCAATTTGTGAAATCGACTTCGACTTGCGAGCTTGATCGGCGATTTGTTCTAGGCGAGCACACGCTGACCGACCAGATCGCCAGCGCGATAGTGCATGAGGCGACGCATGCGCGTCTCCGTCAGCGAGGCATTGGCTATGAGGAGGAATTGCGCCACCGGGTGGAGTGGGTTTGCATGAGACGTGAACTGGCTTTTGCGGCGAAACTGCCGGACGGGGCGAGTATTCGTCAATGGGTCGAAGCTCGACAAACGGAACCCTCGGATTTTTCCAATGTAGCGATGAATGGTCGGCAAATTGATAGCGCGCGTGATGCCTTGCTCCATCTCAATGCTCCAGGTTGGCTGGCAGACTTGATCGTCTTTTTCGCACGGCAGCGATATCAGAGGCGTATCAGGCGACAAGAAGCTGAAGCGCATTTCGACAAGCGAAAATGATGCTCCGTTTCGCTTGTGGGGATTCGCTTCCGCCCAGAGCGGCGATGCCGCCGCCCCCTGCACAAGCGTCCGCAATTTCAGGCCGAGCAGCAAGGATGGGCCTCGCGGGTAATCGTCTCGCTCCGTCTTTCATGCCCGCCACTTGACGGAGTTGCTTCCGCATAGGCTGCAAACTGGCGTTCAAGCGCCTTGACTGCACTGCTGCGCCAGCCCTCCGCCAGGGATTCCGACATGGGATCGGGGAAGATTTCCTCTTCGCCGTTCTCCACGCCGTCCAGGATCGCGCGCGCGACAGACTCCGGAGAGGCTTTCGCGATGTCCAGGCCCCGGGTCATGTCCGTGTCCACCGGGCCGGGAAGGACCCTGTGGACGCTGACACCCCGTCCGGCCAAAAGGGTGCGCAACGACTGCGACAGCGAGAACGAGGCCGCCTTCGAGACCGAGTAGGCCGGACTGAACGGCACGGCGGCAATCGAGGCCAGCGACAGAATGTTGACGATGGCTCCCCGCGACCGGGCGAGCAACGGCAGCAGAGCCTGGGTAACGTCGTACGAGCCGAAGAGGTTTACGGCGAGCTGTTGTTCGAGCACACGACGGTCGCTGAGGTCATCGATGGGCGATACGCCGGCGTTGTTGATGAGGATATCGAGAGCATCGATCTTCTCGACGGCCTCCCGGATCTGCGCAGCGTTGGTCACATCCATGGTCAGGGGCGTCACACGCCGGTCCGGATGAGCCATCGGTTTGCGGGTTGCGGCATAGACGCGCTTTACGCCTCTGCTCAGGGCTTCCTCGACCAGTGCCCGACCGATGCCCCGATTGGCTCCAGTCACCAGGATGGTTGTACCTTCGATCTTCATTGCGTCTCTCCTAATGCTTATCGTTGTGTTCGAGCGTTGGCGCGCCGCAACTCAGGTTGGCTACAGTCGCCGTTGTCGATACGACTGGTTGGTGAGATGGACTTAGCGCCGGGCATCGAAGCCATGGGAGTGACAAGTGTGACGGGATTCCGATGGACTCGCTGATCACGGCCGCGGCGCATGCGCTTGCGACGGGCGATCCGCTCGGCGCCTTGAAGCGGGTTGCGCTGCGCGACGATGCGCCGGCGCTGGCGTTGCGCGGTATCGCGATGGCGCAGCTTGGCGACCTGGTTCGGGCGAAGGTTCTTCTCAAGAGGGCGGCGCGCGCATTCAGCCCAAGGGAGGCCGTGGCCCGCGCGCGGTGTATCGTCGCCGAGGCCGAGATCGCGCTCGTCTCGCGCGACCTTACCTGGCCGGCCAAGGCACTCGACGCCGCACGGGCGACGCTCGAAAAGCATGGCGACCGCGTCAACGCCGCGCATGCGCGCAACCTCGACGTTCGGCGCCTGCTGCTGATCGGCCATCTCGACGAAGCCGAGCGCAGGCTGGACGGCTTCGATCCGTCGCCGCTGCCGCCGGCATCGCGGGCCGCCCACGAGCTGGCTGTCGCCGGCATCGCCATCCGCCGCTTGCGGACCGGTCCTGCGCGCGCCGCGCTCGGGCTGGCGGCGCGGGCGGCGCGCGCGGCGGGCATCCCCGCGCTGATCGCGGAGGTGGAGAGCGCATCGCTGGTGCTGGACACGCCGGCCGCGCGCCTTGTCGCGCGTGGCGGGGAACGGCCCCTCCTGCTCGATGAAGTCGAAGCGCTCCTGGCGTCGGGGGCGCTCGTGGTGGATGCATGCCGCAATGTCGTGCGTGTCGCAGACACCGTCGTCTCGCTGGCGACCCGCCCGGTGCTGTTCGCGCTGGCCCGCGCGCTGGCCGAAGCCTGGCCGGGGGACGTGGCAAGAGCGACGCTCATTGCGCGCGCTTTCCGCGGAAAGGACGCGGACGAATCACATCGCGCACGATTGCGCGTCGAAGTCGGGCGGCTTCGCGCGGAGCTTCGGAGCTTGGCGGATGTGAGCGCGACGAAGCGGGGCTTTGCGCTGGCCCCGCGCCGCGCAGGTGAGGTCGTCGTGCTGGCGCCACCCGTCGAAGAAGAGCATGCCGCCGTGCTCGCCTTCCTCGCGGACGGCGAGTCTTGGTCGAGTTCGGCCCTGGCGATTGCGCTTGGAGCCAGTTCGCGTACCGTGCAGCGAGCGCTCGAGCAGCTCGCCCAGGCCGGCAAGGTGCAGTCGTTCGGCCGCGGACGGGCGCGTCGCTGGATGACCCCGCCGCTGACGGGTTTCCCGACAATCTTGTTACTCCCCGGCCCACTGCCGGGCTACTAGGATGGAATTATGGAACGATCCGCAGCCGAAATCCTTCGAGAATATGGACCCTTTCCGGGTGTCGACCACGTGGACGGCGTTACCTTCGACGGTGAGCATGTCTGGTTTGCCTCAGGCGACAGATTGAACGCCTTCGATCCGGCGAGCGGCAAAGTGGTGCGCTCGATCGACGTCGCGGCAC
This sequence comes from Mesorhizobium sp. M1273, assembly GCF_040318195.1. Classification (NCBI taxonomy): domain Bacteria; kingdom Pseudomonadati; phylum Pseudomonadota; class Alphaproteobacteria; order Hyphomicrobiales; family Phyllobacteriaceae; genus Mesorhizobium; species Mesorhizobium sp. M1273. The sequence goes on along the minus strand of NZ_JAMYLV010000029.1, from coordinate 48,312 downwards.
ACGCCGGAACGGCCTTCGACGGCCAGCACCTCTATCAGATCGCCGAGGATCGCATCCAGAAGATCGATCCGAAGAATGGCCAGGTGCTGGCGACGATCCCGGCGCCCGGCAATGGCGGTGATTCCGGGCTCGCCTGGGCCGAAGGAACACTCTGGGTCGGGCAGCATCGGGGCCGAAAGATTCATCAGGTCGATCCCGAGACAGGGGCAATTCTTCGCACCATCGTTTCCAACCGCGTCGTCACCGGCGTCAGCTGGGTCGACGGCGAGCTGTGGCATGGCACCTGGGAGGGTGAGGAGAGCGATGTCAGACGGATCGATCCTGAAACGGGAAAGGTCCTTGAGAAGCTCGATATGCCGCCGGGAACAGGCGTGTCGGGGCTCGAATCCGATGGCGGCGACCAGTTTTTCTGTGGCGGCGGAAACAGCGGCAAGATCAGAGCTGTTCGCCGGCCCAAACGAGGCTCGGCGACCAGGATCTGAGTTTTTGCCGTCCGTAGCCGTTTGACCATTCGAGCTAACTGGTTTTTGCGGTTTTTAGCCCGGTGGTCCGAACCAGGTGTTCATCGCGTCTTGAAGACCATCCTGCGTCCTGTCGCCTACCCAAGCAACATATCCGTCGGGTCGGATTAAAACTGCGGTTGGAGCGGAGACCAAACCTAGCGCAGGCAACTCCCATGGATCGTCGCATTTGGCGTAAACCAACTTAATGCGGTCTGACCACGGCTTGATGTCGAGGCTGCCCGGCGCGTCGAGATTCAAGAGCACTGGCCGCGCATTTTGGAGGAGCGCAAATACGCGCATGGGACCATCAGGCGTGGCCAGGTCGAGGTCGGGCATGCGGCGGCCGACCAGCGGATGCGCCTGGCCGAGGTCGTAATGGATACCAAGTCCGGACATCTCGGCAGCGATCCGTTTGCGAGGCTCCTCCATCCTAAGGAGCTCTGATACGATTTCACGCAAGGCTTCAGTGCGATCATCAGTACGTTGCAATGCGACCTGTGCCATTGTCGTACGCAACACGCGGGCCGCAACCGGATGCCGCTCGATGTGATAAGTGTCGAGCAAGCGTTCAGGCGATGTTCCTTTCACCACTTGGGCCAACTTCCAACCGAGGTTCACCGCATCCTGCACACCGATATTGAGGCCTTGTCCGCCCACCGGGGAATGCACATGGGCGGCATCGCCCGCTAGGAGAACCCGGCCCTTGCGGTAAGCCGCCGCCTGCCGCGATATGTCCGTGAACCTGGAAATCCAGGTTGGGCTATGGATTCCGTAATCTGTTCCGCATGCGGCGACGAGCGCTTCGCGGAGATCGCGCAGCGTGGGTTCGGTCGTGGCGCCGACATTCTTTTCAGTGACCATGACGCCTATGGGACCTTTACCGGCAAAGACGACCTTGCCGTCACGAATTTCGTACTCTTCCCTGCCGAAGGCATGGATGCCAAGTGCGGTGCGATGAATGCCCAGTGGCGGCTCCTCCGCCATCTCGGCCTCGGCGAGGATGCTGCTGGTCGTCGCATCCCATCCTCGAAACTCAATGCCAGCAGCTTTGCGGACCAGACTGCGGCCTCCATCACACCCGACGAGATAGCTTGCCCGCAGCGACGCACCATCGGACAGTTCGATGGTGACGCCGGCGTCGTCCTGCACGAAACACGTCAATTCACGGGCGCGATAGATCGGCACTGCCAGCTCGCTGACCCATCCAGCGAGAATGCGCTCAATGTGTTTCTGTCTCAGCGCCAGCCCGTAGTTGTGGCGGGTCGGAAAATCGCTGATGTCTAAACGCATCGCCGCGAATCCCGTGACTTGGGCTATTTGTCCTTCGGCGAGGAACCGGTCCGCGATGCCGCGCTGATCGAAAACTTCGAGAGTGCGTGAACTCAGACCTCCAGCACGCGAACCGGCAAGCTCCTGGTTCGGGCGGCGTTCGACAATGGCTACGTCGATGCCTGCCAACGCCAACTCGCCTGCCAGGGTCAGGCCCGTCGGACCTCCTCCGGCAATCACGACTGCATGTTCTGTCATCGGCAAACTCCCCTGGCAGTTACGACTCCCAATCAATGATCGCAGAGTCCCAGTGGTTGCCGTTTGGGTTAGTTCAGGCTCGCTATCAATTTTTCGAGCAGGCGTGCGAGCATGATCTGCTCCGGGCGTGCTAACCCAGAAAGTATCTGGTGCTCGTTGGCGACGTGAGCGGTAACCGCCTCCTCAATCAACGCCAGACCCCTTTTAGTCAGTTGCACGACAATGCCGCGGCGATCGTCGGGGTGCGGCCCGCGCTTGATCAGACCGGATTTCTCGAGCCGATCGAGGCGGTTGGTCATCGCGCCCGACGTTACCATCGTCGCCTCGTAGAGAGCCGTCGGCGTCAGCGCGTATGGCGGCCCGGAACGACGCAGCGTCGCCAGCACATCGAATTCTCCGGATTGCAGCCCGTAACTTGCAAACAGCGGCGCCAGCCGCTCTCGTGCGATCAGCGAGGCGGCCTCGTTCAACCGTCCGAGCACGGCCATCGGCGAGACATCGAGATCCGGCCGTTCCTTTTTCCATTGCCCGATCGCTTTTGCTGCGCGATCCATGTCTCTCACCGTTATGTATCTTGACGTGAAGAATCTTTACCTTATCTTACCTCAGCTTGCGATATTGGCCAAGTGCCGCGAACGGGCGACGGGACGGTGCGATGAAATTTCTCTGGGACTCGGCGCTTGGCCTTCTGGTTGTCACCGGTGGACTGCTCGGCCTGACGCTGCCGTTCGGCAAGATCGCGACGGCGGCCGGCGTGGCCGCCATGGTCTGGGCCTTCGTCATCTCGCTTGGTGCCGGCGGCGTGCTTTTGTGCGCATTGCTGCTCAACGGGAAGCGCATGCGGCTTACGCCGCACAGGCTGCGCTATTTCTTCGTCACCGCGGCCGTCTCATATGCAATCCCCAATCTGCTGATGTTTTCAGCCATTCCGCATCTGGGCGCCGGCTACAGCGGCATCATGTTCACGCTGTCGCCGGTCGTCACGCTGGTGTTCTCGATGCTGCTCGGCGTCAGGCGCCCGACCATGCTGGGCATCGTCGGCATAGTCGTCGGTTTCGTCGGCGCAGTCATGGTGGCGGTGACGCGCGGCGAAGCGGGCCAGCCGGCCGAATTTTTCTGGGTTGCGATGGGCCTGCTCATCCCGGTCAGCCTCGCCGCCGGCAACATTTACCGCACCGTCGACTGGCCCGAAGGCACCGGCCCGATCGAGCTCGCCGTCGGCAGCCACCTGGCAGCAGCCTTGATGCTGTTTGCCGGCATTCTGGTCCTGCTTGGCGGCAATGCATTCGGCTCGCTCGGCGGCGTGCCGCTGGTCGCAGCGGCACAGGTGGCATCAGCCTCGGCGATGTTCGCCTTCTTCTTCCGCCTGCAAGCGGTCGGCGGCCCGGTCTATCTCAGCCAGATCGGCTATGTCGCGGCGGCGGTCGGGCTGTTTGCCGGGACCCTCTTCCTCGGCGAGCGCTATCAACTGCTGACCTGGGCCGGTGCCGTCATCATCACCGCCGGCGTGTTCATCACCACCAAGGCGCAAAGCCAGAGGCCATAGCGGCCAGAAGGCGTAAGCTTCAGACGGATGCCTTCTCCGCCAGCACCATGTAGTTGACGTCCATGTCCTTCGAGCGCTGCCAGCGGTCGGCGAGCGGGTTGTAGGTGACGCCGGTGCGGTCGATGACGGTCAGGCCGGCGCCGGCAAGCGCCTTTTCCAGTTCCTCGGGGCGCACCAGCTTGCCGAACTGGTGGGTGCCGCGTGGCAGCCAACGCAGCACATATTCGGCGCCGATGATGGCCAAGCCCAGGGCCTTCAGCGTGCGGTTGATGGTGGCGACGAACATGATGCCGCCAGGCTTGACCATCTCGCCGCATTTGGCCAGAAACAGATCGACATTGGCGACATGCTCGACCACTTCCATGTTGAGGATGACGTCGAATTTTTCGCCGGCATCGGCAAGGTCTTCCGCGGTCGTGGCGCGATAATCCACGCTCACGCCGACTTCCGCCGCATGCAGCTTGGCCACTTCGATGTTGGTGGCGGAGGCATCGGCGCCGACCACTTCGGCGCCAAGCCGCGCCATCGGCTCGCACAAAAGCCCGCCGCCGCAGCCGATGTCAAGGAAGCGCAGGCCTTCGAACGGCCGTGCCGCACGCGGATCGCGGCCGAAGCGGGCCGCCACCTGGTCGCGGATATAGGCAAGCCGGATCGGGTTGAACTTGTGCAACGGGCGGAACTTGCCGTTCGGGTTCCACCATTCGGCGGCAAGGGCGGAAAATCGTTCCACCTCTCCGGCATCGATCGTCGATCGTCGGGGCTCAGGCATGGCGTGGTCTCCTCGGACGCTAGGAAGTCGGGCGCGAGGCTGCGAATGTCAAGGCGCGAAATTCACCGCCGGCGGTGCGATGCGCGCGATGCCTTCCGGCGCCGCCTTTTGCCGGCTGCATTTGTGTCAGCACGTGTCAGTTGATGGTGTGCCGGAAGGAAACGCCTAGGCTTTGGCGGACGAAGCAGAGACATCGGGTTCGGAGGAGTGCGCAATGATGCGAGCGGTTGCTTCCATTCTTTGGCGCCGGCTTGACCAGGAAGGCCACGACGCTTGCCTTCTGTCGGAAGCGAGTTCCGGGTGGAACCTCAGGGGACACGCGCTTTTCGTCCAGGACGGCGAGCCGTGCAGCATCGCCTACGAGGCGGACTGCGACGCCGATTGGCATACACGATCGGCGCGCGCCGACGGCTTTCTCGGCACGCAACAGCTGCATTACAGGATCGACCGGCTGACCGAGCGCCAATGGACGCTGAACGGCGAGCATCAAGCGGAAGTCGACGGTCTCATCGATGTCGATCTCGGCTTCACGCCCGCCACAAACCTTTTGGCGCTTCGCCGCTTTGCCCTCGATGTCGGTATGGCGACGCCCGCGCCGGCAGCCTATCTGACATTTCCCGAACTCAGGCTCGTTCGCCTCGAGCAAACCTATCAGCGCGTCGATGCTGCACATTACGCCTATGCCGCCCCGATGTTCGGCTGCCACGAGACACTGGAGGTCTCGCCGCTCGGTTTCGTCCTCGACTATCCGCGCCTGTGGCAGGCCATCGTGCGGACGGGCTGAACCGCCCGCGTTGGGAGTGCAGCTGGCCGGTGTGGCTTAACGGCAAATTTACGATATTGGCGGTTTCTTAACGTTGGGTCAGTGTTTGGCATTTAGATTGCTGTCCGAGTAGGGGCAGCCCGGTGCGCATAAGAACCCAGATAGTCGCGACATTGTTCAGCGCCGTGGCCTTGATCGGCCTGGTCGGCGGCGTTGCGATCGTCTCGCAGATATCGCTGACCAAATCCGTGGCGCTGGCCGAGGCGACAAGCGTCGCACGGCAGTTGGCCGAAACTATTGCCTTCAGGGCATCGGACGCGCCGCGTTCATTATTCGAGAGACCCGATGCGCTCCGCGAATTCGTGACTTTGCAGCACGGCCGCTCGAAACGCGATCTCGTCATCGTAGACAAAAACAAGGTTATTTTCGCCGACGTTCCGGGAGAAGAGCAAAATATCGGCACGACGTTCGACTACGATCCCGGCAATGAAATCGCCCGGACGATTGACGACGGCGTGCCGCGCAACTTCGTCGAGGCCAGTGCCGACGTGGCCGATCCGATTGACCTGGTTGCGGTGCCGATCGAGGATGCACCCGGCAAGATCGTCGGCGCCGTCCTGTTCGAGTATACGCCGCTGCTGCGTGCCGCGCAGCAGCGCACGAACGATATGCTGTGGCTTGTGGGCCTGTGTACCGCGGCAGCCGTGCTGATCGCGGCGGCCTCCGCCTTCCTGTTGTTGCGAGGCTTCAGTAAAGGCCTTGCTGGTCTCAACCGCGGCATCGAATCGCTGGCGCGCGGCGACGCCGGGGCCCGTATCGGCCGCACCTCCGATGACGAGTTCGGACAGTTGGCGCAAGGGTTCGACACTATGGCCTCCGAAATCGAAGCCTCGCGCGCTCAACTTGTCGATCAGAAGGCCTACATCGAAGACATCGTCCAGACCGTTGCCGAAGGCATCGCCGTCATCGACGGCAAGGGTCAGGTCGTGTCCGTCAATCCGGCGGCAGCCGAGATCATCGGGCGGCGCAGCGACAAGGTCGTAGGGCAGGACTGGCAGTCGGCCCTGGATATCCGGGGGCCGTCGGGAGACAAGCCCGCGTCGGGAACATCTCCGGTCGAACTGGCCATGACCACCGGCCGCCGCCACCAGAATGAGGTGAGGCTGGCAAAACCGGATGGCACGTCCTTGCCCGTGGTCGTCAGCTGCAATCCGCTCAACCGCGCCGATGGCGGCATCGTGCTGACGCTCAGCGACATCAGCGACCTGCGCAGTGCCGAGCGGGCGGTGCACGATCGTGCCGAAGAACTGGCGAGGCTCAATCGTGAACTGAAAGAGACATCGGAGGCCACGACCCGCCTGGTCAAGCTCGGCGAACTGCTTCAGGCCTGCGTCACTTTTCACGAGGCATTTTCCGTCGTCGGCTCCGCCATGCCTGATTTCTTCGGCGGATTGAGCGGAACCGTTCATCTGACCAGTGCGTCGCGCAACCTGGTGGAGGAGATGGCGCATTGGGGCACCATCCGGTCGAGCGTCGGCCAGTTCGGACCGGAAGATTGTTGGGCGCTGCGGCGCGGCCAGGAGCACGTCGCCGGTCCAGGCATGCTGACGCCGCGCTGCAACCACATCACCGAAAATGGCGGTCGCGGCTATGTCTGCATGCCTCTAGCAGCGCAGGGAGAGACGCTCGGCATCCTGCATCTGTGCGAGCCGGACGCCGCCGCCAAACCGGAATGGCTGGCCGAACGGCAGCAGATACTGCGCGGCGTCGTCGATACGCTGGCGTTGGCGCTTGCCAATCTGCGTCTGCGCGAAACGTTGCGTCAGCAGTCGATCCGGGATCCCAACACCGGGCTCTACAATCGCCGCTACCTTGAGGAGACCAGCAGCCGCGAGCTCAGGCGCCTGGAACGTGCCGAGCAGCCGCTGACGTTGATCATGCTCGACGTCGATCATTTCAAGCAGTTCAACGATACGTTCGGTCACGAAGCGGGGGATCTCGTCCTCAAGCAGGTGGCCGCCACGCTGGTCGACCATGTCAGGGAAAGCGACGTGGTTTCGCGCTACGGCGGCGAGGAATTTGCCTTGATGATGCCTGGAACGTCATTGGCCGATGGCGCTGATCGCGCCGAAGCTCTGCGAAAGGCGATCAAGCAGCTGCATGTCACGCACCGCGGCCGCACGCTCGGCACCATCACCGCGTCGTTCGGGGTCGCCGCCTTCCCGGAGCTCGGCGCCTCATGGGCGGAGATCGTCAATGCCGCGGATCGCGCTTTGTATCAGGCAAAGGCTGAGGGCCGTGACCGCGTCATCGCCGGAGCGGGTCTCGCCCGTGTCGAGCAGCAAAAGCCAAAACTCACCAAGAGCGTGGCTTGAAATCTGGTTGATCGACGGGGCAAGGCGACGGAATCCTCACCGCCTTGCGAAACCGCGATCATTTGGCTAAGGAGGCCGCGCATCGAGCGCCCGGCCACAGCTTGGCGCATTTTTCCGCTTTTCGGCCTCCGGTCCGGCATCCAGTCAAAGGCATTTCGCTTCTATGGCGCGCATCGTGATGAAATTCGGCGGAACCTCCGTCGCCGACATCGCCCGCATCCGCAATGTGGCGCGTCATGTCAAACGCGAGGTCGACGCCGGCCATGAGGTCGCCGTCGTGGTCTCGGCGATGTCCGGCAAGACCAACGAGCTCGTGCAATGGACGCGCGAGGCCTCGCCGATGCACGATGCGCGTGAATATGACGCCGTGGTCGCGTCCGGCGAGCAGGTCACTGCCGGCTTGCTGGCGATCGCGCTGCAGAATATCGGCGTGCATGCCCGCTCCTGGCAAGGCTGGCAGATCCCGATCAAGACCGACAACGCGCATGGCGCGGCGCGCATTCTCGATATCGACGGCGGATTCCTGATCAAGCGCTTCGGCGAAGGCCAGGTGGCGGTGGTCGCCGGTTTCCAAGGCATCGGGCCGGACAACCGGATCGCAACGCTCGGCCGCGGCGGTTCCGATACCAGCGCTGTCGCCATCGCGGCGGCGGTCAAGGCCGACCGCTGCGATATCTACACAGATGTCGACGGGGTCTACACGACCGATCCGCGCATCGAGCCGAAGGCGCGGCGGCTGGCCAAGATTTCCTTCGAGGAAATGCTCGAAATGGCCTCGCTCGGGGCCAAGGTCCTGCAGGTGCGCTCGGTCGAGCTTGCCATGGTGCACAGGGTGCGTACGTTTGTGCGGTCGTCCTTCGACGATCCCGATGCACCCGGAATGGGGGATTTGCTCAATCCGCCGGGAACGCTTATTTGCGACGAGGAAGAGATCGTGGAACAGCAGGTCGTCACCGGAATTGCCTATGCCAAGGACGAAGCGCAGATTTCGCTGCGCCGCGTCGGCGACCGGCCGGGCGTCGCCGCCGGCATTTTCGGGCCGCTGGCCGAGGCCAACATCAACGTCGACATGATCGTCCAGAACATTTCCGAGGACGGCAAGTTCACTGACATGACCTTCACCGTGCCATCCGGCGACGTCGACAAGGCGCTCGCCGTGCTCGAGCGGCTGAAGGCGACGATCGGCTACGACGTGGTGCAGTCGGAAGCCGGCATGTCGAAGGTCTCGGTCATCGGCATCGGCATGCGCAGCCATGCCGGTGTCGCCGCTACCGCCTTCAAGGCGCTGGCCGACCGCGCGATCAACATCCGCGCCATCACGACGTCCGAAATCAAGATTTCGATCCTGATCGACGGTCCCTATACGGAACTAGCAGTTCGCACTTTGCATTCCGTGTACGGTCTGGATAAGCAGTAGCAGACTGCATCGGCCCGAAAATCGGAATCGATTTTCGGAAGGCAGGATGCAACGGATCGAAAATCTTGGAGCGGTCTTTATGCGTCCAATTGGACGATGGCGCTCTAATTGAGTTGTTGCGTTTGTGCCGCTGTGCAGGGCAACCTGCACCGGTTGAAATGCTATTGGAGGAAGAAGCCGCGATGCGTGATTCGGCCAGTGGCCCGCGCGTTTTGCTGAAACGGCTCCGCGAGCTCATGCAAGAGCCGCTGGAGCCGCAGGAGCGGCTTGACCGAATCGTGCGCGACATCGCCTCCAACATGGTTGCCGAGGTCTGCTCGCTCTATGTGCTGCGCGCCGATTCGGTGCTCGAACTCTACGCCACCGAAGGCCTGAACCCGAACGCCGTCCACCTGGCGCAGCTCAGGCTGGGCCAAGGTCTGGTCGGCACGATCGCGGCCTCGGCGCGGCCGCTCAACCTCTCCAATGCGCAGGAGCATCCTGCCTTCGCCTACCTGCCGGAGACAGGGGAAGAGATATACAATTCCTTCCTCGGCGTGCCGATGCTGCGGGCAGGGCGGACACTCGGCGTCCTGGTCGTGCAGAACAAGACCATGCGCCATTATCGCGACGACGAGGTCGAGGCGCTGGAAACAACGGCGATGGTGATCGCCGAGATGATCGCCACCGGCGATCTGGAGCGGCTGACAAGGCCCGGCCTCGAGCTCGATCTGCGCCGCCCGGTAAGCTTTACCGGCCTGTCCTTCAACGAAGGCGTCGGTCTCGGCCATGTGGTGCTGCACGAGCCGCGCATCGTCGTCACCAATCTTTTCAACGAGGACAGCGAGGAAGAGGTCAGGCGGCTCGACGCGTCGCTCGGCTCGCTCAGGCTCTCCATCGACGACATGCTGGAGCGCCGCGACGTCGCCTTCGAGGGCGAGCATCGCCAGGTGCTCGAAGCCTATCGCATGTTCGCCAACGACCGCGGCTGGGTGCGCCGGCTCGAGGAGGCGATCCGCAACGGCCTGACGGCCGAAGCGGCGGTCGAAAAGGTGCAGAGCGACATGCGTGCCCGCATGCTGCACATGACCGATCCGTATCTGCGCGAACGGATGAGCGATTTCGACGATCTCGCCAATCGGCTGCTGCGGCAGCTGATGGGGCGCGGACCGGAGGACGTCGCGGCCTCGCTGCCCAAGGACGCCATCATCGTCGCCCGCTCCATGGGTGCTGCGGAGCTGCTCGATTATCCCAGGGACAAGCTGCGCGGGCTGGTGCTGGAGGACGGCGCCGCGACCAGCCATGTCGTCATCGTGGCGCGGGCCATGGGCATACCGGTCGCCGGCCAGATGAAGGGCGCCGTTTCCATGGCGGAAAACGGCGATGCCATCATCGTCGACGGCGAGGAAGGCGCGATCCATCTGCGCCCGCAGCCCGACCTCGAGGCGGCCTATGCCGAGAAAGTGCGTTTCCGGGCGCGGCGGCAGGAGGTCTACCGCGAGCTGCGCAAGAAGCCGTCGGTGACCAAGGACGGTGTCCAGGTCGACCTTCTGATGAATGCCGGGCTGGCGGTCGATCTGCCGCAACTGGCCGAAGCGGGTGCGGCCGGCATCGGCCTGTTCCGCACAGAGCTGCAATTCATGGTCGCTTCGACCTTTCCGCGCGCCGAAGCCCAAGAGCGGCTCTATCGTGACGTGCTCGAGGCGGCGCGCGGCAAACCGGTGACGTTCCGCACCATCGATATCGGCGGCGATAAGGTGCTGCCCTATTTCAAGGGCTCGATCCAGGAAGAGAACCCGGCGCTCGGCTGGCGCGCCATCCGCCTGACGCTCGACAGGCCCGGATTGCTGCGCACCCAGATCCGCGCGCTGCTCAAGGCGTGCGGCGGGCGCGAACTGAAGCTGATGCTGCCAATGGTGACGGAACTCGGCGAGATCGCGCAGGCGCGCGAGATCATCGACCGCGAGGTCCGGCATTTGTCGCGCTTTGCCCATCATTTGCCGACCAGCCTGAAGGTTGGGGCGATGCTGGAGGTGCCGTCGCTGCTGTTCCAACTCGACGAACTGATGAAGGCGGTCGATTTCGTCTCGGTCGGCTCGAACGACCTGTTCCAGTTCGTCATGGCGGTGGATCGCGGCAACACCCAATTGTCCGACCGCTTCGACCCGCTGTCGACGCCGTTCCTGCGTGTTTTGAAGCAAATTGCCGATGCCGGGGCGCGCAACCAGACGCCGGTGACCTTGTGCGGCGAACTTGCCGGCAAGCCGATCTCGGCGATGGCGCTGATCGGCCTTGGCTACCGCTCGATCTCGATGTCGCCGGCATCGATCGGCCCGGTCAAGGCGATGCTGACGGAACTGCCGCTCAGCGAGTTGGAAGCGTTCTTCGACGACAATCTGATGGCGCCGGCGCATGGCCTGCCGATGCGGGCGCTGCTGCAAGCCTTTGCCGACGACCGCTCTATACCGCTATAGACTTCGCCATGATCAACCTGCCCCGCGACCGTATGGATCAAGTCGTAAAGCGTTTCGACATGCTCGAAGCACAGATGTCGGCCGGGCCAGCGCCGGACGCCTATGTCAGGATGGCCTCCGAATATGCCGACATCCAGGAGATGGTGGCAAAGATCAGGGCACTGCGCGCCGCGGAGCACGAACAGGGCGATCTGGAGGCGATGCTCGCCGACAAGGGCACCGACGCCGAGATGCGGGCCTTGGCCGAGGCCGACCTGCCGGAGGTCAAGCATCGCATCGAGGCGCTGCAGAAGGACATCCAGATACTGCTGTTGCCCAAGGATGCCGCCGACGACAAGAATGCCATCCTCGAGATCCGTGCCGGCACCGGCGGCGACGAGGCGGCGCTTTTCGCCGGCGACCTGTTTCGCATGTACGAGCGCTATGCCGCGGCGCATGGCTGGCGTTTCGAGACGGTGTCGGCCAGCGAGGGTGAGGTCGGCGGCTACAAGGAAATCATCGCCACCGTTTCGGGCAAGGGCGTCTTTGCCCATCTGAAGTTCGAATCCGGCGTGCACCGGGTGCAGCGCGTGCCGACGACCGAGGCGGGCGGACGCATTCATACCTCGGCGGCGACGGTCGCGGTGCTGCCGGAAGCCGAAGAAGTCGACATCGACATCAGGGCCGAAGACATCCGCATCGACACGATGCGCGCCTCGGGTTCCGGCGGCCAGCACGTCAACACCACCGATTCGGCCGTGCGCATCACCCATCTTCCGACCGGCATCATGGTGGTTCAGGCGGAAAAGTCGCAGCACCAGAACCGGGCGAAGGCCATGCAGATCCTGCGCGCCAGACTCTACGACCTCGAGCGCAGCAAGGCGGACGAGGAACGTTCCGAATCGCGCAAGTCGCAGGTCGGCTCGGGCGACCGCTCGGAACGCATCCGCACCTATAATTTTCCGCAGGGTCGCGTCACCGATCATCGTATCAACCTGACGCTCTATAAGCTCGACCGGGTGATGATGGGCGAACTCGACGAGATCATCGACGCGCTGATCGCCGATCACCAGTCGAAGCTGCTCGCCGATATCGGCATCGATGGCTGACAGCCTGCCCGCCACGCTGGCGCCGCTGCTGCGGGAGGCGCGAAACCGGCTCACCGCAGCCGGGATCGCGGATCCGGCGCTCGATGCCAGGCTGATCGTCGAGCATTTTTCCGGCACCAGTCGCACGCAGGCCATCGCCGATCCCGGGCGCGCTGTCGATACGGACGTGACGGCGGTAATCGAAGCCGCCTTGCGGCGGCGCATCGCCGGCGAGCCGGTACACCGAATCCTTGGCTACCGCGAATTCTACGGCTTGCGCCTTTCGCTTTCGCCGCAAACGCTGGAGCCGCGGCCGGATACCGAAACGCTGGTCGAGGCTATACTGCCCTTCGTCAAGGCAATGGCGGCACGCGAGGGCTGCTGCCGCATCCTCGATCTAGGGACCGGTACCGGTGCCATCGCGCTGGCGCTGCTCAGCGCCGTTCCGGCCGCGACCGCCACCGGCGTTGACATTTCGCAGGAGGCGCTGGCCACAGCCATGCGTAATGCCGGGGAATTGGGGCTCGCCGGCCGGTTCACGCCGCTCAAATCCGACTGGTTTGATAAAGTTTCTGGCCGGTACCATGTAATTGTCGCAAACCCTCCCTATATACCCTCAGACGACATTGGAAATCTGCAGGACGAGGTCCGCGGTTTCGATCCACGCCAGGCCCTCGATGGCGGTGTGGACGGTCTGAGCCCCTACAGGAAGATCGCCGCGGGAGCGGCAGCGTATTTGGAAGTCCAAGGCAGGATTGCGGTCGAGATCGGCCATACGCAGCACCAACAGGTTACGGAGATATTCTCCGCGGCCGGGTACCGTTCGGTCGGGGTGTTTCGTGATCTCGGCGGAAACGACAGAGTTCTTGTGTTCGAACGGTGAAAGCCGTGATGCAGTGCGAAAAAAGCGCTTGGCAATACCGGGGAATGCGGCTAGGGTCGCCTTAACCGGATGAGACGAAGCAGGCAGTGCTCTTAGCGATTCGGTTTTCCTTGGAAATAGCTGCCTTCTTGCGCAAACGACGCCCAAGCTTCGTGCGGGAATCGTCCGGCAAGTGAAGTAACCGGAACAGGATGGCACGTGGCGCCAACGCAATTGATGCGGGCGAACGCCGGTGAAGGAACGAAACGGCTGGCCGCATGAGCGCCTCCGTTCGTGAAGAGTTTTTCGAAAATTTCAAAGTGAAGAGAGTCTAATGAGGCCACAACAGCAAAACAGGCGCATGCGCGGTCGCAACAACAATGGCGGCGGCGGCAACAACAATAACAACAACAACCGTAAGGGGCCTAATCCCCTGACGCGCAACTACGAGAGCAACGGCCCGGACGTGAAGATCCGCGGATCGGCTCAGCAGATTGCCGAGAAGTACGCAACCCTTGCCCGTGACGCGCAAAGCTCCGGCGACCGGGTGATGGCGGAAAACTATCTCCAGCATGCAGAGCACTATAACCGCATCATCGCAGCCGCTCAGGCGCAGATGCCGATCCAGAACGCGCAGCAGAATCGCGATGATTTCGACGATGACGGCGACGAGGATCGCGACGAGTTCGACAATGCCGGCAACAACAATGCCAACGAGGCATCGGCTTCGGCCAATCACGGTGCCGGCCCGCAGCCGGTCATCGATGGCACGCCGGCCGAGCTGGCGCTGAACCAGGAAAACAGCCGCGACAATCGGGGCGGCCGCGACAACCGTGACGGCCGCGACAACAATGGCGGACGCCACCGTGACCGTCGCCCCAATGGCGGTTACGGCCAGAACGGCCAGCGCGGCGAGTATGGCGCGCGCGGCGAGCAGCAGGGTGGACAGCGCGTCGAACAGCCACGGCGCGACGAGACGCCGGCGCAGGCGGAGCCCGTACCGGCCGCTGAGCCGGTCTTTGTGAGCGAGCCCGCACCGCAATTCCAAAACCTTTCGCCGGCGGGTCTCGCCGCCCAGGCCGAGATCAACGAAGCCGCGGCCGAAAACAGCCCGGCACGCCGCCCCAGGCGTCCGCGCCGTCCGCGGCTCGATGTCGAACAGGCAAATGGCGGCAACGACAACGCCGGCCCTGACAGTGCCGAGACAAGCAGTGCCGAGACAAGCAATGCCGAGACTGGCAATACCGACGCTGGCAATGTCGATGCAGCGCCGGCTGAAGGCCCCGGCGGTCAAGCTGTGATCGCAGACGTCGAGAATTGATCGGAAAAACGTTCAGCCGATCTTAGCGCATCCTTTACCCTGGACGGCGGAGAGAAATCTCCGCCGTTTTTGTTTTGCGCGCTCGGAATATTATGCGTTCGCCAGTGTCGAGGCGTCTTGAGGGTCCGTGGTTTGCGTCCCATATCTTGCGTGAACAGGATCCGGCTCGAACGGGCGGGTCCGTCACCGCAATCTGATCCGGTGCCGCGAAGCGGGCCGGTGACGGAAGGAGACAGGCATGAATCTTGAAAAATATTCCGAGCGCGTGCGCGGCTTTATCCAGTCCGCGCAAACCATGGCGCTTTCCCGCAATCACCAGCAATTCACCCCCGAGCATATCCTCAAGGTCCTTGTCGATGACGACGAGGGCCTGGCTGCGTCGCTGATCGAGCGCGCCGGCGGCAATGTCCGTGACGTCAAGCTCGGCGTCGAAACGGCACTGGAGGCAATGCCCAAGGTCGAGGGCGGCAATGGCCAGCTCTATCTGGCGCAGCCGCTGGCAAAGGTGTTTTCGACCGCCGAGGAACTGGCCAAGAAGGCCAGTGACAGCTTCGTTACCGTCGAACGGCTATTGCAGGCGCTGGCCATGGAAAAATCGGCCAAGACCGCCGACATCCTGTCCAAGGCGGGTGTCACGCCGCAGGCGCTGAACCAGGTCATCAACGACGTACGCAAGGGTCGCACTGCCGATTCGGCGAGCGCCGAGCAGGGCTACGACGCGCTGAAGAAATACGCGCGCGACCTGACGGCGGACGCCCGCGCGGGCAAGCTCGATCCGGTCATCGGCCGCGACGACGAAATCCGCCGCACCATCCAGGTGCTGTCGCGCCGCACCAAGAACAACCCAGTGCTGATCGGCGAACCCGGCGTCGGCAAGACGGCGATCGCCGAAGGGCTGGCGCTGCGCATCGTCAATGGCGATGTGCCGGAATCGCTCAAGGACAAGCAGCTGATGGCGCTCGACATGGGGTCGCTGATCGCCGGCGCCAAATACCGCGGCGAGTTCGAGGAGCGGCTGAAGGCGGTGCTTTCCGAAGTCACGTCTGCCGCCGGCGGCATCATTCTGTTCATCGACGAGATGCACACGCTTGTCGGTGCCGGCAAGGCGGATGGCGCCATGGACGCGTCGAATCTGCTGAAGCCGGCGCTCGCCCGCGGCGAACTGCATTGTGTCGGCGCAACCACGCTCGACGAATACCGCAAGCATGTCGAGAAGGATGCGGCCCTTGCCCGCCGCTTCCAGCCGGTCTTCGTCAATGAGCCGACGGTCGAAGACACTGTCTCGATCCTGCGCGGCCTGAAAGAGAAATACGAGCAGCACCACAAGGTGCGCATCTCGGATTCGGCACTGGTCGCGGCCGCAACCCTGTCCAACCGCTACATCGCCGACCGCTTCCTGCCGGACAAGGCGATCGACCTGGTCGACGAGGCCGCGTCGCGGCTCCGCATGCAGGTCGATTCGAAGCCCGAGGCGCTGGACGAGATCGACCGCCGCATCATGCAGCTCAAGATCGAGCGCGAGGCGCTGAAGGTCGAGAAGGACGATGCCTCGAAGGACCGGCTCGCGCGGCTCGAGAAGGAGCTCTCGAACCTCGAGGAGGAATCGACCGAGCTGACCTCGAAATGGCAGGCCGAGAAGCAGAAGCTCGGGCTTGCCGCCGACCTCAAGAAGCAGCTCGACGAGGCGCGCAACGAACTTGCCATCGCCCAGCGCCAGGGTGAATTCCAGCGCGCCGGCGAACTTGCTTACGGCAAGATCCCGGAACTCGAAAAGCAGCTGAAGCAGGCTGAAGCCAGGGATGGCAAGGCCGGCATGGTCGAAGAAGTGGTCGGCCCCGATCACGTCGCCCATATCGTCTCGCGCTGGACGGGGATCCCGGTCGACAAGATGCTGGAAGGCGAGCGTGACAAGCTGTTGCGCATGGAAGACGAGATCGGCAAGCGCGTCGTCGGCCAGGGCGAGGCTGTGCAGGCGGTGTCGAAAGCGGTGCGCCGGGCCCGCGCGGGTCTGCAGGACCCGAACCGGCCGCTCGGCTCGTTCATGTTCCTCGGGCCGACGGGCGTCGGCAAGACCGAACTGACGAAGGCGCTGGCCAGCTTCCTGTTCGACGACGAGAGCGCGATGGTGCGCATCGACATGTCGGAGTTCATGGAGAAGCATTCGGTCGCCCGGCTGATCGGCGCGCCTCCCGGCTATGTCGGCTACGAGGAAGGCGGCGCGCTGACCGAAGCGATACGGCGCCGGCCCTATCAGGTCGTGCTGTTCGACGAGATCGAGAAGGCACATCCTGATGTCTTCAACGTGCTGCTGCAGGTGCTGGACGACGGCCGGCTGACCGACGGGCAGGGCCGCACGGTCGACTTCCGCAACACGCTGATCATCATGACGTCCAATCTCGGCGGCGAATATCTGGTCAATCTCGGCGAGGACCAGGATGTCGACGTCGTGCGCGACGAGGTGATGAATGTCGTCAGGGCTTCGTTCCGGCCGGAATTCCTCAACCGCATCGACGAGGTGATCCTGTTCCACCGGCTGCGCCGCCAGGATATGGGCCAGATCGTCCAAATCCAGCTCAAGCGGCTGGAAAACCTGCTTGTTGACCGCAAGATATCGCTTTCGCTCGATCAGGAGGCGATCGACTGGCTGGCGGCCAAGGGTTACGACCCGGCCTATGGCGCGCGGCCGCTGAAGCGGGTGATGCAGAAGGAATTGCAGGACCCGCTGGCGGAAAAGATCCTGCTCGGCGAGATCCTCGACGGCTCAACCGTCAAGGTCACCGCCGGCTCCGACCGCTTGAACTTCCGCTCGAAGCCCGCGGTCGTGGCAACCGAGGCGGCTGCCTGAGCTCAAGCCAAGAGCTTGTTCCATCCCGATCGAATCGGGATGGAATTCCTATCTTCAATCTCGACCATGATCCTTTCCGAAAAACCGGCATACCCTTTTGTTACGCCGGCCTTCGGTTCATGGTCCAACATCACTGGCGGGGCGCAGATGACGCTGGACGACTATAACAGCTTCTGCGCCTCGCTGCCTTCGGCGACCCATGTCGTGCAGTGGGGCGGCGCCCATGTCTGGAAGGTCGGCGGCAAGGTCTTCGCGATCGGCGGCTGGAGTGAGGGCAAGGAGCCGTTCGTTACCTTCAAATGCTCCGACATCGCCTATGACGTGCTGAGGGAGCAGCCGGGCCTTCGGCCTGCGCCCTATCTTGCCTCACGCGGCATGAAATGGATCCAGCGCCAGACCGGCGAAAGCATGGATGATGGCGCGCTGAAGGATTACCTGCGCGAAAGCCACCGTCTTGTCGTGCTGAAGCTGACGAAGCAGGCGCGCAAGGAATTGGGACTCGCTGCCGGTTAATCGGTCAGAAATCCGCCATCTTCATGCCCGGTTCATATTGGAACCTTATCGTTGGCAACTGATTTGCTGGCGAAGGGGTTCGCCTACCACATCGGCCCGAAATCGAGTTTTGATTTTCGCAAAGCACGATGCGGAGATTTAAAGCGTTAGAGCGTCCTTTGCGCGTCGAAAAAGACGCGCGGCGCTTTGAAGAGACAATGCCGGCGGCGGCAATTACGGACCGGAGAATTTGGCCATCATGTTGCGCACCATCTTCACCCTTTCAGCGCTTGCTGCCGGGCTGCTGGCGTCGAATGCGATGGCCTCGCCAATAGTGGATACCGCGCCACGGGTGGTTCGTGCCGCCAATGGCGGCGGCATTCTTGTCGCCCAGAACGGCAATCTCGATATCTACTACGATGCCAGGGGAAACCGCGTCATCGTCGATGCGGAGACCGGCAAGGTCATCGCCATCCAGCCGCCGCAGACCAGGCTCGACCGCCGCGCCTTGCGCCGCGAGCGCTTGCGCAACCTCGGACCGGTCGAGGACGACCGCTATTATCTCGACGACCCGCAGGACATGGCGCGCTATCGCCGCAGGCAATTGGAAGACGAGGGCAGGATCATCGTGCCGCCGGCCGACGACTACGACCTTAATGGCGACAATTCGGTGGAAGCCTTCCCCGAAGCGCCACGGGATGACGGCTACGGCAACGATTATCCGGAGGCAGCGCAGCCGGTGAGGCCGCGCACCATCGAGCGCCAGCCGCTCAACGAGGCCTCGATCGAGCCGGTCGAGCCGACGGTGCCGAACGAGCAGGCGGCCTTACCGCCAGACACAGCCCCGCCGCCAAGCACTGGCGGCAAGACGGCGGTCGACCCGTCGCTTGCGCTCGGCGCCCGCGAGGACGTGGCGGCACTGCAGGTGCTGCTCGACCGTGCCGGTGCATCGCCCGGCGTCATCGACGGACGCTTCGGCTCGAATGTCGACAAGGCGCTCGCCGCCTATAATGAGATCACCGGCAGCAATCTGAAATCGACCGACGCAATCGGCATCCAGGCGGCCCTGGCGCAATCCGGCGGCGATGCCTTCGCCTCATATACGATCACGCCCGAGGATGCGGCCGGTCCCTATGTCGCCTCGATACCGGAGGACTACAGCCAAAAGGCCCAGCTCGATCGGATGGGCTACACGTCGGTACCCGAAGCGCTGGCCGAGCGCTTCCATATGGATGAAACCTATCTGAACAAGCTCAATCCGGACGCCAATTTCAATCGTCCGGGCACCATCATCAAGGTCGCCAATTTCGGCAGGCTGGTGGCGACGCCGGTGGCGCGCATCATCGCCGATAAGTCCAATAAGCAGGTCCGCGCCTATGATGCGGCGGGCAAGCTGGTCGCAGCCTATCCGGCGACTATCGGCTCGTCCGACACGCCGTCGCCGTCCGGCACGCATGCGGTGTCGCGTGTCGCATTGGACCCGAACTACACCTACAACCCGAACATCAATTTCAAGCAGGGCGAAAACGACAGGATCCTGACCATCCCGCCGGGGCCGAACGGCCCGGTCGGCTCGGTCTGGATTGCGCTGGACAAGCCGACCTACGGCATTCACGGCACGCCGGATCCGTCCAAGATCGGCAAGACCGAAAGCCATGGCTGCGTGCGGCTGACCAATTGGGACGCGCGCGAGCTTGCCAAGATCGTGACGCCCGGCGTTACGGTGGAGTTCGTCGAGTAGGGCATGTTGATATTCAGGTGATGCCGGCCAGCAAACGGCGGCTTCCTCCGCTTCCGGTGCTCACGTACCCAAAAGTACGCTCCGCTCCGGTTCTCGGAAGCCACCATTTTCGGCTCGGCCTGACCTGAATCTCAACACACCTAAAGCGGACAGGCGTCGCTCCATTCACCCGATGACCTTGCGCAGCAGTGGCGCGCGCAGCGCTGCGGCATAGATCAGCTGCACCACCAGGATGAAGCCGACGCTGAGCAACGGGCTGATCAGGCAGAGTGCAGCGCCGACGGCCCACAGGATCTGTGCCTTGACGATGCGCAGATAGACCGTTCGGGTGGTCTCCGCGTCGACACCTTCGGCCAGAAATCCGTTTTTGTCCGCGTAGCGCCAACTGGCGAGCAGCGTCAGTCCGAGCATCAAAAGATTGAACCAGTAGACGAGCACCGCAGTCCTGAATTCGAGGAAGTCGGCGAGAAGGTCGGTCGAGAACGGCAGCAAGGCGATAAAGCCAAGGAAGCAGAGGTTCAGCGTGGCAAGCCGCCGGTCGGATTTTGCAATCAGCCCGTGTTGCGCCTGCTGGCCGAACCAGAAGATGGTCAGCGTCAGGAAGCTGAGCGCATAGGTCAGGAAGCGCGGCGCCAGTGCTGTGATCGCTGTGATTAACTCGCGTTCGGAATGCACCGTTTCATGCGCCGGCACCCTGATCTCGAGAACGATCAGGGTGAGCGCGATGGCGAACACGCCGTCGGTGATGCCGACGACGCGCCCGCGTCCTTCCGCCGAGGGTTCGAGCGGTCGTTTCATGCGGTATTTCCCCCTTGCCTGTAGCGCTGCGAGAAGCTTAGCACGGCACTTGCCGTTTGCACCCTGAGCGGCGTGATCCTGCCTGTGTGGCCAGGTTGGACCTGGTTTCAACGAGAACAGTCTGCTGGCCGGTTGTCGCCGGCGCGCCGGCGATCTAGGTAAGGCGGCATGCACACGCCAACCAAAGTCGGTACCGGCGCCGTTCCCCTGACCGGCTCACTTCCCGCCGATACGTTCTGTCCGCTGGCGCAGCGGCGGTTCGTGCTGATCGCCGCGATCCTGGCTTCTGCGCTCGGCTTCATCGACGGGTCGGTCCTGGCCATTGCGACGCCGGCGATCCGCGTCGACCTCGGCGCCAGCCTCGCCGAGGCACAATGGATTTCCAATGCCTACGCATTGACACTCTCAGCCCTCATTCTCGTCGGCGGCGCCGCCGGTGATCGCTTCGGCCTGCGCCACTCCTTCGTCGCCGGCATCGTCCTGTTCATTGCCGCCTCGCTTGCCTGCGCGCTGGCGCCTGACCCGGCGGTGCTTATTGCGTTTCGGGCTATCCAGGGTGTCGGAGCGGCCATCATGGTGCCGGGCAGCCTGGCCATTATCGCCAAAGCCTATCCGAAAAAGGAACGCGGCCGGGCGATCGGCATCTGGGCCGCAGCATCAGCACTGACGACGGCGCTCGGCCCGGTGCTGGGCGGCTTCGTGCTGTCGGCGTTCGGCGACGGCATCTGGCGGGCGATCTTCGCCATCAATCTGCCGCTCGGCCTTATCTCGGTCTATCTTCTGCTGGCCAAGGTCCCTGCCGACGCGCCGGCGGAAAAGCGCAGCCTCGATCTCGGCGGCGCTGCACTCGCCATATTGGCGTTCGGAGCTCTCGCTTACGGTCTGACCTCGATGAGCGGCGACGGGGAGGGGCTGATGTCCGGCCCGAGTATTGCCGCCGGTGCGGTTTTGCTCGTCGTGTTCATCGTCTTCGAGCGCCGGCGGCGCGAGCCGATGATCGATCTGTCGTTGTTTCGGATCGGCGCGTTCGCGGGCGCCAATGTGGCGACCTTCTTCCTTTATTTCGCGCTGTCGGCCAATCTGTTCTATCTGCCGATGCTCATGATCGCCGGATGGGGGCTGAGCGCGGCCGAGGTCGGTTTCATCTTCTTGCCGCTTTCGGCATTGATCGCAGTGTTGTCCGGACCGGTCGGCCAGTGGTCCGACCGCATCGGGCCTCGCTTTCCGATCTCCAGCGGCAGTCTGGTTGTGGCTCTTGCCTTTGCCGGACTTGCCTTGCTGGCCTATTGGGGCATCCACAATTTCTGGATCGGGGTATTCCCGCTGATGGCATTGATGGGGCTCGGCATGGCGCTGGTGGTATCGCCGCTGTCGACCGCCGTCATGACGGCGGTCGAGGACAAGGATACGGGTGCGGCCTCGGGCATCAACAACGCCGTCTCGCGCATCGGCGGCCTGATTGCCGTGGCGGCGATGGGATCGCTGGCGGCCTGGGTCTATGCTGGCGTGCTCGGCACCGCTGCCGGCTCCGGCATTCCGGGTTTCGGCGAACCGCCGCCAGCCGGCCTGGCGCCCGGCCTCGATGCGGCACGACTTGCCGCCAGCGACGCGGCATTCGCCGCCGTTGCCGCGGTGACCGCGGTGCTTTGCCTGCTTTCGGCAATCGCCGCGTGGACGACGGTTTCCGGCGAGCGGCTGCCATGGGCGCGCGACACGGCGAATCAGCACGGCTGACGACGAAAAACGTCGGCTCAGCCTTCGATCTTGGCGCTCGCGACCTTCAACTGATTGCTGTCTTCCTGCTTGAGCAGGTCGTCGATGCGTTCGCGCTCGCGCTTGAAGGCGACGAGGTCGTCGCCCTTCAGCGTCTTGCCGACCGGTAGGCGGACGCGCATCGAATCGACCTTTGTGCCGTTGACGATCAGTTCGTAATGAAGATGCGGACCGGTGGAGAGGCCGGTTGAGCCGAGATAGCCGATAACCTGACCCTGGCGAACGCGAACACCCGGCTCGATGCCTTTGGCAAAGGCGCTCTGGTGATTGTAGGACGTCTCGTAGCCATTGGCGTGACGCAAGATGATCTGCTTGCCATAGCCACCGGCCCAGCCGGCTTTTTCGACGACGCCATTGCCCGCGGCAATGATCGGCGATCCCACGGGAGCTGCCCAGTCGGTGCCGGTATGCATTTTCACATACCCCAAAATGGGGTGGCGCCTGGCACCGAACCCTGACGTAAATCGGCCATTGGGCAACGGATTGCGCAGCAGAAACTGCTCG
The DNA here is from genome assembly GCF_040318195.1 of Mesorhizobium sp. M1273. Classification (NCBI taxonomy): domain Bacteria; kingdom Pseudomonadati; phylum Pseudomonadota; class Alphaproteobacteria; order Hyphomicrobiales; family Phyllobacteriaceae; genus Mesorhizobium; species Mesorhizobium sp. M1273. Next base: position 25,556 of record NZ_JAMYLV010000029.1, on the reverse strand, counting down.
GCGCTGCTACCATTTTCGTCGAAGTAGTCGGTGCTGCCGTCCTGCATCTGGAAACGGTAGAAATTTCGCGTCGTGCCGCCGAAAGTCGCGGAGACGTAAAGCAGCTCGGATTCGTCAGACGCCTGGTCGTCGCCATCGGGCTGCGAGAACAGCACTTCGATGCGGTCCGTGGGATTGAGGCGCGACTGAAAGTCGACACTGGATGCCAGCAACTTGATCAGTCGTTGCGTCATCGCCTTGGACATGCCGTAGGAATAGGCGGTGCGGTAGATGCCGTCATAGACGTTCGGCAGATTGCCGCGCACTACGGGCGCAGGCGAATCGTCGAACGCCGTCAGCAATTCGGGATTTGGCTCCGGCTCCTGCGCCGGCACGTACTGGTCGTGGTCGTCGAGTGCGATGGTGACGATGTGCTGGGTCCTGTCGTACACGCTGGTGCGAACGATCTTGGCGGCGTCGCCATGGACCTCAAGCCCAACGCGCAGCACGGTTCCTGCCTTGAGGGCCGTCGCATTCAGCAATTTGGCGATCGCCTCGGCCATTCCGGTGGCATCCT
>NZ_JAMYLV010000029.1:0-20000 GCF_040318195.1 Mesorhizobium sp. M1273 | reverse complement strand
TCACTGGTCTAAATAAGGGTCTTTGCGCCGAAAATGTAACGGGGCTAAAGCCATACACCGAAGCTTAGGGTTTGCAGCAATGCAAGCGGTAGCGGAGCGTTCTGTAAGCTGATGAAGCCATACCCGTGAGGGGTGGTGGAGGTATCAGAAGTGCGAATGCTGACATGAGTAACGTAAGGGGAGTGAGAGACTCCCCCGCCGAAAGTCCAAGGGTTCCTGCTTAAAGCTAATCTGAGCAGGGTTAGCCGGCCCCTAAGTCGAGGCAGAAATGCGTAGACGATGGGAACCACGTTAATATTCGTGGGCCTGGAGGAAGTGACGGATCATTGAGGTAGTCCAATCTTATCGGATTGAAAGGGCTGCTGCGTGGTTCCAGGAAATAGCTCCTCCTTATAGACCGTACCCGAAACCGACACTGGTGGACTGGTAGAGTATACCAAGGCGCTTGAGAGAACTATGCTGAAGGAACTCGGCAAATTGCACGCGTAACTTCGGAAGAAGCGTGACCCTTTCATGCGCAAGCATGGGAGGGTGGCACAGACCAGGGGGTAGCGACTGTTTATCAAAAACACAGGGCTCTGCGAAGTCGCAAGACGACGTATAGGGTCTGACGCCTGCCCGGTGCTGGAAGGTTAAGAGGAGGGGTGCAAGCTCTGAATCGAAGCCCCAGTAAACGGCGGCCGTAACTATAACGGTCCTAAGGTAGCGAAATTCCTTGTCGGGTAAGTTCCGACCTGCACGAATGGCGTAACGACTTCCCCGCTGTCTCCAGCATAGACTCAGTGAAATTGAATTCCCCGTGAAGATGCGGGGTTCCTGCGGTTAGACGGAAAGACCCCGTGCACCTTTACTATAGCTTTACATTGGCATTCGTAGTGGCATGTGTAGGATAGGTGGTAGGCTTTGAAACCTGGGCGCCAGCTCAGGTGGAGCCATCCTTGAAATACCACCCTTATCACTATGGATGTCTAACCGCGGCCCGTTATCCGGGTCCGGGACAATGTATGGTGGGTAGTTTGACTGGGGCGGTCGCCTCCTAAAGAGTAACGGAGGCGCGCGATGGTGGGCTCAGAACGGTCGGAAATCGTTCGCTGAGTGCAATGGCATAAGCCTGCCTGACTGCGAGACTGACAAGTCGAGCAGAGACGAAAGTCGGTCATAGTGATCCGGTGGTCCCGCGTGGAAGGGCCATCGCTCAACGGATAAAAGGTACGCCGGGGATAACAGGCTGATGACCCCCAAGAGTCCATATCGACGGGGTTGTTTGGCACCTCGATGTCGACTCATCGCATCCTGGGGCTGGAGCAGGTCCCAAGGGTATGGCTGTTCGCCATTTAAAGCGGTACGTGAGTTGGGTTCAGAACGTCGTGAGACAGTTCGGTCCCTATCTGCCGTGGGTGTAGGAATATTGAAAGGATCTGTCCCTAGTACGAGAGGACCGGGATGGACGGATCTCTGGTGGACCTGTTGTGGCGCCAGCCGCATAGCAGGGTAGCTATATCCGGACGGGATAACCGCTGAAGGCATCTAAGCGGGAAACCCACCTTAAAACGAGTATTCCCTGAGAACCGTGGAAGACGACCACGTTGATAGGCCGGGTGTGGAAGAGCGGCAACGCTTGAAGCTTACCGGTACTAATAGTTCGATCGGCTTGATCGTTCTCATTCCTAATGCCCATTTCTGGTGACAATCCTTGGATTGCGCCGAGATGGATGGCACAGAAAACAGCTTCTCGAGCAACGTGCGTTTTGCCGACCTGGTGGTTATGGCGGAGCGGCTGCACCCGATCCCATTCCGAACTCGGCCGTGAAACGCTCCAGCGCTGATGGTACTTCGTCTCAAGACGCGGGAGAGTAGGTCGCTGCCAGGTCTGCCAAGCGCACGTTGTTTAATCTTCTCCTTACGAACAGGCCCGCCAACGGGATATCGGGCCGCGCAAGCGGCCCTTTCATTTGGCGGAAGCTTGAATCCAGTGAGCCAAGGCTTACTTCTAGGGTTGACGCGGGGTGGAGCAGCCCGGTAGCTCGTCAGGCTCATAACCTGAAGGTCACAGGTTCAAATCCTGTCCCCGCAACCAAATTCGAAGACGGCCCGCCTTGTGCGGGCCGTTTTCGTATGCGCTGAAGTACGGCGACAGGACACTTTAGCATTCCGCGGCCAATTTTTCGCGTATGTGCTCCGATCCACCTCTCATACGTCGGGCGAATGGCCGATCGAGATTTACGACGCGCCAAAAGGGCGCGCTGCCGTCTTGACTGATATGCACCAGGTGCCGCCGCACAGTCACTGGGCAGCAGGCGTCTGCTCCGTATTTTGCCGCGAGCTTACGTCGTAACTCTGCTAGGTCCGAAAGGTGGCCAGGTCCTGCAGCCCGGAGTTCGTCAGCGACCATTTTCTCGGTTGGGATCAGCATGCTCTGCGTAAGGGTCTTGCCTTTGCGTCGCGTTTTGACCACCGGCAATTCGCTCATAGTTCACCTCCAGGAACTCCCCTACAGAAGACGAACAAGGATGCCGCAATCCGACAAAATCTCGGATTGATTTGATTGCCGTGGCTCGAGGCCACAGCCATGAACCCACAAAGACGCGTCCGGCCGGACACGTAGCAACCCGGACACTTAGCAACGAAGCCGACACAGCGGGACACCGAGGCAGATACTGTCCGCACGAACTCCCTGCAATGCACACATCAAAATCCCCGCTTGCCTTATGGCGCCGGGGTTTTTGGCTCCGTGCTGCCCAACGGAACGGAACTCTACTTCTTCGCCGACATGGCTCGAGCTGCAGCTCTAACCGGCATCGCGGTTGGTCAAGGCGATGTGGCAGCAGCCGGAACCGTGGCCCGCCGTCCAGGTGACGTTGTCGAAGCGCACTCCGGTGGCCTCGAACAGGCCGCGATCGAAGGCGCCGGCGATGCGGCAGAGCGTGGCGAGCTTCTCGTCGTCGATGCCGGCTTCGACCCAGGCGTCCTTCAGCGGGCAGCGCCTGACCCTGAAGGCGATGCGGTCCGGGCCGCGTTCGACATCGGTCGGATACATGCGGCCGCCATCCGGGCTGACGGCGAGGAACGCCTCGCCGATCGCCGGTGCGTCGTTGGGGCCGAAATCGGCGAAGGCCGCCGCCGCAACCTCCCTGCCTCGCCGTTCGATGGTGCGGATCATGATCGCCTCAGCCTTTTCCGCGCCAACTTCCGCGGTCAGCTCGTCGAGCAACAGACGATAGAGATCGGCACGGTTGCGGAAGGCGGAATCGAGTTCGCGCGACAGTTTTTCGGCTCGGGCTTCGGCGTCGGTCATGATGCGTCCTGTTCGATCCTTGACAGTCTTGGCGCTGCCGCCACCAGCGCCTTGCCGATCGCGGATTGCGGCGCGTCGATGACGGTGCGGGCATCGCCGCTCTCGGCAATCCGCCCGGCGTCCAGAATGGCCATGCGGTGGGCGATGGCACGGACGACGCCGAGATCGTGCGAAATGAACAGATAGGCGATGCGCTCCTCGCGTTGAAGATCGAGCAGCAGTTGCAGGATCTGCGCGCGAACCGAAACGTCGAGCGCCGACACGGCCTCGTCGAGCACGATCAGCGACGGTTTCGTGGCAATGGCGCGGGCGATTGCAACGCGCTGGCGTTGGCCGCCGGAAATCTCGTGAATGGCGCGGCCGGCGAGACCGGGGCTGAGGCCGACGCGTTCCAGCAGAGCTGCAATTCGGCGCGGGCGCTCGGGGCCGGAGGCAATGTGATGGATGCGCAGGGGGTCGTCGAGCACACGCGCGACTGTGGCGCGTGGGTTCAAGGCGGCGAGCGGATCCTGAAACACCATCTGAAGACGGGCGCGCCGGCCGCGCAAGGCAGCGCCGTTCAGCGACAGGAAATCGCTGCCTTCAAATTCGATACTGCCGGTATCGAATTCGACGAGCCGGAGCACTAGACGAGCTATCGTCGACTTGCCGCTGCCGGAAGGTCCGGCCAGCGCCAGCGTCTCGCCGGGGTCGATGTGGAAGGAAACGTCGTCGACCGCGGCGATGGTCTTGCCGCCGCGACTGTATCGTTTGGTCAGGCCGGAAACGGCGAGCAGCGGACTGGTCATGTTCGCCGCAACAGCGGCTCGGCGTCGAGGCCGAGATGAGCGTCAAGCAGCACACGAGTGTATGCGTGACGCGGCGCATTGACGATTTGGGCTGTCGAATCGAGCTCGAGCAGCTCGCCATGCCGGAACACCGCTATGCGCTCTGCAAGCTCAGCGGCCAGCGCAATGTCGTGGCTGATGAACAGCAGGGTCATACCGTCCTCGGCCACCAGTCGCCGGATCAGCCCGACAATCTCGGCCTGCACGATGGTGTCCAGCGCACTGGTCGCCTCGTCGGCGATCAGCAGTTTCGGCCCGGCCGCAATCGCTGCGGCGATCGCCACGCGCTGCTTCTGGCCGCCGGAGAGCTGATGTGGAAAGGCACGCAAAGCGACATCGGGGTCGGGCAGACGGACCCGTTCGAGCAGGGTTTTTGCCTTGGCATAGGCGTCTCGCCAACTGAGGCCGAGTTGGGTGTAGGCGACTTCCGCGATCTGCTTGCCTATTGGCATCACCGGATCGAGACTTGCGGATGGGTCCTGGAAAATAAAGCCGATGTCACGGCCACCGATTGGAGCATGGTCGCGAAGACCGGCAGGTGCCTTGGCACCAAACATTGGTGGCGGGCGCAAGAGCCAATCGATACGGCCTTCGATCTTGGCAGTGGCCGGCAGCAGCCCGGCAATGGCTAGCGCCAGCGTGCTCTTGCCGGAACCGCTCTCGCCGATGATGGCAAAGCGCTCGCCGGCGGGGATGTCGAGGCTGACATTCTTTAGCGCCGCCACCTCGGCGCCGTCGCGGCGATAGGTCACCGTCAGACTGCGAATCGAAGCAAGCGCCGTCACGACAGGCTCCTCCTCATCGCCGTGGTCTCGACGACGCCTTCGCCGGTGAGATAGACGCCGAGCACGGTCAGCACGAGCGCTACGCCCGGAATGATCGACAGGAAGGGCGCGGTGCGCAGCACGGCGCGGCCTTCGGCGATCATGCCGCCCCAGGTTACGCGGTTGGGGTCGCCAAGGCCGAGGAAGGACAATGCCGCTTCGGTGAGAATCGCCGCGGCGACGATCACCGACGACAAAGCCATTACCGGCGGCAGCGCATTGGGGAGCACCTCGCGAAAGGCGATCTCCAGCGGATGCATGCCGATGACGCGGGCGCCCGCAACAAAATCGCGCTCGCGGATCGACAGCACTTCGGCGCGCGCCACGCGTGCCGGTCCGGTCCAGGCGCCCAGCGCGATCGCAGCGACGACGACGCCGAGCGACGGCCCGACGATGCTGACGAAAGCCAAAGCCAGCAGAAAGGCTGGGACGGTCTGGAAAGCGTCCGTGATGCGCATCAGCATCTCGTCGACAAGGCCGCCGGCAAAACCGGCCAACGTGCCGATCACGGCGCCGACGGCAAGGGCGACGGCTGCTGCGGCCGCCCCGACCGCCAGCGAGGTGCGGGCGCCGTGGAAGAGCTCGGCAAGCACGTCACGGCCAAGGCGGTCGGTGCCGAGTGGCAACGACCAGTCCTGGAACGGCGGCAGCAACGCCGGCCCGGCAATGGCCTGCGGATCGCCGGGAAAGAACAAAGGTGCGGCAAGCGCCACGGCAAACAGCGCCGCCAGGATGACCGCGCCGGCGATCGCTTCCGGGGTCCGGAGAAAGCGGCGAAGCGGGCTCACGCGCCGGCCTCACTGGCGCCGACGCGCGGATCGAGGAAGGCGTAGGCGATGTCGACGAGAAGGTTGATGATGACGACCAGGACAGCGCTGGTGAGAATAATGCCGAGCAGTAGTGGGGTATCCCGCGCGGCCACCGCTTCCTGCGCCAGCCGGCCGAGGCCGGGGACGGAAAAGACGCTCTCGATGACGACGCTGCCGCCCAGCATTTGCGCCGACTGCAGGCCGAACATGGTGACCAGCGGCAACAGCGCGTTACGGGCGACGTGAGCGAGCACGATGCGACGGCGGGAAAGTCCCCTGGCACGGGCGGCCAGCACAAAGTCCTGCCGCCACACCTCGGCCATGCCGGCGCGCATCATGCGCAGATAGAGCGCGAGATAAATGAAGCCGAGCGCCGAAACCGGCAGGACGAGATGGCGGGCGATGTCGGCGGCGCGATCGAGGCCGCTCTTGGCCGAGGCGATACTCTCGATGCCGCCGATCGGAAACCAGCGCAGGTCGACGGCGAAGACAATGATCAGCACAAGCCCGAGCCAGAAGCCCGGCACGGCATAGAGCGCCAGCGAACCGATGGACAGGAAGCGATCGCGGAAGCTGCCGGGTCTGGCGCCGGCATAGATGCCGAGCGCCGAGCCGAGGCCGAAGGAGAGCGCAGTGGCGCTGCCCATCAACAGCAGCGTGTTGGGCAGGCGTTCGAGGATGACATCGCGGATCGGCCGCGAAAAGGTGACCGATTGGCCGAGATCGAGATGCAGCAGCGCCCAAAGATAATTGGCGAGCCGCGTCAGCTCCGACTGGTCGAGCCCCCAGCGGTGACGCAACAGCTCGATCATGCCGGCGTCGCCGCCGGTCGAGACGATGTAGGCATCGACCGCGTCGCCGGGAGCGGCTTCGAGCAACAGGAACGTGCCGATGACGACAATCAGTAGCACGAAGATGCTGCCGACGAGACGGCGGCGAAGGAGGATGACGGCGCGGGTCATGGCGCAACGCCGATAGGAGAGCCAAGTCTTCGGTGCCGCCCTCTACGGCGCCCCCCTCTGTCCTGCCGGACATCTCCCCCACAAGGAGGGAGATTGGCAGTTTCGGCGTTGCCGGCCGTCTTGCAACGCTGGAGATTGGCGAAAGCGACAATGACAGCCGATCTCCCCCCTCGTGGGGGAGATGCCAAGTGGTGGCAAAGAGGGCAGGACAGAGGGGGGCGCGAAAAAGCTCTCATCGCTGAAGCTGAGCACCCACACAAGCGGCACGCAAGTCTGGAGAGACTTCCTTACCCCGCGAGCCAAGTGTCCGCCCAGTTCGATACTGCCCAGCGCGGGTTGTTAGCGATGTTGTTGACCGTATCGCGGGCGACGCTGATGAAACTCCATTCGGCGACGTTGATCAGCGGCAGGTCGGCGGCAACTTTTCTCTGGAACTCCTTGTAGAGTTCGGTGCGGGCGGCGGTGTCGAGCGTCTCCGATGCCTTGGCGATCAGGGCGTCGAGATCGGCATTCTTGTAGCCACCCTGGTTGGAGAAGGGCACGCCGTCGGGAATACCGCTCTGCACCAGGATGGTGGTCGAGATCGCTGGATCGCCGCGGAACACCGGCGGCCCGACCGCAAGGTCGAAGGCGTGGTCGGTGTAAACCGCCTTGATGTGCGCGGCAGAGTCGTTGTTGACCAACTGGGCGTCGATGCCAATGACGGCGAGCGCCTGGCGCAGATAGTCGCCGAACTGCTTGGTTTCGTTGAAGTAAGGCGCCGGCAGCAATCTCAATGAAAAGCGCTTGCCGTCATCGCCCCGGCTGTAGCCGGCCTCGTCAAGCAAGGCGTTGGCCTTGGCGACGTCGAAAGCGTAGGTCGGCACGTCGGCGGTGTAGAATTGCGGGTCGTTTTTCGGCACCGGGCCAGTGGCGGTGGCGGCATAGCCAAGGAATACCGTCTTGACGACGAAATCCTTGTCGATGGCGTGAGCGATCGCCTGGCGTACTTTCAGGTCGGCCAGCTCCTTGCGGCGATGATTGATCTCAACGACGAGCTGGTAGGTCAGCCCTTCATAACCCTTGGTGATCACCTTGAGACCGGGCACTTTGGAGATGCGGTCGAGATCGGCCAGGGGCACGGCGGAGAAGGCGGCGAGCTGGATCTCTTCGGCTTCCAGGGCGCTGGCCGCCGACGTGCGGTCCGGCAGCACCTGATAGATGATCTCGTCGAGATAGGGCTCGTCCTTGCCCCAATAGTCGGTGTTCTTCTCCAGCCGGTAATATTCGCCGGGCTTGTGTTCGGCAAATTTGAACGGTCCGGTGCCGACCGGGGCGTTGTTGGCCGGGTTGTCCTCGATCTTTCCGGTCTCGTAGATGTGCTTGGGCACCACGCTGCTCAGCGCCGGCAAGGCGTTGCGGATCAGCTGGAACGGTGTCGGCTTGGCGAATTTGAACACGGCGGTGGTTTCGTCCGGCGTGTCGACGGCCTCCAGATCCTTGAACACGGTGCGGCCGAGATTCTGCAGCGGCTTCCAGACCTGCAGCGCCGAGAAGGCGACATCGGCTGAGGTGAATGGCTTCCCATCATGCCATTTGACGCCCTCGCGCAGTTTGAACGTCAGCGACAGGCCGTCGGCGGCACCTTCCCAGCTGAGCGCCAGCCGCGGATCGAGCCCGTCCTTGCCGCCGAAGGAGGCCTCGGCCAAGGTTTCCACGATCTTGCTCGAGATGAAGAAGACGCCGTTCGAGGCGACAATCGCCGGATTGAGATTGCGCGGCTCGGAATCGGCGGCGACAACCAGTCGTCCGCCCTTTCTCGGCGTCTGCGCCGAGCCGATCGTCGGCATGGCGGTGGAGGCCAACAGCAACGCCGAACCGGCCAGCATTGTACGTCTGGAAATGGTGAACTCTGGCATGATCGAACTCCGTCCTCTCCGCGGACCCAGCCGGGTCCGCCGTACCCCTCGGACGCTCGTAAGCATCCTGCAAAGCTGATTATGGGCCTTGTGCGGGGTTTCGCCAAAGACGGAATTGGCGCATCTCTACGTGGCTTTGAAATTTCCGTCCGCTGGACCAGTTGTACAGAAAACGGTTCGACGCGCGGTTCTAGCAGGACCAGGCTGGGGTAAAGTGCAGCAGGTGGAGCAGCTTTTGGGGCTGGTTCGCCCGTTCTGGCTGGACCAGATCGGGCAAAATGATGCAGATTTAAGCATAGCCGAGGTTCAGAGCCGGAAAAGCCGGTGCCGGCGAGCGGCCGGCTAAGGGATTTCAGGGAGAGAGACATGAACATTGCCCCAGGCAAGAATGCCGTCGGCAGCGTGCCGTTCGACCAGGCCAGGGTGGACGGGCTGATGGAGGAGGCCGGCATCGACGTGCTGCTCGCCACCTCCAAGCACAACACGCAATATCTGCTTGGCGGCTACAAGTTCATCTTCTTCGCCGCCATGGATGCAATCGGCCACAGCCGTTATCTGCCTTTCGTCGTCTATGAGAAAGGTGGGCCGGAGCATGCCGCCTACATCGGCAACCGCATGGAAGGCGGCGAGCACCAGAATCATCCATTCTGGACGCCGACACTGCATGCCGCCTGCTGGGGTACGCTCGATGCCGCCAATCTGGCGGTCGAGCATTTGCGAAAGATCACCAAGGGCAATGCCCGCATCGGCATCGAGCCCGCCTTCCTGCCGTCCGACGCCTATATGCTGATCCGCAACGCGCTGCCGGATGCCAAGCTGATCGATGCGACTGATATGCTGGAGCGCATGCGGGCAATCAAAACCGAGGCGGAGCTGGAAAAGCTGCGCATCGCTTCGGAGCTGATCACCGATTCCATGCTGGCGACCATCGGCTGGGCACGCGAAGGCACGACAAAGAGCGAGATCATCGAACATCTCAGGCGCGAGGAGACCAATCGCGGCGCGCATTTCGAATATTGCCTGTTGACGCTAGGCTCCAGCCACAACCGCGCAGCCTCGCCGCAGGCGTGGAAACGGGGCGAAGTGATGTCGATCGATTCCGGCGGCAACTACCACGGCTATATCGGCGATCTTTGCCGCATGGGCGTGCTGGGCGACCCTGACGCCGAACTCGAGGATTTGCTGGCCGAGATCGAGACAGTGCAGCAGGCGGCCTTCTCCAAGGTCAAGGCGGGCACGCTGGGCGGTGACATGATTTCTCATGCCGAAGGCGTTCTGAAGAAATCCAAGGTTGCGGCCTATACTGATTTTTTCGCGCATGGCATGGGGCTGATCACGCATGAAGCGCCGTTCCTGATGACCAACCATCCGGTGACATATGAAGGCACCTATGCCGCAAAGCCGCTGGAGAAGAACATGGTGCTTTCGGTCGAGACGACCATGCTCCACCCGACGCGCGGCTTCATCAAGCTGGAGGATACGGTGGCGGTGACCGATGCCGGCTACGTCATGTTCGGCGATCGGGGCCGGGGCTGGAACAGGGGCGGGGGCGGCTTAGGCGCTGGTACCTAGCCCGTTCTTGAGATTACCTCGTTCGAGCAAACAATTGGTCACACCAGCGAGCATTTGCCGATATGGAACGCGAACTGCCCAAGCAGGTCTTTATCGACGGGTGCGAGCAGATCTCCATGGAGTTCGAACCGATTGCGTTCCGCTTTGCGAAAACCGGTCCTCATGCGAGTCGTCGGGCCGGCGACTGGGCATTCAAAATCTCCTTTCAATCAAACTATCTGAACGTCGGCGGCGAGTACGTCGAACTCGTCGTGCATGCGTCGGTCTACAGCAAGGCAATAAAGGAGTGGGACGGCGGACATGGAACATCGCAAACCCGCATACCCGCCAGGCTGAAATCGCGAACATCGTTGCCAACATCCAAACGACTGTCCTGCCGCTCTTCGAACGTTTCGACGTTCCGCGCAAACTAGCCGAACAGGTCGCATGTTCTGAAGTTCCGGGCTTCATGTTCCCTGAAAATGCTGTTCGATTTGTACTCTGGCAGCTTGGTCCGGAGGCAGCGGAAAACTGTTTGTCCTACTGGGTGGCGCGCTTACCTTCGCCGGATGCTTTCCGATCAGAGCGCGATGTCCCCACTTTGCCGGATAGGCTCGCTCTGGGAAGCGATACTAACAACCTAGCAAGGGTCGCTCGTGCGATGAAGATTGGCCTCAGCCTGTGACATTATCTGCCCGGCGGGATCAACCTGAAATCCGGCAACTCCCGCAATGCCAGTTCCGGCCCTGCCGGCGAATAGACGACGAAAAGCTGCATGGCCGCATCGCCGGTATTGAGCGTCGAGTGGAAGCGGCTTTCCGGCACATAGATGGTGCAGCCGGGGCCGACTTTCTCGACGACCGGGTTGCCTTTCTCGTCTTCGACCATCTGCTCGCCATTGCCTGAGATGACAAAGATGATCTCCTCCGCACCCGGATGGTTATGACGCGTATGGCCTTTGCCTGACGGTAGGTCGACGACACCACCGGAAAATCGCTTTGCGCCGTTCACTTCGGGAGCGACCGTCAGCGACAGCCTGCCCCAGTCGAAGCCGAAGGCGCTGACGTCTTTTGGATATACGAATACCTTGCTGTTCTCCGTCATCGTTCCACCCTTCTGTTTGCTGGTCTCTACGCAGCGCCGAACGTGACCGCCTTGAAATCCGCCGTCTGCCTGGCGATTGAGGCTTCCGCCGGCAGCCGCTCCATCGAACTGGCGCCATAGAACCCGTGCAGGCCCTTGCAGCGCTCGAGAACATATCTGGCGTCGTCCGGCATCGAGATCGGCCCGCCATGGCAAAGCAGGATCATATCCTCGCGCACTGAGCGTGCCGCTTTGGCGATGGCGTCGATCTCGCTCACACAGTCGTCCAGCAATTTAGCCGATGTCGCGCCAATCGAGCCGCCGGTGGTCACCCCCATATGGGCGACGACGATGTCGGCGCCAGCTGTTGTCATGGCGCGCGCCTCGTCTGCGTTGAAGACATAGGGCGTGGTCAACAGGTCGAGTTTGTGAGCCTCGGCGATCATGTCGACCTCGAGCCCGAAGCCCATGCCGGTTTCTTCAAAACTCTGCCGCATCTGGCCGTCGAACAGGCCGATAGTCGGAAAGTTCTGCACACCGGAAAAACCCATCGTCTTCAACTCGGCCAAAAGCAGCGGCATGATGACGAAGGGATCGGTGCCGTTGACGCCGGCCAGCACCGGCGTCTTCTTCACTACCGGCAGCACTTCGTAGGCCATTTCCTTGACGATCTCGTTGGCGTTGCCATAGGCGAGCAGGCCGGCGGCCGAGCCGCGCCCGGCCATGCGGTAGCGGCCCGAATTGTAGATGATGATCAGGTCGATGCCGCCGGCTTCCTCTGCCTTGGCCGACAGGCCGGTGCCGGCACCGCCGCCGACGATCGGCACGCCGTCCGCGATCATCTTGCGGAATTTCTCCAGGATTTTCTTGCGCGGTATGGCGGCCATGTCTTGGTGTCTCACTGTCTGGCGATGTCGAGGAAGGCCGTTGTGGCAGCCCAGGCGAATTCGGGGTCGTTGATATGAAGCGGCAAACGCAGCACGCGCCGCGTTTTGGCGGGTTTGATGGTACGCTCGATCGCCTCGAACAAAGCGGCATCGGCTTCAGGGTCGAAGAAGGCGCCGCCTTCAATGTCGAGCGCCGACACGCCTTTCTCCGGAATGAGGAAACGAACCGGACCCTGGCAGAGGCTCAGCCTTGTACCGATCCATTCGCCGATCGTTCTGCTTTCGTCGGCAGTGGTGCGCATCAGTGTGACGTTTGGATTGTGCTCATAGAACAGCCGGCCGCGATAGCGTTCCGGAATTGTCGGCGGCGCCCAGAAATTGACCATGTCGAGAGCGCCGACCGAGCCGACATAAGGCAGCCCGGTGCGGGCGATGGCGCCAAAGCGATCTTCGGTCGCCGGCAGCACGCCGCCAAACAGCAAGTCGCAGACTTCGGTCGTTGTGATGTCGATGACGCCGGACAACAGGCCGCTGTCGGCCAATTTTTCCATGGTGCGGCCGCCGGTGCCGGTGGCATGAAAGACCATGCAGTCATAAGTCGAACGAAGCTCATCGGCGATCGCGGTCACGCATGGCGTGGTGACGCCGAACATGGTGAGGCCGAGCGACGGTTTGCCGTCGGGCGGCGGCGCCGGCTTTGTCGCCATGCCTGATATCGCCTGGGCGGCATTGTGCAGCACGACACGCGAAAGCCGGTTGAGGCCGGCCATGTCGGTCACCGACGGCATCATGACGATGTCGGAGACGTCGACGTAAGGCGCGGTGTCACCCGAGGCCAACGTCGAAACCATGATCTTGGGCAGACCGAGCGGCAGCGTGCGCATGCCTGCGGTGATGATCGAAGTGCCGCCACCGCCGCCAATGCCGATAATCCCGGCAATATCGCTGCGCGACTGGACAAACCGGGCAAAGGCGGCAGCCATCGCCGCCACCGCGGTGCCGCGATCGTCGACGCCGAGTACGGCATTGCGACCCTCGGAATGGTGGCTGGCGACCTCGTCCGCCGAAACATCGACCGGCACGGTCGCGCCGCGTGTTCCGATGTCGACACGGGCAATCGAAGCGCCGGTAGCCGCGACCGCATCGGCCAGAAATGCGAGTTCCTCGCCCTTGGTGTCGGCGGTGCCCACCACATAGATGCGCTTCATCGCGTTTCCCCGGTCTTGGGCGTGTTCGGCGCTGCCGCCCCTTTTTGCCCGGCCGTTCGACGGCGCGAAGGGCCATTGCAATTTTTTGAGACACGCGTATCGTATTGACATGAATGTCTCACGTCAACAAGCGGCAATGGACAACGGTGCCAGCCAAGGGCCGAACCCCCAAGTAGAGCGCGGGGCCCGCGCGCGCACCAGGCGTCTCATGCTTGAGACGGCGACAAAGCTGATGCAGGCGGGCGCCACGCCCTCCGTCAGCGAGGTGGCGGAGGCAGCGGAGGTCTCGCGCGCCACCGCCTATCGGTATTTTCCGAGCCAAGCGGCGTTGGTGCAGGCGGTGGTCGATGAGGGGCTTGGGCCGATCCTTACGTGGAAATCGAGCTCTGCCGATCCCGAGCGCCGGGTCGCCGAGCTGTTCGAGACCGCCATGCCGCGCATCGAGGTCTTCGAAGCGACGTTCAAGGCGGCGCTGAAACTGTCGCTCGACCAGTGGGCGCAGCGACAGGCAGGCACGCTTGACGGCGAACCTGCCTTCACGCGCGGCCATCGCGTCGATCTCTTGAAAGATGCGATCGCGCCACTCAAAGGCCGGTTGCCGCCGCGCGAATTCAAGCGGCTCGCGCAGGCGCTGTCATTGATCTTCGGTGTTGAGGTGCTGATCGTTTTAAAGGATATATGGGGATTGGATAGCCGCAGTATGATGTCGGTTGCGCAATGGGCGGCCGGCGCTCTTGTGCGCGCGGCTATGACCGAATCGATGATTGAAGGAGATGGGATCGCGCCGACGACCGCCGTGAGATGACGCCAATCTGGTTCGACCAGATTTTCAACCTGGCTATTCATGCTACTAGCGATGCAGCGGCCCAAGTAAGGCATTCATGTATCAAGGAGTAGGAAAATTCAGGGAAAACAGGCAGATATCGCAGAAGCCAACTTGTCTGCGTGTCCGCCACCGTCCAAGAAAGGGCTTGACGTTCCTCTTAAATTGGTAATACCAGATCAGGACAAATAAAGCGGATCAAAGGTGAAGGCTGAGATCCGTTTCGGTCGAGCGAGGAGGCTCACAGACCGAAACGGTGCCGTCACGGGAGGACTACCAGGGCCGGCCTCGATGCCGGTTCTCATGAACGGTAGAATGCGCACAAGGGAGGAAATCATTATGCGCAAGACAATGACCAGCTTGCTTGCTGGTATCGGCCTAGTGCTCGCCTGCGGAACGTCCGTCTACGCGCAGGAAAAGGAACTTACAATCTTCTGGGCGGAATGGGATCCGGCCAATTACCTGCAGGAACTCGGCAACGAGTACGAGAAGGAAACCGGCGTCAAGATCACGGTGGAAACCACACCGTGGCCCGACTTCCAGACCAAGGCCTTCACCGAGTTCAACGCCCATGGCGACGCCTACGATATGGTCGTCGGCGACTCGCAATGGCTTGGTGCTGGCTCGACCGGTGGCCACTATGTCGACCTGACCGACTTCTTCAACAAGCACAAGGTCGGTGAAGTGATGGCACCGGCCACGGTGAAATACTATGCCGAATATCCGGGCGGCAGCAGCAAGTACTGGGCCATTCCGCTCGAAGGCGACGCCGTCGGCTGGTCCTATCGCAAGGACTGGTTCGAAGACCCCAAGGAAAAGGAAGCCTTCAAGGCCAAGTATGGCTACGATCTCGACGTGCCGAAGGATTTCAAGGCGCTACGCGACATCGCCGAATTCTTCTACCGGCCGGACCAGAAAAAATACGGCATCGCCATCTACACCGACAATTCTTATGACGCGATGGCGATGGGCTTCGAAAACGCGCTGTTCTCCTTTGGCGGCGAGCTGGGTGACTATAAGACCTACAAGGTCGATGGCTTCATCAACTCCGACAAGGCGATCGCGGCGCTCGACGCCTACAAGGAACTCTACAAGTTCACGCCTCCGGGCTGGGCCAAGTCGTTCTTCGTCGAGGACAACCAGGCGATCACTGAAAACCTGGCCGCGATGAGCATGAACTACTTCGCGTTCTTCCCCTCGTTGATCAACGAGGCGTCGAACCCGAACGCCAAGAACACCGGCTTCTTCGCCAATCCAGCCGGACCTGGCGGCGACCAGTTCGCCGCACTCGGCGGTCAGGGCATCTCCATCGTTTCCTACTCGCAGAAGCAGGAAGAGGCGACGAAGTTCCTGGAATGGTTCATCAAGGACGAGACCCAGAAGAAATGGGCAGCGCTTGGCGGCTACACCTGCAGTGCCGCCGTGCTCAAGTCGCCCGAATTCCAGAACGCCACGCCCTATAACAAGGCGTTCTACGAGACCATGTTCAAGGTCAAGGACTTCTGGGCGGTTCCGGAATACGCGGAACTGCTGCAGCAGCTTAACCAGCGCATCTATCCTTACATGATCGGCGGCGAAGGCACCGCCAAGGAGACGCTGGACGCACTGGCAGCCGACTGGAACGCGACCTTCAAGAAATACGGCCGCGGCCAATAAGTATGAAGTTTCACGGAGGGGGCGTTCGTGCCTCCTCCGTTTCTTTTTCTGATTTTTGAACCGGGAGCAGAGTCTTGGCGACCACGATGATCACCACGCTGGACAGGTCCTCGCGGGCCGCCGCTCGCGGTCTAAGCGACATTTCGATCCGCAATCTCTTCATCATCCCGACGATCCTGTTTCTGATCGTCTTCAACATCTTCCCGCTGATCTATTCGCTGGGCTATTCGTTCACCGATTTCCGCGCCTCGACCAGCGCGGCGGCGAATTTCGTCGGGCTGCAAAACTATCGCGACCTGCTCAGCGATCCCTATGTCTGGTCCAACTTCGCCATCACCGCAAAATACGTCATCATCTCGGTCGCCGGCCAGCTGCTCGTCGGCTTCGGCGTGGCCATGCTGCTCAATCGCGACATTCCGCTCAAGGGCCTGCTGACGACGCTCCTGTTGTTGCCGATGATGCTGTCGATGGCCGTCGTCGGCCTGTTCTGGAAGCTGCTCTACGATCCGTCCTTCGGCATCATCAATTATGCGCTGGGCCTCGGCACCTTCGAATGGCTGTCGAATCCGAAAATGGCGCTCTATGCGGTCGCGCTGACCGACATCTGGATGTGGTCGCCCTTCGTCATGCTGTTGTCGCTGGCCGGCCTGTCGGCCGTGCCCAAGCATCTCTACGAGGCAGCCGCGATCGACAGGGCCGGGCCGTTCTACACCTTCTTCCGCATAACGCTGCCGCTGGTTGCGCCGATCCTGATGATCGCGGTCATCTTCCGCACCATGGAGGCGTTCAAGACCTTCGACCTCGCCTACATCCTGACCAGCCAGCCGACGGCCGAGCTGATCTCGATCCGGCTCTACAAGATGGCGTTCCAGGAATGGCAGACCGGGCGTTCCTGCGCGCTCGCCTACATCGTGCTGATCATGGTGCTGGCGATCACCAACATCTATGTCAAATACCTCAACAAGGTGAAGGAGCGCTGAGATGGCCGCAGTCCGCACTTCTTCCGAAATCACCTTCAACCGGGTCGCCATCGTCGCTGTCCTGCTGGTGACGATCATCTTCCTGGCGCCGATCTACTGGATCGCCTCGACGGCGTTCAAGCCGCGCAACCTCGCCACCACCATTCCGCCGACGGTGGTTTTCCAGCCGGAGATATCGCCCTTCGTCAAGTTGTTTACCAAGCGTTCGCAGCTGCGCAGCCCGCCGTCGCCGGAGGAGTACGCGGCTGCGCCGTGGTGGGAGCGCGTCGTCTTCAATGGGGGCGAAAAGATCGTGCGCGACGGCAAGGGCCAGGTGCAGTGGTCGGGCTATCCGAGCCGTTTCATGAACTCACTGATCGTTGCCATAACCTCGACCGTCCTGGCCGTCGGCATGGGCACCTTCACCGCCTATGGGTTCTCGCGCTTCAAGGTAAAAGGCGAGGCGGACCTACTGTTCTTCATCCTGTCGACACGCATGCTGCCGCCGGTGGTCGTCGCCATTCCGATGTTCCTGATGTACCGGGCGGTCGGCCTCAACGATTCCCATATCGGCCTGATCATCCTTTACACCGCCTTCAACCTGTCCTTCTCGGTGTGGCTGATGAAAGGCTTCATGGACGAGATCCCCAAGGAGTATGAGGAGGCGGCCCTCGTCGACGGCTATACGCGCATGGAGGCCTTCTTCAAGATCGTGCTGCCCGAGGCCGCCACCGGCATCGCCGCCACCGCCGTGTTCTGCTTTATCACGGCGTGGAACGAATATGCCTTCGCACTGATCATGACCAGCCGCCGTGCCCAGACAGCACCGCCCTTCATCCCCAGCCAGATCGGTTCCGGCCTGCCGGACTGGACGGTGATTGCCGCCGGAACCTTCCTGTTCCTGCTGCCGGTCGCGATCTTCACCTTCCTGCTCCGCAACCACCTGTTGCGCGGCATGTCGTTTGGAGCGATCCGCAAATGAGCTTTCGCGACATCAACCAGAAATATCTCGAACCGGGCAGCCAGGTGCTGATGGTGCTCGGTATCATCGCGCTCTGCCAGCCGTGGAACATGCTGCTGCACAGCTATGGCGTGACCATCATCCTGATCGGCCTGATCGGCTTCAACATCACCTCCAAGATCGCGCCGGAGGAGAAGGCCGGCACCGGGCAAGGGGCAAATCCGGGGGCACAGCATTGACCCAGATCGAGCTTCGAGGCGTCCAGAAATATTTCGGCGCCGTCCAGGTCATCAAAGACCTCAACCTGAAGATCGACGACAACGAGTTCATCGTGCTGCTCGGCCAGTCGGGCTGCGGGAAGACGACGACGCTCAGGGCGATTGCCGGGCTGGAGACGATCGACGGCGGCGACATCCTCATCGACGGCAAGCCGGTCCAGCACCTCAAGGCCGCCGATCGCGATATCGCCATGGTCTTCCAGTCGTTCTCGCTCTATCCGCATATGAGCGTCTATGAGAACATCGCCTTTCCGCTCAGGGCGACGCGCAAGAGCAAGGCCGAGATCGACAGCGAGGTTCGCTCGGTCGCCAAGAAGCTGCAGATCAGCGATCTCCTCGCCAAGAAACCGTCGGCGCTGTCGGGCGGCGACATGCAGCGCGTGGCGATCGGCCGAGCCTTGGTGCGGCGGCCGAAGGCGATGCTGATGGACGAGCCGATCGGGGCGCTCGATGCCAAGCTGCGCGAGGAGATGCGGGCCGAGATCAAGCGGCTGCACATCAAGCAGGGCTCGACCAGCATCTACGTCACCCACGACCAGATCGAGGCGATGAGCCTCGCCGACCGCATCGTCATCATGCATGAAGGTGTGCTGCAGCAGGTTGGCTCGCCGGACGAGGTCTATTCGCATCCGGCGAACCTTTTCGTCGCGCAATTTGTAGGCAGCCCGGTGATGAACGTCGCCGACGCTTCGGTGACCGAGAAAGCCTCGTCGGCCTCGGTCACCGTCGGCGATGCGGCCGCCGGTTTCGAATTCCCGCGCGCCTTGCTGTCGAAGCTCAACGGCCATGCCGGCGGCCAACTCGCGCTCGGCATCCGGCCGGAAGGCGTCCTCGTCCGCCGCGAAGCAGCCGAAGGGTTCTTGCCGGTGGAGACGCAGATCGTCGAGCCGCTCGGCTCCTTCGACATCGTCGACCTCAAGGTCGGCTCCAAGATGCTGCGTGCGCGCACCAAGAGCGGCTTCATCGGCGGCCCCGGCGAAAGAGTCTTCGTCAGAATCGATCCCGGCCACGCGCATTTCTTCGACACGGCGAGCGGCAAATCGCTGGGAGTGAGACTCTGATGGCCCACATCCAGCTCAAGAACATCTCGAAGAAATTCGGCAACCACACCGCCTTGACCGGGCTCGATCTCGACATCGCCGATGGCGAGTTCTTCGTCCTGCTCGGCGAGACCGGCGCCGGCAAGACGACGACGCTGCGCATGATTGCCGGCCTGGAAAAACCGAGCGAAGGTCAGGTCTTGATCGACGGCGTCGATGTCGCCGATTGGGGCGCGGCGGAGCGCGACGTGGCGCTGGTGCTGCAGCAATATTCACTCTACCCGCGCTATACCGTACGCCAAAACCTCGAATTTCCGCTGAAGCCGAAAATCCGCCGGCTGCCCGATGCCGAGATCAAGGATCGCGTCGACCGCGCCGCCAGGACGCTGCGGATCGAGCATCTACTCGACCGCAAGACCGACCGGCTTTCAGGCGGCGAGATGCAGCGCGTCTCGATCGGCCGCGCCATCGTGCGCAAGCCGAGGGTATTCCTGATGGATGAGCCGTTGTCGGCGCTCGACGCCAAATTGCGCGAAGCGCTGCGCACCGAATTGAAGAACCTGCAGATGCAGCTTGGCGCCACCTTCCTGTTCGTGACGCACGATCAGATCGAGGCGATGTCGATGGGTGACAAGGTCGGCGTGCTCAACCATGGCCGCATCGTCCAGACCGGCACGCCGTACGAGATCTACAACAATCCGCGCGACACCTACGTGGCAAGCTTCGTCGGCTCGCCGCCGATGAACCTCATCGACGGCAAGCTTGTCAACGGACGTGCGGTGATGGCACCGCTGAATTTCGAATTGCCGTTTTCGGGGGGTGCCAAGACTTCGGGGGGGCTAAAGACGGGCGCGGCGCCCCACGGTCGCCCCCACGTGTTGGGAATTAGCCCTGAAGACGTCTATCTCTGTCTGTTATAAACAAATACGCGCCCCCGAG
>NZ_JAMYLV010000028.1:0-81084 GCF_040318195.1 Mesorhizobium sp. M1273 | reverse complement strand
ACCGTCATGTGTCCGCCGCTCCGCTAAACACGGGGGCTGCGCGGCGGACACGCCGACGTCAACGCAATGCCACGCCATTTTGCAGAACTTGACGCACACAACTTCTTTTCTTCGTTTGAAGTTGGCGAAAGCCGATGCGACGTCCAATCTCCCCACTCGTGGGGGAGATGTCCGGCAGGACAGAGGGGGGCGCGAAGGATCGCAACCTTGTACTGCGCGAACCCTCAAATCATCGCCAGGCCCGACTTCCGCCTCGGCGGTGGGAAGGCGTGGTCAATTTCGGCGAAATCTTCGCTCGTGAGCTCGATGTCCAACGCCGCGACATTCTGCCGGATATGCTCCGGGCGACTGGCCTTCGGAATGGCAATCACCCCGTCCTGCGCCATCACCCAGGCAAGAGCGATCTGCGCCGGCGTCGCACTGTGGCGGGCGGCGATGGCATCTAACCTGGCATTGCGCGCCAATACCCCCTGATCGACCGGCGAATAGGCCATCAGCGGCATGCCGCGTTGCCGGCTCCACGGGGCGAGGTCGAACTCGACGCCGCGCTGCGACAGATTGTAGAGCACCTGGTTGGTCTGGACGTTGCCGCCGGCCGGCAACCGAACCAGCTCTTCCATCTCATCGGTATCGAAATTGCTGACGCCCCAATGGCGGATCTTGCCGGCCGCCTTCAACGCTTCGAACGCCTCTACCGTTTCCATCAAAGGCACACTGCCCGGCCAATGCAGCAGATAAAGATCGATGCGGTCGGTGGCGAGATGCCTCAGGCTGTTCTCGCATGCCCGTTTCACGCCGGCGCGCGAGGCATTGGACGGCAGCACTTTGGAGACCAGGAAAACCTCGTCGCGGCGACCGGCGAGGGCCTCCGCCACCACCTCCTCGGCACCGCCGCTGGCATACATTTCGGCGGTGTCGATCAGCGTCATGCCGAGATCCAGCCCGAGCTTCAGGGCATTGGCCTCGTCGCCACGGCGGCGGCCGTCTTCGCCCATATTCCAGGTGCCCTGGCCGAGCACCGGCACGGCTTCGCCGCAGGGCAGGGTGGTCGTTCTTATCGTCGACGGCATGGCATGCTCCAGTCCGAGGCCCGGATAGCACCATAGCCGCCAAGGGAAATCCAGGTGAAGCAGAAATCCAGGTGAAGCCTCTCGCCCGGATTCCCCGACAGCGTGACGCCTACTTCACCGGATGGGCGGCGAGCCAGTCCTGCATCTGCTTGATCTCGGCTTGCTGCGCGGCGATCACTGCTTCCGCCAGCTTGCGGATTTCCGGATCCTTGCCGTTGGCGAGCTCGACCTTGGCCATGTCGATCGCCGCCTGGTGATGCGGGATCATGCCGCGGGCGAAATCGACGTCGGCATTGCCGGAATATTCGAGTGCCATCATGTCGGTATGCATCTTGTCCATCGCCGCCTTGTAGCCCTCGGTCGAGGGGCTCTGCGCGCCCATTGCGCCCATGTCGTGCTTCATCTCCTCGGCTTGTGCCGGAACGCTTTCGAGGAAAACGGCAAGCAGCATTCCCGCCGCCATCATCAACAGCACGATCTTCTTGGCCAAGGTCATTCGTCGTCTCCTTTTTTGAACAGGGTCTATCTGGAAGTTTTACTCAGAGTTTCAACGTCCTGAGCCGCAATGCGTTGGCGATCACCGAAACCGAAGACAGGCTCATCGCCGCCGCCGCAATCATCGGCGACAGCAGCGTGCCGGTGAGCGGATAAAGCACGCCGGCAGCAACCGGCACGCCGAGCACATTGTAGAGGAAAGCAAAAAACAGGTTCTGGCGGATGTTGCGGATCGTCGCGCGGGCCAGCGTCCTCGCCCTGACGATGCCGTTGAGATCGCCCTTGACCAGCGTGATCCCTGCACTCTCGACCGCGACATCGGCGCCGGTGCCCATGGCGATGCCGACATCGGCAGCGGCGAGTGCGGGCGCATCGTTGACGCCGTCGCCGGCCATGGCGACGCCGGCGCCGTTTGCACGCAATTCCTCGACCAGCGCGTTCTTCTGTTCCGGCAAAAGTCCGGCACGCACCGCGTCGATGCCGAGCTTGGCTGCGATGGCCTTGGCGGTGCGCTCGTTGTCGCCGGTCGCCATGACGATCCTCAGCCCGCTGTCATGCAGCGCCTTGATCGCCTCGGCGGTGGTCGCCTTGATCGGGTCGGCAACGGCGACGAGGCCGGCGAGCTTGCCTGCGACAGCGACGAACATCGCGGTCTTGCCGTCGGCCTGCAGCGCCTCGGCGCTGGCCTGGACCGGTGTGCTGTCGATGCCGAGATCGGCCATCATCGCGGCATTTCCGAGCGCCACCTTCTGTCCCGAAACCGTGCCGGAAACACCCTTGCCGGTGACGGCCTCGAAACCGCCGGCGTCCGGGATATTCACGCCGCGTTCGCGGGCGCCGTCGACGATCGCCTCGGCCAGCGGATGCTCCGAGCCTTTTTCCAGCCCGGCGGCGAGCGCCAGCAGATCGTCTTGCGCCATCCCTTCGAAAGCGACGACGTCGGTCAGCCGCGGCCGGCCTTCGGTCAGCGTTCCCGTCTTGTCGACGATCAGCGTGTCGACCGAGGCAAAGCGCTCGAGCGCCGCCGCTTCCTTGATCAGCACGCCGGCATGCGCGCCGCGCCCGGTGGCGGTCATGATCGACATGGGCGTGGCAAGGCCCAGTGCGCACGGACAGGCGATGATCAGCACCGAGACCGCCGAGACGATGGCAAACACCAGGCTGGGTTCCGGTCCGACGATCGCCCAGGCGACGAACGCAATGATGGCGACCAGCACGACGGCCGGGACGAAGTAGAACGAGACGCGGTCGGCCAGCCCCTGGATCGGCGCGCGTGAACGCTGAGCCTTGGCGACAAGCTCGACGATCCGCGCCAGCGTCGTCTCGGCGCCGACTTTGTCGGCGCGCATGATCAGCGAGCCGTTCTTGTTGAGCGTGCCGCCGGTGAGGTTGTCGCCGTCGGTCTTTTCGACCGGCAGCGGCTCGCCTGTGATCATCGATTCATCGATGGAAGAGCGTCCTTCGAGCACAATGCCGTCGACCGGCACAGCGTCACCGGGGCGGATGCGCAGGCGGTCGCCGGCCTTGACCGTATCGAGCGGCACGTCGTTTTCGGAACCGTCCGCGCCGATCAGCCGCGCCGTCTTCGGCGCCAGGTCGAGCAGCGCACGGATCGCCGAACCGGTTTTCTCGCGGGCACGCAATTCCAGCACCTGGCCGAGGAACACCAGCGCGACGATCACCGCCGCCGCCTCGAAATAGACCGGTACGGTGCCGTCATGGCCGCGGAACTGGTGCGGAAAGAGGCCTGGAAACAGCGTGGCGATGACGCTGTAGAGGTAGGCGGCACCGACGCCGAGCGAAATCAGCGTCCACATATTGGGGCTGCGGTTGAGGATCGAATCCCAGCCGCGGTGGAAGAACGGGAATGCCGCCCACAGCACCACCGGGCTGGCCAGCGCCAGCTCCAGCCAGACCTTTGCGCGGTCGTCGATGAAGGCCTGGAACGTCAGGCCGAGCATCGGTGCCATGGCGATGACCAGCAACGGCACGGACAGCACCGCGCTCACCCAAAAGCGCCTGGTGAAGTCGACCAGTTCCGGGTTAGGCCCCTCGTCGCCGGTCGGCACGCCCATCGGTTCCAGCGCCATGCCGCAGATCGGGCAGGAGCCGGGCTTGTCGCGGATGATTTCGGGATGCATCGGGCAGGTGTATTGCGTGCCCTTGGGCATCGGCTGCGGCGCCGGCCTGTCGCCGAGATATTTTGCCGGCTCGACTTCGAACTTCGCCTGGCAAGCGGCCGAGCAGAAATAGAAGCCCCGGCCCTCGTGCCGCAAAAAGTGCTTGGCCGTGGCGCGATCGACGCTCATGCCGCAGACGGGATCGGCTGCGGTCAGGTATTTTTTCGGCTCGGCGACGAATTTCGAACGGCAGCTTTCGCTGCAGAAATGATAGCGATGGCCGTCATGCTCGGCCGTCGGCTTGCCGGCAGCCGGATCGACGGTCATGCCGCAGACCGGATCGCGGATGACGGCGTCCGCGGCAGAGGGTGCGCCTTTTGCCGAGCAGCAGCTGCCATGGGCGTGATGATGGTGATCGGAATGCGTCATGCCGAAAGCCCCTGTATTTCGATGTTGTGGCGGAGGTAGTGCTTCCAGTAACTGGAAGGTCAAGGGCCGATTTCGATTTTTCGTGGCCAGGCCCTAACCGAACCGGCCGCGGGCGCGAGATGATCGTCCTGTCCGCGGCCGTGGAGAACGCGTCCGTCCGCCCCATACCCAGCGCCGCGAAAACGCGCTATAGACGCCGCCGAAACGGCGAGGCCGAACGGCATTTATGGCAAGAATATCCCTGAAGCTCGAGGAACTGATCGACGGCGAAGCCTTGCGCCGCGAGATGACCGAACTGACCGCGGCCACGGCAGGCGACGGCTCCGGCAAGGCCGCGCGCAGCGGCGTCCTCAAGCTTCTCAAAAGCCGGCTCGCCGACGGCCGCACGGTCGCCGAACGCATGCTGATGGACGATGGCAGTGGCACCGCCTGCGCCGCCCGGCTGTCGCATCTGATGGATGAGATCATCCGCGCGCTCTACGATTTCGCCGCCACCCACGTCTATCGCGTCAAAAACCCGTCTTCGGCCGAGCGCATGGCGGTCGTGGCCGTCGGCGGCTATGGCCGCGGCACGCTGGCGCCGGGGTCCGACATCGATCTGCTGTTCCTGCTGCCCTACAAGCAGACGCCATGGGGGGAGCAGATCGTCGAATACATGCTCTACATGCTGTGGGATCTGGGGCTGAAGGTCGGCCACGCCACGCGCAACATCGACGAGTGCCTCAGGCTGTCGCGCACCGACATCACCATCCGCACCTCGATCCTGGAGGCGCGCTTCCTGTGGGGCGAGCAAAAGCTCTATGACGAGCTTTTGCAGCGCTTCGACCACGAGGTGGTGCGCACCACCGGCCCCGAATATGTCCAGGCCAAGCTCGCCGAACGCGACGAGCGCCACGCCAAGGCCGGCGAGAGCCGTTACCTGGTCGAACCCAACGTCAAGGACGGCAAGGGCGGCCTGCGCGACCTGCAGACGCTGTTCTGGATCGCCAAATATTTTTACCGCGTGCGCACCGGCGAGGAACTGGTCGACAAGGGCGTCTTCACCGACGCCGAATACAGGGAATTCCAGAAGGCCGAGGATTTTCTATGGGCGGTGCGCTGCCACATGCATTTCCTCACCGGCAAGGCCGAGGAGCGGCTGCATTTCGATATCCAGCGCGATATTGCCGAGCGGCTGGGCTACACCACCCATCCCGGCCTGTCGGCGGTCGAGCGATTCATGAAGCACTACTTCCTCGTCGCCAAGGATGTCGGCGACCTGACCCGCATTTTCTGCGCCGCGCTGGAAGAAGAGCAGGCCAAGCATGTGCCGGGCTTCAACCGTATCTTTCTGACCTTTTCGCGCCGCAAGCGTAAGCTCGCCGGCACGGCCGATTTCATCGTCGACAACCACCGCATCAACATTGCCGACGACGAGGTGTTCGAGCGCGATCCGGTCAACCTGCTCAGGCTGTTCTGGTTTGCCGACAAGCATGGCCTGGAATTTCACCCCGATGCGCTGAAGCTTTTGACCCGCTCTCTCGGCCTCGTCGGCAAGGCGCTCAGGCGCGACGAGGAGGCCAACCGGCTGTTCCTCGATATCTTGACCTCGGACCGCAACGCCGAGCTCAATCTGCGGCGCATGAACGAGGCCGGACTGCTTGCCAAGCTGATCCCGGACTTCGGCAAGATCGTCGCCATGATGCAGTTCTCGATGTACCACCACTACACCGTGGACGAGCATTTGATCCGCTGCATCGGCGTGCTGGCCGAGATCGAGCGCGGCGACGGCGAAAAGGTCCATCCACTCGCCCACTCGCTGATGCCGGGGCTGAAGAAGAGCCGCGAGGCGCTCTATGTCGCCGTGCTGCTGCACGACATCGCCAAGGGCAGGCCGGAGGACCATTCGCAAGCCGGCGCCAGGATCGCCCGGCGCATCTGCCCGCATATGGGGCTGTCGCCGGCCGACACCGAAACGGTTGCCTGGCTGGTCGAGAACCACCTCGTCATGTCGATGACGGCGCAGACCCGCGATCTCAACGACCGCAAGACGATCGAGGATTTTGCCGCCATCGTGCAGTCGGTCGAACGGCTGAAGATGCTGCTTGTGCTTACCGTCTGCGATATCCGCGGCGTCGGGCCTGGGGTCTGGAACGGCTGGAAGGGCCAGTTGCTGCGTACGCTCTACTACGAGACCGAGCTTTTGTTGACCGGCGGGTTTTCGGAGGTGTCGCGCGCCAAACGGACGGCGGCGGCGCGCGAACAACTGGCCGAGGCGCTTGCCGACTGGCCGGAAAAGGCCCGCAAGCGTTATGTCGGCCAGCACTACGAGAACTATCTGCTGGCGGTCGATCTTCCCGACCAGCTCCGCCATGCCGAATTCATCCGCGAGGCCGATCACGCCGGCAAGAAGCTCGCCACCATGGTCAAAACCCACCAGTTCGAGGCGGTGACCGAGATCACCGTGCTGGCGCAGGACCATCCGCGCCTGCTCTCGGTGATTGCCGGCGCCTGTGCCGCGGCCGGCGGCAACATCGTCGACGCGCAGATCTTCACCACCTCGGACGGCCGCGCGCTCGACACCATCCTGATCTCGAGGGAGTTCGACCGCGACGAGGACGAGCGCCGCCGTGCCGAGCGCGTCGGCCGGCTGATCGAGGACGTGCTGTCGGGCAAGAGCTGGCTGCCCGAAATGATCGAGAAGCGCACCAAGCCGCGGCGCGGCGCCAAGGTTTTCCGTATTCCGCCACGCGCCGAGATCCGCAACACGCTGTCGAACCGTTTCTCGGTGATCGAGGTCGAGGGGCTGGACAGGCCGGGCCTTCTGTCGGAGATCACCGGCATGTTGTCGGACCTGTCGCTCGACATCGCCTCGGCCCACATCACCACCTTCGGCGAAAAAGTCATCGACACGTTCTACGTCACCGATCTCACCGGCCAGAAGATCGACAGCCCGTCGCGTACGGCGACCATCCGCAACAGGCTGATCGCGGTGCTCGAGGGCACGGCGTCCGAGCGCGGCAAGACCAAAACGGCCGCCGAGTGACTGTTACCTTCCATTTGCCCCAATCGCACAGGCAGTCTTCAAGCGCATGAGCCTTGTCAAGAAATTCGCCACGGTCGCTTCCGGCACGCTGATGAGCCGCGCCCTCGGTTTCGGCCGCGAGATGCTGATGGCTGCCGCACTCGGCACCGGGCCGATCGCCGACGCCTTCAACGCCGCCTTCCAGTTTCCCAACACCTTTCGTCGGCTGTTCGCCGAAGGCGCCTTCAATGCCGCCTTCGTACCGCTATTCGCCAAGGAGATCGAGACACACGGCACCGACGGCGCCAAGCGCTTTTCCGAAGAGGTGTTCGGCGTCTTGTTCACGGCGCTTCTGGCGCTGACCATCGCCATGGAACTGGCGATGCCGCTGATCGTGCGCTACCTGGTGGCGCCGGGCTTTGCCGACACGCCGGGAAAATTCGAGACGACGGTGGCGCTGGCGACCGTCATGTTCCCCTACCTGATCTGCATGTCGCTCGGCGCCATGATGGCCGGCATGCTGAATTCGCTGCGCCGCTATTTCGCCGCCGCGGTGGCGCCGGTGTTCCTTAACGTCATCCTTATCGCCGTGCTTGCCTATGCCTGGTACAAGGGTTCGGACGCCCGCACCGTTGGTTTCGGCCTGGCCTGGGGCGTGCTGGCGGCCGGCCTGGTGCAGCTGGCGATCGTCTGGGCGGCGGTGCGCCATGCCGGCATTTCGATCGGCTTCCGGCGGCCGAAGATGACGCCGAACGTCAAGCGGCTGCTGATCCTGGCACTGCCGGCGGCGATCACCGGCGGCATCACCCAGATCAACCAGCTGATCGGCACGGCGATCGCGTCGGCGCAGGACAGCGCGGTGTCGTCGCTGGCCTATGCCGACCGCGTCTACCAGCTGCCGCTGGGCGTCGTCGGCGTCGCCGTCGCCATCGTGCTGTTGCCGGAACTGTCGCGGGCGCTGAAATCAGGCAATCTGGTCGAGGCCGCCAATCTGCAGAACCGCTCGGTCGAGTTTACCCTTTTCATGACCTTGCCGGCGGCGGCCGCGCTGCTGGTCATGTCCGAGCCGATCGTGCGGCTGGTCTATGAGCGCGGCGCCTTTGCCGCCAACAATTCGACGCCGACGGTCGCGGCAATCCTGGCGATCTTCGGGCTCGGCCTGCCGGCCTTCGTGCTGATCAAGGCGTTCACCCCAGGCTATTTCGCTCGCGAGGACACGCGCACGCCGATGATTTTCGCCGCCATCTCGGTGGCGGTTAACATTACGACGGCACTGACGCTGTTTCCGACCATGGGCGCGCCCGGCATTGCCGTTGCCTCCGCTGTCGCCGGCTGGGTCAATGCGGCGATGCTGCTCGCCGTGCTGATCCGGCGCGGCCATTGGGGCCGCGACGTGCCGCTCATGAAACGCATCCCGCGGCTGGTGCTGTCGGCGGCGGTGATGGCCGCGGCGCTCTATTTTGCCGAACACTGGTTCGCCGCAAGGCTCGCCTCCGGCTCGCCGCTGGTGATCAAGGCGGTAACCCTGCTTGCGCTCGTCGCCGGCGGAGCGCTGCTTTACTTCGTCACCGCCTTCGCCACCGGCGGCGCCGATTTCGGCATGATCCGCCGCAATATCGGGCGCAAGGGCTCCCAGCCGGTCACGGAGCAATCTCCGGATCCGTGAGGGGGAAATTCATCAGCGCCAATTTTGTTCTTGCTTTGTGCCGGCAGCTATGTTATTAATTTCGGTATGGTGCTAATTGGCTCCAACGACCCGCCCACCGAGGCGGGTTTTTGTTTCTGGTCGGCGCCATCCCTCAAACAGCCTTCTGTTCGGCCGACGTCAAAGCCTGCGCGCCCTGGCCAACGCCCCTCTTGATCGTCTCCTCGCTCTCGTCCATAAGCGCGCCGTCGCAAGACTCTCGCCGCGCGCGAAACGGCCCTCCACAAGCCAGGGAAACACCATGACCGATCAGCCCCCCTTCAAACCGCTCGTTTTTTCCGGCGTCCAGCCAACCGGCAATCTGCATCTCGGCAATTATCTCGGCGCCATCAAGAAATTCGTCGCCCTGCAGGACACCTCCGACTGTATCTATTGCGTCGTCGATCTGCATTCGCTGACCGCACAGCTCATCCATGAGGATCTGCAGGACCAGACGCGGTCGATCACCGCGGCGTTTCTCGCCTCCGGCATCGACCCGACCAAGCACATCGTCTTCAACCAGTCGCGGGTGATGCAGCACGCCGAGCTTGCCTGGATCTTCAACTGCGTGGCGCGCATCGGTTGGATGAACCGCATGACGCAATTCAAGGACAAGGCGGGCAAGGACCGCGAGAACGCCTCGCTCGGCCTGCTCGCCTATCCCTCCCTGATGGCCGCCGACATCCTGGTCTACCGCGCCACCCACGTACCGGTCGGCGACGACCAGAAGCAGCATCTGGAGCTGACCCGCGACATTGCGCAGAAGTTCAACAACGACTTTTCGGACCGCATCGCAGCGCTTGGCGTCGGCGTCGAGATGCAGGTCGGCGAAGAGACGGTGAACGGTTATTTCCCGCTGACCGAGCCGGTCATCGGCGGCCCGGCAGCGCGCATCATGTCGCTGCGCGACGGTTCGAAGAAGATGTCGAAATCCGATCCGTCGGACCTGTCGCGCATCAACCTGACCGACGATGCCGACGCCATCTCGAAGAAGATCCGCAAGGCCAAGACCGACCCGGAGGCTTTGCCCGGCGAACTGGACGGGCTTGCCGGCCGGCCGGAAGCGGAAAACCTCGTCGGCATCTATGCCGGCCTCGCCGAAATCTCGAAAGAGGCGGTGCTGAAGGAATATGGCGGCCAGCAGTTTTCGGTGTTCAAGCCGGCGCTGGCTGATCTCGCCGTGGAAAAGCTGGCGCCGATCGCCGAAGAGATGCGCCGCATCTCCGGCGACCGCGCCTATGTCGACGCGGTGCTGCGCGATGGCGGCGAGCGTGCCGGCACATTGGCCGAAGCGACCATGAAGACCGTGCGCGACATTATCGGCCTGCTGCAAGGCTAATGCATGGCGCGCAAAAGTGTGCAGCGGTTTTGCGATAACGACATGCATAAAACAAGAACCTGAAGCGCGTCGCTGGTCGAACGCGACGCGCTTTAAGCTGCACCAGCATTGCCACAGCCGCCGGTCGCTTGCGGGCGGGCTGTGGCGGTGGCAGATTGCGGCCGAAACCATCGAACAGGGTGAATATGGTCTCCAAACGCCTCAGCCGCGAAGTCGGTCATCGCCGCAGGTTCCTGGCGATCATCGACGATACGCCCGAATGCGAGCGCGCCGTCGCCTACGCCTCGAAGCGGGCGCAAAGCACGGGCGGCGTGCTGGTGCTGCTCTATGTCATCGAGCCGGATGATTTCCAGCACTGGCTGGGCGTCGAGAAGATCATGCGCGAGGAGGCGAACGCCACGGCGCGCGCCGCACTCGACAGCTACGCCAACAAGGTGCGCCAGAAGCTCGGCATCGAGCCGGAACTGGTGGTCCGCGAGGGCAAGCCGACCGAAGAGATCCACAAGCTGATCGAGGAAGACCAGGACATCGCCATCCTGGTGCTGGCGGCAGGCGCCGGCAAGGAAGGGCCTGGGCCGCTGGTCGGCGCGGTCGCCGGCAAGGGCGCCGCCTTTCCGATTCCCGTCACGGTGGTGCCGCAGAATCTGTCGGACGAAGAGATCGACAGCCTCGCCTGAGATGCGCTGATATTCAGGTGAGGCCGGCCTGCAATTGGCGGCTTCCTGCGCTTCCGGTGCTCACGTACCAAAAGTACGCTCCGCTCCGGTTCTCGGAACCCACCATTTTCGGCTCGGCCTGACCTGAATCTCAACACATCTCCAAGCGTTTCAGGGCGCTAGCAAAACATTCCGCCAGCCAGCCGTTCCCCGCGATGCCTTTCGCTTGAATGTCGGGCGGATAAGGCCTAATTAGAATTATTCCAAACTAGCTGCCCCAAACGGGCACGGAGACGGCCATGTTCATCCAGACCGAGTCGACGCCAAACCCGGCGACGCTGAAATTCCTGCCCGGCAAGGAAGTGCTGCAAGAAGGCACCGCCGATTTCCGCGATGCCGATAGCGCCGCGACGGCTTCGCCGCTCGCCGGCCGGCTGTTCGAAATCCCCGGCGTCACCGGCGTCTTCTTCGGCTATGACTTCATCACCGTGACCAAGGACGGCCCCGACTGGCAGCATCTGAAGCCGGCTATCCTCGGCGCCATCATGGAGCATTTCATGTCCGGCGCCCCGGTGATGGCCAAGGCCGGCCCCGCCGCCGAGACCAGCCAGACCGGCGAATTCTACGACAAGGCCGACGAGGAGCTGGTCGTCACCATCAAGGAGCTGCTCGACACGCGGGTGCGCCCGGCGGTGGCCCAGGACGGCGGCGACATCACCTTCCGCGGCTTCGAGAACGGCACCGTGTTCCTGCACATGAAGGGCGCCTGCGCCGGCTGCCCGTCGTCGACCGCGACGCTGAAGCACGGCATCCAGAACCTGCTCCGGCACTTTGTGCCGGAAGTGCAGCATGTCGAACAGGTCTCCTGACGCACCGTTCCATCGTCAACGTCGATAGACAACAAAAAACCGGGCCAAAGTGCCCGGTTTTCTGTTTGCGACGTCTGTGTTGTTGCCTAGACGGTCCGCGTATAAGGGTTTTATATCACAATGACCTTGGCGCCGACCGAGGTGCGGTCGTAGAGGTCGATAATGTCCTGGTTCATCAGCCGGATGCAGCCCGACGACATCGCCTTGCCGATCGAATTCCATTCCGGGCTGCCATGCAGGCGATAACCCATGTCGCCACCCTTGTTGAACAGGTACATGGCGCGCGCGCCGAGCGGGTTCTTCAACCCCGGCTCCATGCCACCGGCAAACTTGGCCAGCTCCGGCTGGCGCTTGATCATCTGCGAAGGCGGTGTCCAGGTCGGCCATTCGCGCTTCAGCGCGATATGGGCGGTGCCGTGCCATTCGAAACCCTCACGGCCGACGCCGATGCCGTAGCGCATCGCTTCGCCGTCGCCCATGACGAAGTAGAGGAACTTGTTCTGCGTATCGACGATGATGGTGCCCGGCTTTTCCCTGGTGTCGTAGTCGACGATCTGCCGGCGGTATTTGAACGGCACCTTTTCGATCGGAACGCGCGGCAGGTGATAGCCGGCGTCGGTCACCGCGCCGTAGTTGTTGGTGAAGATCTGCGAGCCGATGGTGCTGCAACCGGCGACAGCCGTCGACAGCGCCAGGGCCGCGACGATTGCAAGTGACTTCATGCGCATGAAAAGGTCCGATGCCTGCCCAAACAACAGCGGCTCGAGTCGGCCGCTTTTTTCATCTTCATTCATGCTGGCATTTGCTTTGCTTGCCAAGCGGGCGATGCCTATATCCTTGCGCTTGCGTGCTGGTAAACCTGCGACTATGGCATTTCGGCAACAGCCCCCGCAGGATTATGTTGCAAAATCAATGGGGCCAGGAACAAGGACCAGGAGACGAAGAAATCACCCATGAATGTCGGCGACGCTGCCCGGCGCTCTGGCCTGCGGCCAAGACCATCCGTTGCTACCAGGAGATCGGCCTGAGACGCGGCCGCCGCAGGGGAAAGTCCAGACGGGCCGGGTTTAATAAAGGACGCCGCGAAGCACGGTCCAGGCCAGAAGCCCGAACGTGCCGATCACCACCAATGCACCAAGGACCGTGCCGATCTTTTCAGGCAATCCATCGGGGCGACCAGGACCGTCGGCCATTCAACTATCGATCATGACGTAGGCCGCACCAAACACGGCAACGATAATTGCCCCAAGCACCGCCCATCCTCTGATGGCCGGGCGGATTTCCTCCGGCGTCGCTGATTTCCGGTCGTCATCTTCCGTCATCTAATGCTCCTCGTAAAAGACCGTAGCCGACATTGAAAGCGCAAGCTGCCGGCGCTGCCAAGAGCCGCAGTGGACTCTTTTGCGCAAAAGTTTAGGAACGTGCGCAGTTCGCGAGCAAGCGTTACCAGCCTTCGACACTCCGCAAAGCGCGGGCGGCGGTCACGATCCCGGTGGGCGATACCGGATCGACTTGGCTTTCCCAAGAGCGTCCATCGTCTCTTCGACACTTAACAGCACGGTGGTCTGGTACGAGCTGAGCGCGCCTGCCGCACCGATGGCCAGCATGACGGATGCCATCGACACGTTGTCCGGCGCCTCCCATAGGTTCCAGCCATCGTACTCTCCGAAGGCATACCAGAACCCGTGCAGCTTTCCGCCGACCGACTCGATGTAGGAACGGGCAGCCTCGCGTCTATCCTCGGGATTATCCATCAAGCGCGCCCAGGTTTCGGGCCTGTAGCTGAATCGCGTGAGATACATCGGCATGGTTCGTCTCCTCCCAGAGCTGCCCCCACCAAGACAGTTAAGCGCCCCAATCCGGGAGAACGCGAGTCGTTTCCGAGGCGTAGTACCGCTGGCTTAGTTGCGGGGCCGCTAATAGACCTGTTTCAATGTTTTTTCAGGGAGTAAGGTCAATGGCCGCATATCTCATTGCTGATGTCGACATAACCGACGCCGCCGTTTTCGAGGAATACCGCCGGGACGTGCCGGCAACCGAAGCCCGCTACGGGGGGAGGTATATCGCTCGCGGCGGAGCCACCAAAGTTCTGGAGGGCGATTGGGAACCTCATCGCCTCGTCATTGTCGAATTCCCGGACATGGCGTCCCTCCTGGCATGGTACGACTCTCCAGAATACGGCCGCCTCAAAGCCATCCGCGAACGCTGCGCAAAGACCAGGATCATTGCCCTGGAGGGCATGATGCCGGTTAGTTAAAAGTCGAATATCTACGCATGTCACGGCGAGGACAGGCCCGACTGCCCGATTTTGGAGGATATGCCGGGCGGCGGACGGCTTGCGACAAGCGTGCTTCGGCGACGGCTGGGTATCCTGGCATCGACGGGTTGACTGCGCTGATGGATTGGGCATAGAGGCACCGAGGTCTGAGGGCGGGACGGTGACGCATCGGTCTGCAAAACCGACGTAGTGGGTTCAATTCCCACTCAGACCTCCAGCCGCGCAACACCCGGCGCTGATTTGTTCCGCTGTAATCAATTATAGACGCATCCTAAAATGTTGATGCCGGCCGGTCGAGGACCATATTCCTGTTCGTCTTTGGGTTCGTCGAACAGATAATCGCCGGAAAAGTCCGCACGATCTTCGTCCGCAGTACCGCCCTCATAGGCAGGGCGCGCGGGGTGAGACCAAACGCATCTATGCGCTCATTGAACGGGACCTCCATATCAATATGGACCCAACACCGGATCGGCAGGCGATGTTTGACCTAGGGTTGTGTCATGGCGTTGAAAATGCCGGCGCCAACTATCGCACATAAGGCTGCGGCCCCAAGCCCTCCCACAATGATGCACCACCAGGCGCGGCCATTTCCCCGAAGCATGGGATTCATTTTTATTATCCGTCGCGCCAGAAGCCCCTGGTAAAGCGCATAAGAAGACCCGAAACCGGCAAGCCAAACGACGGAAAATACGATGCCCCGCATGAGTATCCTATTGAGCCTAGTCTGCTCGACCGTCAAACTTGCATTCTCAGTAACCATGCTTCGCCACCTTTTTTGATTACGCTGCGACCACTATCGGGCCTGCAGCGGTGAATATTAGATCAACGGCGACGCCTCGCGAAAACATAGCTCCCCTCACCCGTAGGAATTGCATTGCCACCACCGGCTACAAACATTTGCGGGTGCTTGCTGCCGCCAAAGCTATCCTCGACGCTGTTAAGTTGTTGGAAGGGGGCGCGCTCTGCCAGCCATTCCTGTATGCTCTCGAAGAGAATGGGCAGGCCGTTCGGGCTCGATCGATCTTCAGCAGAAGACGTACAAAGCACCACACCGCTCACGACGCTCATTGTGACTTAGCCATTGCCTAACGGGCCTTCTTGCCCGTCTCCAGCCGTTCGAAAGCAGCTTCTTCGTTGTGGAAGTGTGGCTCGAAAAGGACACCCATAACCCGGATTCCTACTGTGGATTCAAGGTATCAGGCACATCGCCGTGTTTGTAAAGTGCGTAATCGCCCGCAAAAACCGGTTCAAACCGTGAACAAAATCTGGCATGGTGGTCGCCATGCCGATCATTTCACCTCTACCTCTCAACCCGCTCATCGACGGCCGCCAGTCGGAGCGCGCCATGCTGGTCCGGCGCGGCGTGCAGCGGCTGCTCAGGCAGATGGGCGCGCATGTCTTGCCCGAACTGTCGCTGGCCACCGGCCGCCGCGCCGACCTCGTCGCGCTGACCCGCCACGGCGACATCTGGATCATCGAGATCAAATCCTCGATCGAGGATTTCAGGGTCGACCGCAAATGGCCGGACTACCGGCTGCATTCCGACCGCTTCTTCTTCGCCACCCATCCCGGCGTGCCTTCCGAAATCTTTCCGCAGGAATGCGGCTTCATTCTCTCCGACGGCTATGGCGCCGAGATCTTGCGCGATGCGCCCGAGCATCGCATGGCGGCGGCGACGCGCAAGGCGCTGATGCTGCGGATCGCACGCGCCGGTGCGTCGCGGCTGCTCGCGGCCGAGCTTGCCGGCGTGTCGGTGCCGGCGCTGGACGGCGAGAGCGAGTAGGGGGGTGCGCTCGTCGTGATTTCAGACGTCGTGCTGCCCCTCGTCCGGCCGGTGCGCGGGTGAGGGGGCATCTTCCCAAATGCGATAGCCCTGCGGAAGCGAGGATGAGAACCGCTATTCCACGATGCGGTAGATATTCCACAGGCTGGTGCCCGACACCACGTAAGGCTCCATCTCCTTGCCCCATTTGGCGTGCGCGTCGATCTTGTCGATCCTGGCGAAGAACGCCTCCAACTGGCGAGGCTTTCGACCTGGTGATGTGACCCGATCGTCGCTTCCCGCGCGCCGATCGATCCGGTCATGATCTGGAACTTGAGGTCGTCGAGACCGATCTGCGAGCCGATCTCGCGTTCCCATTTCTTCAACAGAGCACGGCCTGCTTGTGGCCGAATTTTGCGTCGATCTGCCATCTGGCACTAAACATCGCCGCCTCCTTATTCGTCCCAGGCCTGCACGACCGTCTGCCGTGCGATCAGGCCGTTCTTCAGCTCGAGCATCGCCGCGCAGAACACCTTGGTCCCGTCCGGATAGGCGCAGGCCTGGGTAAAGGCGAGATTGTTGCCGTCGGCGATGGTGGTGTCGACCTTGTGGGTCATCGCCCGGCTGCAAATGTCGTCCCAGAACGTGGTGATCGCAGCGCGCCCGCGGATTTCGCGCGGCTTGCTCGGCGGGTTGTTGCGGTCGATCACCCGCACCAATGCGTCGTCGGCATATAAGCTCGCCAGCAATTTTCCATCACGGCCCTCAATCGCCTTCTTGATCGCAGCGCCGTCTAGCGTCTGTGTCTTGGTCAGCATTTTTTCCTCCATAGGCCCGTCTTAACCGGGCGTTCAATTGATCAGAACCGCCCTGCGCTCACAGACGGGCAGGTGGCTCACTGCGACTTCGCCTTGACGGCCGCGAACACCTCGTCGGACTGCTTCTTGAAAGTGGCGAGATCGACCTGGCTGCCGTTGAGCATCGTCGACCAGTGGCGCACGATCGCCGCCATCGCCACCGCCTCCTTGATCTCCTCGTCGCTGGCGCCATTGAGCTTGGCCGCCTGCGTGTGGAAATAGATGCAGTACTGGCAGGGGATCTGCGAGGCGACGGCGAGGCCCATCAATTCCTTGGTCTTGCCGTCGAGCGCGGTGTTCGGGTTGAGCTGCACGCCCTTGATCTCGGCCCAGGCGCCGGCAACAGCGACATCCGGCAGCGTCTTGAACATGTCCGGTACCGAGCCGAGCGTTGCCTGGATGTCCTTGTAGGCAGCCGTCGCCGAGGTGTCTTCGGCCTTGGCAGGAACGATCGCCAACAGCGCGCCAACGCCTGCCGCAAGCACCAGTGATTTGAGTGTCGACTTCAGCATTTTATTCCTCCCTTCGCAGCGCCTTTCCCGGCGATATCCGCCTGGCCTGCATGGGACGAAGTGATAGCGCTTACGCATGCCCGGCCGCTTCGCCCGAAAGCGCCATGGCTCCTATGGCCCGTGCGGGCCAGCGTGCCGGGCCGAGAACGCCGCCGCCGCCGCCCGCGACGGCAGGTCCAGCTTGAGCAGAATATTGGCGACGTGGCGCTTGACGGTGTGTTCGCTCAGCCCGAGTTCGGCGGCGATCGCGGCATTGCTCTTGCCATCGGCGATGAGGTTCACCACCTCGCTTTCGCGCGCCGTCAGTGCGGCCGGCTCGGCAGCCTTGGCCTTCGGCCGGCAGGCCGGCTCCAGATGCTGTTCCGAGGTCGCCTGCACCAGCGCCAGCGGCTCATCCAGCTCGTCAAGCGCAATGCGCCCGGCGTCATTGAAATGAAGCCCTGAACCGGCGGCGAGATCGGCGACCAGCCGTGAAGCGAGGATGTCGCCGCGCCCGGCATGCGCGGCAAGCTGCATCGTCACGCGCGCCGTCAACCCCGTCGGCGGCCCACGCAACTCGACCTCGCCGACATGCACGCCCTGCGCGCTGGCGACGCCGATCTCCTGCGCCGCATCGCGCAGCCCCGCCGCGCAGCGTACGGCCCGCGCCGGGCCGTCGAAGCGCGCCATCATCAGCTCGCCATGCGTGCCGGCCGGGCGGCCGCCATGGCGCCCGACCGTAAGCCGCCACGTTTCCTGAAAACGCTGGCTGCGCTCGCTCCACATGCGGTCGCCAAGCCGCGCCGTGTCGTAGATCCGGGTGACCAGCAGTGCAGCCAGCACGCGCTCGGCCTCGGCAACGGCGCGCGCTCCGGTCAGGAATTCCTCGATCAGATCGGCCACCCGGTCGACATCGCCGGTCCAGATCGGGTGGTCGCGCCCGGCCACCTCGACCAGCCGCGCATTCGGGATCTTCCTTGCCAGGAAGCGGCTGGCCTCCGGGTCGACGCGCGCATCGTTGCGGCGATGGATGAGCAGCGTCGGTGCGCTGATCGCCGCCAGCACGCCGCGCACGTCGATAGCCGCATTCATGCGGGCCAGGGCGATTGCCGCGGTCGGGCTCGCCGACAGCCGCTCGAAGCGCGCCCACCATGTGGCGAAACGCGGATCGTCGACGCGGCCGGGCGCGAAATGCGGCAGGGTGGCGCCGGTGCCCCATGCGGTCTCCGCCGTCGCGATGAACGCCTCAAGGCGTTCCGGCGGCATCACCCATTTGTGGAAATGCGCATAGCCGCCATAAAGCGCCAGCGCCCGCGTCCGCTCCGGGTAGGTGGCGGCGAACAGCATTGCCATCGGCGCGCCTTCCGAAGCGCCGAGCAAGGCGGCGCGGCCGCTGCCGGTCGCATCCATCACCGCGCGTACATCGTCCATGCGGGTTTCGAGGCTGGGCAGGTGGTGGACATCGACGCGGTCCGACAGACCGGTGCCGCGCTTGTCGAACAGGATCAGCCGTGAGAACGCGGAAAGCCGCTTCAACAGCCGGGTGTAGCCCTCGTCTTCCCAGTGCAGGTCGAGATTGGAAATGAAACCCGGCACGAAGACGAGATCGAGCGATCCCTGGCCGACCACCTGATAGGCGATCCGCACGTCGCCACTGAGCGCGTATCGAGTTTCGATCGGCCTCACGAGTTGTCCGCCCGACCCGACGATTTCTTATCGCCGGATCATAGCAGAGGCGCGCGGCTTGCGGCAGATGAAACTTTAGAGAGTGTGAATGTGGGCCCGCGGCGCCTACTTCTGTGACGCGGCGGCAGTCTCGGTGTTCGCTCCGCCGACGCTGAAACCTGCGCCCTCCGGCGCGCCCGGCCGCTTGATGTGTGGCGCGGCCGCGACGACAAGCTCGTTGAACCCCTCGCCACCGCTGTCCAGCATCTCGAACAATTGCCGGCGCATCCTCGGCTCCCAGAACTTGTTGATGTGCTCGGCGACGCCGGCAATGCCTTGCTCGCGCGGCTTTGAGTGGAAAAAGGCGGCAATCTGGTTGGCCATGCGAA
Organism: Mesorhizobium sp. M1273; assembly: GCF_040318195.1. Classification (NCBI taxonomy): domain Bacteria; kingdom Pseudomonadati; phylum Pseudomonadota; class Alphaproteobacteria; order Hyphomicrobiales; family Phyllobacteriaceae; genus Mesorhizobium; species Mesorhizobium sp. M1273. Next base: position 61,976 of record NZ_JAMYLV010000028.1, on the reverse strand, counting down.
CCAGCTTTTCGCTGGTGCTCATGAGGTGGCCTTCGTCATGCGACATGCTTGGCAACTCCGGAAACCACGCGGTCAGGATGGGTGAAAATATCGAAATCGTCGCCGCGCACCAGTGCCACCAGCGTCATACCGGAATCGTCCGCGGTGCGGATGGCAAGTGCGGTCGGCGCCGAGACGGCAATGATGACGGCCGAGCCGATCGCCGCGGTCTTCTGCACCATCTCGACCGAAACGCGCGACGTGACGACGACGGCCCCCGACCTGCCGTCGATACCGGCTTTGGCCAGCGCGCCAGCCAGCTTGTCCAGCGCGTTATGGCGGCCGACATCCTCGCGCGCCATGACGATGCCCTTGCCGGGAAGGTAAAAACCGGCCGCGTGGACGGCACCGGTCTCGGCGTGCAGCGGCTGCAGCTTCGACAAAAGCTTGACCGAGCGGACGATGTCATTGGCCTGAAGTGTAAGTTGCGACGCACCGACCGGGTTTACCGAGCGCATCGCCTCCTCGATCGATTCGATGCCGCACAACCCGCAGCCGACCGGGCCGGCCAGGCGTCTGCGACGCGCTTCGAAGCGGGTGTTGGCCTGGTCCTTCAGCCGGATCTGGATATCGATGCCGGCGCCGTGATCCTCGACCTCGATCGCTTCGATTTCGTCCGGCGAGGCAATGATGCCTTCGGTCAGCGAGAAGCCGAGCGCGAAATCCTCGAAATCAGCCGGGCTTGCCATCATCACCGCATGCGTGGTGCCGGCAAAGGAGAACGCCACCGGCGTCTCTTCCGGCACCATGCGGTTGGCGGCCGCAGTGCCGCCGGCGCGGCGCGCGAGACGCGAGATCTGCGCAATGGCTTTGCGGCGCGCGGTCAAGGACTACTCCGCCGCTTCCAACTTCGCGATGCGGCGGCTTTGCTTTGCCTGCTCGTCATAGTCGCGCTGCCATTCCGACGGGCCGTTGGATGCACCCACCTGCACCGCGGTCACCTTGTATTCCGGGCAGTTGGTCGCCCAGTCGGAGAAGTCGGTGGTGATGACGTTAGCCTGGGTGTCGGGATGGTGGAAGGTCGTATAGACGACGCCCGGCGACACCCGCTCGGTGATCAGCGCGCGCAGCGTCGTCTCGCCGGAGCGGCTGGTCAGCCGCACCCAGTCGCCGTCGCGCAGGCCGCGATTTTCGGCATCGTGCGGATGGATCTCCAGCCGGTCCTCGCTATGCCAGACCACATTGTCGGTGCGCCGGGTCTGCGCGCCGACATTGTATTGCGACAGGATGCGGCCGGTGGTCAGCAGCAGCGGGAAGCGCGGTCCGGTCCTTTCGTCGGTCGCGACATATTCGGTGCGGATGAACTTGCCCTTGCCGCGCACGAAGCCGCCAATGTGCATGATCGGCGTGCCTTCCGGCGACTTCTCGTTGCAGGGCCACTGCACCGAGCCCACCCGGTCGAGAAGGTCGAAGGAAACGCCGGCGAAACTTGGGGTTGTCTTGGCGATCTCGTCCATGATCTGGGACGGATGCGTGTAGTTCCAGCCGAGGCCGAGCGCCTTGGCGAGCTCCTGCGTCGCTTCCCAGTCGGCATAGCCGCATTTCGGCTCCATTACCTTGCGCACCATGTTGATGCGGCGCTCGGCGTTGGTGAAGGTGCCGTCCTTCTCGAGGAACGTCGAGCCGGGCAGGAACACATGCGCGTAGTTGGCCGTCTCGTTGAGGAAGAGGTCGTGCACGACGACGCATTCCATCGCGGCGAGACCGGCGGCGACATGCTTGGTGTCGGGGTCCGACTGCAGGATGTCCTCGCCCTGCACATAGAGCCCCTTGAACGAGCCGTCGACGGCCGCATCCAGCATATTGGGGATGCGCAGGCCGGGCTCGTCGTCGAGCTTGACGCCCCACAGGCTCTCATAGATGGCGCGCACCGCGTCGCCTGAAATGTGGCGATAGCCGGGAAGCTCGTGCGGGAACGAGCCCATGTCGCAAGAGCCCTGCACATTGTTCTGGCCGCGCAGCGGGTTCACGCCGACGCCCGGCCGGCCGATATTGCCGGTCGCCATGGCGAGGTTGGCAATGGCGATGACGGTGGTCGAGCCCTGGCTGTGCTCGGTCACGCCGAGGCCGTAATAGATCGCGCCGTTACCGCCGCGGGCGTAGAGCCGCGCCGCGCCGCGTATGTCGTCGGGATCGACATTTGCAAGCTGGCCGATCACTTCCGGGCTATTTTCCGGCAGCGCCACGAACGATGCCCAGTCCTGGAACTCGTCCCAGTCGCAGCGCTCGCGGATGAAGGCCTCGTCGAACAGGCCCTCGGTGACGATGACATGGGCAAGTGCGGTCAGCATGGCGACGTTGGTGCCCGGCTTCAGCGGCAGATGGAACTGCGCCTCGACGTGGGCCGAGCGCACGATGTCGGTGCGGCGCGGATCGAGCACGATCAGCTTGGCGCCCTCGCGCATGCGCTTCTTCATGCGCGAGGCGAACACCGGATGCGCATCGGTCGGATTGGCGCCGATCAGCAGGATCACGTCCGTCTGCTCGATCGAATCGAAATCCTGCGTGCCGGCGGAGGTGCCAAAGGTCTGGCCGAGGCCATAGCCGGTCGGCGAATGGCAGACGCGGGCGCAGGTATCGACATTGTTGTTGCGGAAGCCCTGCCGGACCAGCTTCTGGACGAGGTAGGTCTCCTCGTTGGTGCAGCGCGACGAGGTGATGCCGCCGATCGAGGTGCGGCCGTACTGGTACTGGATGCGGCGGAACTCATTCGCCGTATGGGTGAGCGCCTCTTCCCACGACACTTCGCGCCACGGATCGCTGACCTTTTCGCGGATCATCGGTTTCAGGATACGGTCCTTGTGCGTCGCGTAGCCATAGGCGAAGCGGCCCTTGACGCAGGAGTGGCCGTGGTTGGCCTTGCCTGCCTTGTAGGGCATCATGCGGATGACCTCGTCGCCCTTGACCTCGGCCTTGAACGAACAGCCGACGCCGCAATAGGCGCAGGTGGTGACGGTCGAGCGCTCGGGCAGGCCTTTCGCCAGCACGGTCTTCTCCCTCAGCGCATCGGTCGGGCAGGCCTGCACGCAGGCCCCGCAAGAGACGCACTCGGAATCGACAAACGCCTCGTGCATGCCGGCCGAGACCCTGGATTCGAAGCCGCGGCCCTCGATGGTCAGCGCGAACGTGCCCTGCACCTCCTCGCAGGCGCGCACGCAGCGCGAACAGACGATGCACTGCGCCGGATCGTAGGTGAAATACGGGTTCGATTCATCGCGCGCGATGTAATCGATGGTCAGCGAGCCATGGCCGGGCGCCACGCCGTTTTCCTGCTTGACGTGGTTGCGGCCGTCCACGCCATAGCGGTTCTTGGTCAGGCCGACCGTCGTGACGACCTTGTCGAACTCGCTGGCGCCAGTGCCGGCCTTCTCGCCCCACGCCGCAGGATGGTCGGAGACGTAGAGTTCCATCACGCCGCGGCGAATCGCGTTCAGCCGATCGGTCTGCGTATGCACGACCATGCCTTCGCCAACCGGCGTCGTGCATGAAGCCGGCGTGCCGCCGCGCCCGTCGATCTCGACGAGGCAGATCCGGCAGGAGCCGAACGAGTCCAGCATGTCGGTGGCGCACAGTTTCGGGATTTCGACGCCCGCTTCCATCGAAGCGCGCATGATCGAGGTCCCCGCCGGTACCGTTATCGACTTGCCGTCGACCGTCAGCGTCACTTGCTGCTCGGCTTCAGAGGCAGGTGTGCCGTAGTCGATTTCCTGGACCAGCGATTTGATGTCGAATGCCGCGTTCATGGCTGTCCGCTCCTATTCCGCTGCTTCGGCGACCGGCGTCGGCCGAAAGTCGTCCGGGAAATGGTTGAGTGCACTCATCACTGGATATGGGGTGAAGCCGCCGAGAGCGCAAAGCGAGCCGAACTTCATTGTGTTGCAAAGGTCGGTGGCCAGCGCGATCTGCTTTTCCGGTTCGACGTTCTGGGCGAGCCTGTCCAGCACCTCGACACCGCGCGTCGAGCCGATGCGGCACGGCGTGCACTTGCCGCAGCTCTCGATGGCGCAGAATTCCATGGCAAAGCGTGCCTGCTTCAGCATGTCGGCGCTGTCGTCGAAAACGACGATGCCGGCATGGCCGATCAGCCCGTCCTTGGCGGCAAACGCTTCGTAGTCGAACGGCGTGTCGAACAGCGCGCGCGGGAAATAGGCGCCGAGCGGGCCACCCACCTGCACCGCTTTGACCGGGCGTCCCGTCGCCGTGCCGCCGCCGATATCGTCGACGATCTCGCCCAGCGTCATGCCGAACGCCGCCTCGTGGAGACCGGGATACTTGACGTTGCCGGCAATCTGGATCGGGATGGTGCCGCGTGAACGGCCCATGCCGAAATCCTTGTAGAAGGCAGCGCCCTTGTCCATGATCACCGGCACCGAGGCCAGCGAGATGACGTTGTTGATCACTGTCGGCTTGCCGAACAGGCCCTTGTGCGCCGGCAGCGGCGGCTTGGCCCGCACCTGCCCGCGCTTGCCTTCGAGGCTGTCGAGCAGCGCGGTCTCCTCGCCGCAGACATAGGCGCCGGCGCCGACCCGCACTTCCATGTCGAATGAATTGGCCGAGCCGAGCACATTGACGCCGAGCACGCCGGCCTTGCGGGCGATCTCGACGGCCTTCTGCATCACCGCCACCGCATGCGGATATTCCGAGCGGATATAGATGAAGCCCTTGGTCGCGCCGGTGGCGATGCCGGCGATCGCCATGCCTTCGATCAGCACGAAGGGGTCGCCTTCCATGATCATGCGGTCGGCGAACGTGCCGGAATCGCCTTCATCGGCGTTGCAGACGATGTATTTGCGGTCGGCCGACGTATCGAGCACAGTTTTCCATTTGATGCCGGTCGGGAAGCCGGCGCCGCCGCGACCGCGCAGCCCGGACTCGGTCACCTGCTTGACGACCTCGGCCGGCGTCATCGCCACTGCATTCTGCAGGCCCTTCAGCCCGCCATGCGCCTTGTAGTGGTCGAGCGACAGCGGATCGGTGACGCCGCAGCGCGCAAAGGTCAGCCGTGTCTGCCTTGCCAGGAACGGGATCTTGTCCGGTGCGCCCAGCCAGCGCTTGTGGTGGCCCCCGGTGAGGAAGCCGCAGTCGAACAGGCTTTTGACGTCGGATGGCTTCACCGGCCCGTAGGCGACGCGGCCAGTGGCTGTCGCAACCTCGACCATAGGCTCGAGGAAATAGGCGCCGCGCGAGCCGTTGCGCACGATCTTGGCCTCGATGCCGCGCTCGGCCAATTCCGCACGAACCGCCTTGGCAACCTTTTCCGCACCGAGCGCCAGCGCGCCGGAATCGCCGGGAATATAGATACGCGGGATCATGAGCGCACCTCGGCAACGATCTCGTTGAGCTTTTCGTCGTCGAGCCGCCCGATCACCTCCCCGTCCAGCATTGCCGACGGCGAGCAGGCGCAAAGGCCGAGGCAATAGACCGGCTCCAGTGTCACCGAACCGTCGCGGGTTGTCTCGTGGAAACCGATGCCCAGCAATGATTTGAGCTTGGCGGCAATCGCATCCGAGCCCATCGACTGGCAGGCTTCCGCCTGGCAGAGCTTCAGCACATGGCGGCCGGCGGGCTGGCTGCGGTAATCGTGATAGAAGGTGACGACGCCATGAACCTCGGCCCTGGAGATGTTCAGCGCCACGGCGATGATCGGCAGTGCGTCCTGCGGCACATAACCGAACTCTTCCTGTATGCCGTGCAGGATCGGCAACAGCGGGCCTTCGAGGCCTTTCAGCTCGTGGATGATCGCCGCCGTGCGCGATGCGATCTCGGTACTTGCTAGCTGCATCGTCATGCAGCGCCCTCCCTGGTCGTGGCGGTCTTCCGCTAAGTGGTTAGGAAATCAGAGGAAACCCGCCAAATCAATAAAGCCGATCCGTTGCTCGATAGAAATTTTCTATCGTTCGCGTTCACCAGCATTGTCTAGACTAGCGGCGGCCGTGGAAATCGTCCGCCAGCGCCATTGCCTCGTCCAACAGCGCCGAGACCAGCGGCGTGTGCGGTTCGCGCCGCGCCGCCACCAGCCCGACCGTGTGGCTGGCATCCGGCTCGACGATCGGGATCGCCCGGATCGGCTCGGAAAAACCGAAGGTTTCCGCAAGGTTAAGCGGCATGATCGACGACCATTTGCCGGTGCGGATATGCGAAAACAGCACGATCATCGAGTTGGATTCCAATGTCGGCCGCACCTGCACGCCGGCTTCGGCCAGATGCTGGTCGATGATGCGGCGGTTCTGCATGTCCGGCGTCAGCAGGCAGAGCGGCAGCTGGCTGAGTTCCGCCCATGTCACTTTGTCGCGGTCGAAATAGGGGTTCCCGACCGCGGTGATCAGCTGATAGCGCTCGTCATAGAGCGGCACGCTGGTGACGCGTCCGAGCGGCTCGTTGTCGAGATAGGTGATGCCGGCGTCGATGTCGAAATTGCCGAGCAGCGATAGCACCTCGATCGAGGTGCGCGACAGCACCGAGAAGGTGACGCCGGGGTGCTTTGCCCGAAACGGCGTCGTCAGTCGCGCCACCATGGCCAGCGCCGTCGGGATCGCGGCGATGCGGATGCGCCCCGACAGGCCGTGGCGCGCCGCCCGCATCTCCTCGCGCATGGTCCTGCTATCGCCGACGATGCGGCGCGCCCACACCAACACCTGCTTGCCTTCCGGCGTCAGCCCCTGGAAGCGCGAGCCGCGCAGCACCAGCATCACGCCGAGCTGACCCTCCAGCTGCTTGATGCCGGCCGAAAGCGTCGGTTGGGTGACGCCGCACACCTCCGCCGCCCGGCCGAAATGTTCTTCCCTGGCAAGTGCTATGAAGAATTCCAGCTTGTCGATCATGCCGTCGGAGCCTGTCATGGACGCTGTGTCCGATCTTAGCGCGCAAGGTCGGGGAAATCGCCTTCGGCCGCAAGCCGCCTGTGTAAATCGTCCGCATCCACATCTTTCAGCCGGCTTACTGTTTCCCGCGATGGAATGCGGCGCTATGTGGATGAGACGGGGTCGTGGACTGGACACGACGGGAGTACCGAACATGCTGGGCTGGTTCCGCAAGCTGCTGCCGCGCGAAGATCGCTTCTTCGACCTGTTCGAGCGGCATTCCCGCACCGTGGTCGGTGGCGCCGAGGCACTGCAGCAGCTTTTGCAGGGCAACGACATCGAGCGCTGGTGCCAGACGATCATCGATCTCGAGAACGAAGCCGATCAGATCACCGCGGAAGTGCTGCTGGCCGTGCGCCGCTCCTTCATCACGCCCTTCGACCGCGGCGACATCAAGGACCTGATCCAGTCGATGGATGATGCCATCGATATGATGCACAAAACCGTCAAGACGGTAAGGCTGTTCGAGAAGAAGGAATTCGACCCGCTGATGCAGGAAATGGGAGGTGTCATCGTCGAGGCCGCCAAGTTGGTGGCCGAGGCGATCCCGCTGCTCGGCAAGGTCGGGGCGCATACGGTGCGCCTCAACGCCATCGCCGAGGAGGTCATGCGCGCCGAAGGCCGGGCCGACGACCTGCACGAGCAGGGCCTGAAGGACCTGTTCAAGCGGCACGGCCGCAGCGATCCGATGGCCTATCTGATCGGCAGCGAGATTTACGGCCAGCTGGAAAAGGTGGTCGATCGCTTCGAGGACGTCGCCAACGAAATCAGCGGCATCGTCATCGAGAACGTATAGTGTCAGAAGCCGCAATAGCCTTTCCCGTGCTGGTCGGCCTTGTCGTCGTCGCGCTGTTCTTCGATTTCCTCAACGGCCTGCACGATGCCGCCAACTCCATCGCCACCATCGTCTCCACCCGGGTGCTGCGGCCGCACTATGCGGTGTTCTGGGCGGCCTTCTTCAATTTCATCGCCTTCATGTTCTTCGGTCTCCACGTAGCGGAGACGCTCGGAACCGGCATCATCGACGCCAGCATCGTCACGCCGGCAGTGATCTTCGCAGCACTTGTCGGCGCCATCGTCTGGAATGTCGTCACCTGGCTCGTCGGAATCCCGTCCAGCAGCTCGCACGCTCTGATCGGCGGTTTGGTCGGCGCCGGGGTTGCCAAGGCAGGCACCGGTGCCATCGTCTGGGCCGGGTTGGGCAAGACGACGGCGGCCATCGTGCTATCGCCGGCGGCAGGCTTTCTGCTGGCGCTTGTCTTGATCCTCGCGGTCTCCTGGCTGTTCGTGCGGCGGACGCCGTTCGCCGTCGACAGCACCTTCCGCGTCATGCAGTTCTTTTCCGCCTCGCTCTATTCGCTCGGCCATGGCGGCAACGACGCGCAGAAGACTATGGGCATCATCGCCGTGCTGCTCTATTCGCAAGGCATGCTCGGCGCGAATTTTTACGTGCCGCTGTGGGTCGTCATCACCTGTCAGTCGGCGCTGGCGCTGGGCACGTTGCTCGGCGGCTGGCGCATCGTCCACACCATGGGCTCGAAGATCACCCGGCTGAACCCGATGCAGGGTTTCTGCGCCGAGACCGGCGGAGCGATCACCCTGTTCGCCGCGACCTGGCTCGGTATTCCTGTATCGACCACGCACACGATCACCGGCGCCATCATCGGCGTCGGCGCCGCCCGCCGCGTCTCCGCCGTTCGCTGGGGCATTGCCGGTAACATCGTGGTGGCATGGATCGTCACCCTGCCGGCAACCGCGGCGATCGCGGCTCTCACCTACTTCGCGGTCGGTCTGGCAAGGTGATGTGAGCATCATGGCGCCTGGAGCCGCCTCTGGCGCGGCGACTACCGGTCCACAAGATTCAGGATGTTGCCGTCCGGGTCCCTGAACCATGCGACCTTCATGCCGTGACCGACATGGATGTCACCCTCAAGCGTCAGCCCGGGCATGTCGTAATGCTCGAAGGTCACGCCCTTCGATTTCAATGCCTCAACGATCTTGCCGAGTTCGTCGCCGACCGTCCATGTCACAGCCGTCGCCTTGTTGGTCCCAGCGAAGTTCGAACGGTAGACGTTGATGCTGGTGTCGCCGCTTTTATAGACGATCAGTTCGCCACCTTCATTGTGCACCTCTTTCAGGCCAAGGACCCCTTCGTAGAATGCCCTGGCCTTGGCCAGGTCCTTCACGGCGAGATTGGCCGTCGCGTTGCTGTTTGCGAGCATGATTCGTCTCCTTCCCTGGCTGTCATTCCATGCTCATGAAATAGGCTGCGCTGACGATTTGGCGACGGCTGCTCCCACTGGAAATGCCGTCATATGCTCGCTGCCTCCCCGATACGCCGCTGCAATTGGTGGTCCATCGCTTGGTTCTGTTCCGGAACTGCATTATCTGGAGCGGAAAAGTAGAGGAAAAACTCATGCCCGCCGCCAATGAAAACGTGACCAAGGAAATCGTTATCGAGCGCCTGAAGACGGTCAATGGGCCGGATTTCACCGGCAATATCGTCGACCTCGGCCTGGTTTCCGAGATTTTCATTGCCGATGCCAAGGTGTTCTTTTCGATAACCGTTCCCGCTGCCCGTGCCCAGGAGATGGAACCGCTGCGTGCGGCGGCCGAACGTGTCGTCAAGGCGATCCCCGGTGTTGCCGGCGCCGTGGTCGCGCTGACGGCGGAAAAGAAGGGCGGCGGCATGGAGGCGCCGGTTCCGCAAAGACCGGCTCAGAGGCCCGCTCCGCCGGCCGCACCTGCGCGTCCCACGCCGCAGGCGCCCGCCTCGCACAGCCAGGGCAAGCGCGGCGTACCCGGCATCGAAGCGATCATCGCCGTCGCTTCCGGCAAGGGCGGCGTCGGCAAGTCGACCACCGCCGTCAATATCGCCCTTGGGCTTGCCGCCAACGGGCTGCGGGTCGGGGTGCTCGATGCCGACATTTATGGCCCTTCCATGCCGCGTCTGCTCAACATTCGTGGCAGGCCGCAGACCGTCGACGGCAAGATCCTGAAGCCGATGCAGAATTATGGCCTCAAGGTCATGTCGATGGGCTTCCTCGTCGATGAGGAGACGCCGATGATCTGGCGCGGGCCGATGGTGATGTCGGCATTGACGCAGATGCTGCGCGAGGTCGAATGGGGACCGCTTGATGTGCTCGTCGTCGACATGCCGCCCGGCACCGGCGACGCCCAGCTGACCATGGCCCAACAGGTGCCGCTGGCCGGCGCCGTCATCGTCTCGACGCCACAGGACCTGGCCCTGATCGATGCGCGCAAAGGCCTCAACATGTTCAGAAAGGTCGACGTGCCGCTATTGGGTATCGTCGAAAACATGAGCTATTTTCTCGCCCCCGATACGGGAAAACGCTACGACATCTTCGGCCATGGCGGCGCCCGCCGCGAGGCCGAGCGTCTCGGCGTCACCTTCCTTGGCGAAGTGCCGCTCGAGATGGGCATCCGCGAAAGCTCCGATGCCGGCACGCCGGTGGTGGTCTCCAAGCCGGATGGCGCTGAGGCGAAAATCTATCGCGACATCGCGGCCAAGGTCTGGGACCGCGTCAATGAAGAGCGCGGCGCGGCCGAGGCTGCAGTGCCGAGCATCGTGTTCGAGTGATGCGGATGTGCCTCCCCAAGTGGGCCCCTTGAGGGGGAGGGTGGCCGGAAGGGTCAGGTAGGGTCCGCGGCGACGCGCTCCAACTCTCCGGGATAGCGGGCTGACAAACCACGATCCCGTCTGGCGCGGAGGCAGATGTATGTCTTTCGTACCAAAGAGCGGATTCGGATGGCGCGTGCCCCTTGCCTGCTCCCGCGGGTTGTCATATCGATTTGTCATACAAATACGGAGACCACGATGGCAGGCGCCCCCACCCACAAGAAAAAATTTCGCTCGCAGGAGTGGTTCGACAATCCCGACAATCCGGGCATGACGGCACTCTATCTGGAGCGCTACCTGAATTACGGGCTGACGCGGGCCGAACTGATGTCCGGCAAGCCGCTGATCGGCATCGCCCAGACCGGCTCGGACCTGTCGCCCTGCAACCGCCATCACATCGAACTGGCCAAGCGCGTGCGCGAAGGCATCGTCTCGATGGGTGGCATCCCTTTCGAGTTCCCTTGCCACCCGATCCAGGAGACCGGCAAGCGGCCCACTGCTGCACTTGACCGCAACCTTGCCTATCTCAGCCTGGTAGAGGTGCTCTACGGCTATCCGCTCGACGGCGTGGTGCTCACCATTGGCTGCGACAAGACGACGCCGGCCATGCTGATGGCCGCGGCCACCGTCAACATTCCGGCTATCGCGCTTTCGGTCGGCCCGATGCTCAACGGCTGGCACAAGGGCAAGCGCACCGGCTCCGGCACCATCGTCTGGGAATCGCGCCAGCGCCTGTCGGCCGGCGAGATTGGCTATGACGAGTTCATGGATATCGTTGCCTCCTCGGCGCCGTCGACCGGCTATTGCAACACGATGGGTACCGCCACCACGATGAATTCGCTGGCCGAGGCGCTCGGCATGCAATTGCCGGGCTCGGCCGCTATCCCCGCCCCCTATCGCGAGCGCGGCCAGATCGCCTACGAGACCGGAAAGCGCATCGTCGACATGGTGCATGAGGATCTGAAGCCGTCCGACATCATGACCCGTAAGGCCTTCGAGAACGCCATCGTCGTCAACTCGGCGATCGGCGGCTCGACCAACGCGCCGATCCACCTCAACGCCATCGCCCGCCATCTCGGCGTGCCGCTCGACAATGACGATTGGCAGAAGGTCGGCCTCAACATACCGCTCATCGTCAATCTGCAGCCGACGGGCGAATATCTCGGCGAGGACTATCACCATGCCGGCGGCGTGCCGGCCGTGGTCGCCGAACTGATGAAGGGCGGCCTGCTGCCCTATCCGGAAGCCATGACAGCTAATGGCAAGACCATCGGTGACAATTGCAGGGGCGCCGTCAACGAGAACCTCGACGTCATCCGCACGGTTGCCGAGCCGCTGAAAGCCAATGCCGGCTTCATCAATCTCAAGGGCAATCTGTTCGATTCGGCGATCATGAAGACCAGCGGCATCTCGCCCGAGTTCCGCGAGCGCTATCTGTCGAACCCGAAGGACCCCGAAGCCTTCGAGGGCAACGCCATGGTGTTCGACGGGCCCGAGGATTACCACGCCCGCATCGACGATCCGGCACAAGGCATCGACGAGCACACCATCCTGTTCATGCGCGGCGCCGGCCCGATCGGCTATCCGGGCGGCGCCGAAGTCGTCAACATGCAGCCGCCGGCCTATCTGATCAAAAAGGGCATCCACGCGCTGGCCTGTATCGGCGACGGCCGCCAGTCGGGCACGTCGGGTTCGCCCTCGATCCTCAACGCCTCGCCGGAAGCCGCCATCGGCGGCGGGCTGGCGCTGCTGAAGACCGGTGACCGCGTCCGCGTCGATCTGCGCAAGGGCACCGCCGATATCCTCGTCAGCGACGACGAGATCACGCGGCGGCGCACCGAACTGCAGAACAATGGCGGCTATCACTATCCCAAGCACCAGACGCCGTGGCAGGAGATCCAGCGCGGCATGGTCGACCAGTTTTCCGAAGGCATGGTGCTGAAGCCGGCGGTAAAATACCAGGATGTGGCTCATACAAGCGGGGTGCCGAGGGACAATCACTGACCAGGGTCCGTCGCATGAGCCAGCCGCCGGTGCAGGCAATTTGCCGAGGTCAGCGCCAGGAGGGGTAGGGGTGGGGTCACATCGCAGAGCGAAAGCCTCGGCTTTCCACCTGCGATAGCCTGCCGCTAATGGGCAGAAATGCCCGGCACAGGGTTGGACGCGGTCATTTGTCAACAGCGATTGCTCCCGCGAGAACGGCAATGCTTGACAAGCGAGCGCGACAAATCCACGATCATCGCAAGGGGTTAATCGCGACGACCCCGTGAGGCGTCAGCCCAATGTTCGCGTCCAAGCTTCTCTTTCCAGGAGGTGGACGCCATGCCGTCGACAACAACCATCACCGTACCGCAACTATCCCGTCTGATTGGTCTGCCGGGTGCACCCGCGATCATCGATGTCCGCATCGACGATGACTACAACGCCGACCCGCGACTGCTGCCGGGGTCGGATCGGCGTGATTTCAGGACTGTCTCGAACTGGGCTGCCGACTTCGCCGGCTGGCAAGTGACAGTCGTCTGCCAACAGGGAAAAAAGCTCTCGCAAGGCGTGGCCGCATGGCTGCGCCACGAGGGCATTGCCGCCGAATCGCTCGACGGCGGGTTTGAAGACTGGCGCGACGCCAAGGGGCTTCTTGTTGACGCCCGCAAGATACCGCCCCGCGACGCCAAGGGCCGCACCGTTTGGGTGACGCGTACGCGCCCGAAGGTCGACCGCATCGCCTGCCCCTGGCTGATTCGGCGCTTCATCGATCCTCACGCGGTCTTTCTCTTCGTCGAGCCGGCCGAAGTGTCGGCCGTCGCCGATCGCTTTCAGGCCGTGCCTTTCGACATTGAGAACGTGTTCTGGAGCCACCGCGGCGAACGCTGCACCTTCGACACCATGATCGAGGAGTTCGGGCTTAAATCCGAAGCACTCGATCGCTTGGCCACGATCATACGCGCCGCCGATACTGCGAGCCTCGATCTTGTTCCACAGGCGGCCGGGTTCCTGGCTGCCTCGCTTGGCCTGTCACGGATGTTTCGCAACGATCTGGAGCAGCTCGAGGCCGGCATGCTGCTCTATGATATGTTCTTCCGCTGGTGCCGCGATGCCACCGAGGAGACGCATAACTGGCCGGCCGCCGGCGCAGTCAGCGCGGGCAAACCATCGTGAGCGCCGTCCTATCGAAAAAGCCGGCGGAGATTCAGGAGCCCGCTGTGCCGAGCTTCCGGCAGGCCGTGAAGGTCTGGGCGAAAATCGGCGTGCTCAGCTTTGGCGGCCCGGCCGGGCAGATCGCGCTCATGCACAAGGAACTGGTCGAGGAACGGCGCTGGATCGGCGAACAGCGCTTCCTGCATGCGTTGAACTACTGCATGTTGCTGCCTGGCCCCGAGGCCCAGCAGCTCGCCATCTATATCGGCTGGTTGCTGCACAAAACGGCCGGCGGCCTTGTTGCCGGCATTCTCTTCGTCGTGCCGGGCGCGCTTGTCATGCTCGTCCTGAGCAGCCTCTATGCGCTCTATGGCGATGTACCACTCGTCGCGGCGCTGTTTTTCGGGGTCAAGGCGACCGTGCTCGCCATTGTCATCGAGGCGGTGATCCGGATCGGCAGACGCGCGCTGAAAAACCCGATCATGGTGTCGATCGCACTCGCTGCCTTCATCGCCATCTACGCGTTGAACGTGCCGTTTCCGCTGATCGTCCTGCTTGCCGGCCTGACAGGCTGGATCGGCAACCGTAGTGCGCCGGCATTTTTTTCAGCCGCATCGCAGGGCAAGGGCGATGTTCCCGACATCAAGGGCGCGGTGGATCTGATGTTCGAGCGCGGTGAACTGACCCACGTCAGGCCGACGCGATGGCACGCGCCGCGCACTTTGGCGATCTGGCTGCCGATCTGGCTGGGGCCTGTTCTGCTGGTCTGGGCTTTCACCGGCCCTGCCAGCGTCTGGACGCAAATCGGTGGCTTCTTCAGTGTCATGGCGGTCGTCACCTTCGGCGGCGCCTACGCAGCCCTTGCCTATGTCGCGCAGGCAGCGGTCGAGTACTTCGGCTGGCTGGCACCCGGTGAAATGGTCGACGGCCTTGGACTTGCCGAAACCACGCCGGGTCCGCTCATCCTGGTCTTGCAGTTCGTCGGCTTCGTTGCCGCGTTCCGCCAGCCGGGCTTGCTGGCGCCGCTGGTTGCCGGACTGTTTGGCGGGCTGTTCACGCTGTGGGCGACGTTTACCCCATGTTTCCTATGGATATTCCTTGGCGCGCCTTACATCGAAGCGCTGCGCGGCAACAAGGCGCTGTCGGCGGCGCTCGGTGCGATCACCGCCGCCGTCGTTGGCGTCATCATGAATCTCGCTCTATGGTTCGGCTTGCACGTCATCTTCGGTGAAGTGCGCAATGTCGGGCTTGGAATGGACGTGCCGGTGCTTTCATCGATAGACTGGCGGGCGGCGCTGCTTTCCTGTGCCTCGATGATCGCCATTCTGAAGCTGAAGATCGGTATGCTGCCGACGCTTGCCGGATCGGCGCTGGCCGGTGTCTTGTTGCTGGCGGTAAGTAGCTGATGCCTGCAAGGACTTGAAGCGCATCGCCTGAATCTACTTAAACGCGACGCTTGGATGCCGCTGCCTTTGTATTCCGCTTGTGAACCACCTAACTGGTTGGGAACGGTTGGACCATTATGGCGCAACGGCGTTCTTCCCTCGGCTTCCTTGGAATGTTCGGTCGCTCGGGCGACTTGAGGCAGCTCGACGATGCATTGCGCGGCGCCGATCTGCATCCCGCCCTTGTGCCGGAGGGGGTAAAACTCACGATCGTCAATCCGATGAAGGATCACTGGCCCGACGAGCCGCCGCCGGGCATCTATGCGTCGGTGGCACAATTGTGCAGCTATTGCATCGCGGGTCCCGAAACCTTCGAGCAAGCCAATGGCCATCAACGGACGCTGGAAGCCGAGCGCCGCATCGAGGCGGCACTTGAGGCCGGCGACAGCTTCGACGCACAGATCGTGCTGATGACGCTGCATGCCAAGCTGATCAACGCCGAAGTCGTCGACCGATACGGGCTCAGCGCGGAATGACGCGACAGGCAAGATCTGCCGGATCCCCCCGCGGCAGCCGAGTCGATCAAGCCCGGCTGATCTCCTCAAGATACCAGCCGATGTAGCGCAGTTCGTTGTATTCCATCGGCGCGATCGGCCCCGGCACGAAATAGTGCGAGCGCACGCCACGCGCTGTGTGCTCGATGATCTTCTTGTCCTCTTGGGTGGTGACCTTCCACAGCCAGGTCAGCTTCTCCAGATCGTAGTCCTGGCCCTCGACCGCGTCGCCGCGCACCAGCCAGATCAGCTCCATCTCGCAGGTGCCCGCCGTTTTCGGGATGAAGCGGTAGATCATGCCGTGATCGGGATAGCAGACGAGGAAGGTCGTGCCGCCGAGATGGATGGAGGTGACGCCACCGTCATAGTCGGTGAATCGGCCCATCAGCGGGGCCACCGGCGAGCCATCCTGGCTGCCGCTCGAAACGCCATCATAGAGCGCATAGCGGAAGGTATGGATTGCTTCCTGACCGGCCGCCGAGTTCTGCCAGCGGTTGGCGCTGCCGATCTCGATGCCGAGCGCGCAGGTGCGCTGCTCCATCGCCGCGTTGAGCTGCTCGATCATCTCGGCCGGCTTTTCCAGCGCATGCGTCTGCGAATATTCCGGATGCGCCGGCCCGCAATGGTAGCATTCGACATAGTTCTCGACGGCGAGCTTCCAGTTGGCGTCGAGCGGATAGGACTGGCGATACGCCACCTTGGCGTCGCCCCAGCCATACTGGCCGCAGCTTGTGCGCAGCGACTGTTCGATTGGATCGAAATCGAGCGGCGTCTCCGCGAAGGAAATGAAAACCAGCCCGGAGGCAACGCGGACATGAAGCTTCTTCAGCCCGTGCGCCGTGCGGTCGAAATCCTTCGGCATCAGGCGGGCAGCGCGCAACGACCCGTCATTGGAATAGGTCCAGGCGTGGTAGGGACACACGAACATCTTCGCGTTGCCCTTCTCCTTGGTGCAGACCTCGGCGCCGCGGTGGCGGCAGACATTGAGCATGGCATGCACGGTGCCATCCATGCCGCGCGTCAGGATGACCGCCTCGTCGCCCAATTTGAACAGCTCGAAATCGCCGGGGTTCGGGATAACGCTGGCATGGGCCAGGCAATGCCAGTGGCGGCGAAAGACACGTTCCATGTCACGCTCGAAGATCGCCGGGTCATGATAGAAGGCACGCACCAGGCCGTGGCCGGGCCGGTGAGACGCCACCAGCCGATCGATCGCGTCGCCGTCGGTGTGGGCTTGCAGGATAGGATGCGCACTCATTTGTCGTTCTGCCCGATGGTTGGTCCTGGGGCAATTCCAGGAAAACTGTGAAGCGGTTTTCCGTCCGGAATTGGCTCTGGGTGGTGGCTGTATGGCTGCACGAACTCGTCTCCGGTCAGCCGCCCATATGCGTGCGCGGCAGGTGGATCAGGCTGCCGAAGCGGGCACGCAATCTGTCGTCGACCTGTTTTGGCACGTGGCGCGGAAATCGTTCGGCAAGAATGCGTTTCTTCTCGGTGATCGCACGCAGCAATATATCAGGTCGGCCTTTTTCGTTCCATTCCTTCGGTGAGGAACGATCGGCGAAGGCGGGATAGAAATGCTCGGTCTGCATCAGCTTGAGCGTTTGTTCGTTGTCGAGATAGTGGCCTGGGCCTTTGAGGCAGACCTCGGCGATGTTGTCGATCGACAAGGCCTCGTCAGTCACGTCGATGCCACGTGCGCAGCCCAGGCAATGACCGAGCATGTCGTTGTCGATGACCAGGCTCTCCAGGCAGAAGCCGAGCAGCGAGGCATGCATGCCGGCCGCCTCGTAGACGAGGTTGAGGCCGGAGAGGCCGGCCATCACATTGGTGATGCCCTTTTCGTAGCCGGATTGAATGTCGGGCAGTTTCGAATCCGTCATGCCAGCGGCCGAGCCGCCGGGCAGATCGTAGAATTGCGCCATCTGGGCGCAGGCCGCGGTTGCCACCGACTGCTCGGCCGACCCGCCGGCCATGGCGCCGGTACGCAGGTCCGACATGAACGGCCAGGCGCCGAAGATCGCCGGATGGCCCGGCTTGAGCGCATTGACATAGACCAGGCCGGCCAATACTTCGGCCACCGCTTGCACGACGGCGCCGGCCATCGCCGCGGGTGCTGTGGTGCCGGACTGGCCGGTCGAGAGCAGCAGGATCGGGATGCCGCCTTCAACGCAAGCCTCGAGCACGCCGCAGGCATCCTCCGCGAACTTCATCGGCGGCACGACGAATGAGTTAGAGTTAGAAACGAATGGCCGGGCGCGGAAATTCTCCTCGCCGCCGGCGATGGCGTACAGCATTTCAAGCGCCGGCTTCACGTTCTCACGCACGGTGAAGGATGTTCCGACGTGCTTCGATGTCCCCATCACACAGGCATAGAGCGTGTTGAAATCCATCTCGAGCGGATCGGCGATGTCGCGCGCCACCATCGGCCGCTGGAAGAAATGGATGTTGTCCAGCCCATCGACGATGCGGGCAGCATCATAAATGTCCTGCAGCTTGGATTCGCGGTACTCGCGCTTCTCCAGATCCACCAGGTGCACGGCGATACCTGCCGTGCCGTAGTGCACGCGCTTGCCCTGGACCACCATGTCGTGCCTGGCGTCCTGGCCATGAAGTGTGAAATGTCGTGCCGCCCGCTTGATGGTGTCGAGCACTAGCGCGCGCGGAAAGCGCACACGGTCGTCGTCGCCATGGACCGCCCCCGCCTTGGTCAGCACCTTTATGCAGGAAGGGATGGCATTGGCGAAACCCACCGTCTCCAGGAGCGTCAGCACGCCCTCGTGGATGCGCTCGCAGTCATCCCCGCGCAGCGGCCCGTAGCTGCCGCCCTCGATGGCCTGGTGTCGTGGTCCGGTGTCCTCCATCAGAGGAGCTGATCGCATGGCATGTCCTGTTTCGCGAAGACCGGAGCGCTGTGGACGACGGTTCGCCGGCGTGTCCTGCTGTTCGACAGCCACTGGCATGGAAGCACTCCACCTTCATCGGCAGGAACGCGCGGCGGTTGGTCCACCATCGGCCTGCTTCGTCCCTCTACACAGCGACTATGCCGCCGGCATTGGCACAGCCTATGTGCCAGCCGGTCCCGTCGAATATGCCAAGGAGCTAAAGAACCGGAGCCGCACCACATGCGCCAGGCTCCGGTCGGGGAAGGGAGATCAGGCCGCTGCCGGCCTGCGTCCAGCTGCGGTCGCCAGTTCGCGGATGCCGGGTTCGATGTGCTGCAACGCGATCGAGGAAATGCCCAAGCGCATGAAACGCGATGGCTTTTCGGTGCGGTCGAAGAAGCGGTCGCCAGGCTCGATGATGACGCTGCGCGAGGCCGCGGCCTCCGCCAGCCCGCGCGAATCGGTGCCGCGCGGCCCCTCGAGCCAGAGCGACGTGCCGCCGGCCGAATCGGTCGAGCGCCACTCCGGCAGGAAGGCGGAAATCGCATGGACCAGACGCTTCCGCCTCTCGTCGAAGGCGCTCGACAGCCGCCGCACCAGCGCCTCGTGATGGCCGAGCGACAGGAAGAGCGCCACGGCGCGCTGGTTGTTCGCCGGCGGATGGCGCAGCATGAAGCGGCGTAGCGCCCGAAGCTCGGAGATCAGCCCGGCCGAGGCGACGATGTAGCCGAGCCTCAGGCCGGGAGCCAGCGTCTTCGACATCGAGCCGACATAGATGACGCGGCCGGAGCGATCGAGGCTCTTCAGCGCCTGCTGCGGCGCCTCGTCCAGGAGCTGGCTGTCATATCCGTCCTCGATGATGATCTGGTTGTGCCGGTTGGCGCGCGCCAAAAGCTCCTGCCGCCGCTCTGCCGACAGCGGCACCATGGTCGGGCAATGGTGGCTGGGCGTGACGAAGACGAAGCCGGAATCATTGGGAATGGCCGAGGTTACGATGCCGGAGTGGTCGACCGGAACCGGCTGGATCTCGGCGCCGGCCAGCCGGAAGATCGAACGTGCATCGGGATAGCCCGGGTCCTCCATCGCCACCTTGGAGCCCTTGGTCATCAACAGCGTCGCCAGCATGTAAAGCGCGTTCTGCGCGCCCAACGTCACGATGATCTCGTCCGGATTGGCGAAGATGCCGCGTCGCGGCAGCAGCCGTGCCTGGATCTGCTCGATCAGGAGCGGATCGTCGCGGTCGACCATGTCGGATGCCCAGTTGCGGATTTCGAGCACCGCCAACGCCATGCGGTTGCACTCGCGCCATTCGGCGGTCGGGAACAGCGCCGGGTCGAATTGGCCATAGACGAAGGGGTATGACGACTTGATCCAGTTGTCGTGCTTGGCCGGCGGCGGCATGTCGCTCGCCGCGATCTGCCGACGCGCCTTCCAGTCGATCTCGTTGGCCTGGTCGGGCGCCTTCTGATGCGGCTTGGCCGGCGTCGCCAGCACTTCGGGATTGACGAAATGGCCGCGGCGCTCGCGCGCCACCAGGAAGCCCTGGTCGACCAGTTGCTGGAAGGCCAGCACCACGGTGCCGCGCGCCACGCCGAGTTTTTCGGCAAGAATCCGGCAGGACGGAAGCGGCATGGAAGCCGCGATCTGCCGGTCGAGGATGGCGGCGACGATCGCCTGGCGGATCTGCGCCTGCAGGGTCTGACCGGATTCCGCCGAAATCCGGAACAGGCCGGACCAAATGGCCGTGTCGTTTCGCTGTGGCATGGGAGATGTTCCTCGATGGCCAGCTTTTTTCACATGGCTGGACCAGTCGAATGTACCGGTGGCACAAGGTGTTGCGCCAATCAATTTTTCTGATCGCTGGGATTTATGCCAGTGATCCTTTGAGCCGACCCACGCTGCGCTGCGGCATCGCTGCGCATTGAAACAGATGGGATTCGACCCGATAGTTTGCCGCGACGACACGCGCCGGAAACATCCGGCCTGATAAGATGCATCTCAAGAGACCGGAGCGAAGCAGTGGATCAATCGTCCTTTCAAAAGCAGCTCGACGCATTGCGCGATCACCGTGCGGCCAAATCGGGCTCGATGCGCGAGGCTTTCGCTGCCGATCCGCAGCGCTTCGAGAAATTCTCCGCCAGTGACGGCGACCTGCTGCTCGACTGGTCGAAATGCGCGGTCGATGCGCGGACTATGGAGTTGCTGGAGAAACTGGCTGAGGCCGCTGACCTTGAAGGCCGGCGCGACGCGATGTTTGCCGGCAAGAAGATCAACGTCACTGAAGGCCGCGCCGTGCTGCACACGGCGCTGCGCAACCTGACCGGCAAGGGCATCGTGCTCGACGGCCAGGACGTGAAGGCGGAAGTCCTTGCCGTACTCGACGCGATGGGTGCCTTCGCCGACGCGGTGCGTTCCGGCAAGGCGGCCGGCGCGACCGGCAAGAAGATCACCGACATCGTCAACATCGGCATCGGCGGCTCCGATCTCGGCCCGGCCATGGCGACGCTGGCGCTGGCGCCCTATCATGACGGGCCGCGCGCGCATTACGTATCCAATATCGACGGTGCCCATATCCACGACACGCTGAAGGGTCTTTCCGCCGAAACCACCCTGTTCATCATCGCCTCCAAGACCTTCACCACGGTCGAGACGATGACCAATGCCGAAACCGCGCGCAGATGGGTCGAGAAGGCGCTCGGCAAGGAAGCGGTCGGCAAGCATTTCGCCGCCGTCTCGACGGCGCTCGACCTGGTCGCCAAATTCGGCATCGCGCCCGATCGCGTCTTCGGCTTCTGGGACTGGGTCGGCGGGCGCTATTCCGTCTGGGGTGCGATCGGTCTGCCGGTGATGATCGCCATCGGCCCGAAGGATTTTCGCGCCTTTCTCGACGGCGCCCATGAGATGGACGAGCATTTCCGCACCGCCCCGCTGGCGAAGAACCTGCCGGCGCTGATGGGGCTGATTGGCTGGTGGCACCGCGTGATCTGCAAATACCCCGCTCGCGCCGTCATCCCTTACGATCAGCGTCTGTCCAGGCTGCCGGCCTATCTGCAGCAGCTCGACATGGAATCGAACGGCAAGAGCGTCACCCTGGACGGCGGCCCTGTACCGACACCGACCGGCCCGCTGGTCTGGGGCGAGCCCGGCACCAATGGCCAGCATGCCTTCTTCCAACTTCTGCATCAGGGCACCGATTTCATTCCGGTCGAATTCCTCGCCGCTGCCGTCGGCCACGAGCCGGAACTGAAGCATCACCACGACCTTCTGCTTGCCAATTGCCTGGCGCAGTCGGAAGCCTTCATGAAGGGCCGCACGCTTGAGGAAGCCCGAGCGCAGATGCTGGCGAAAGGCATGAAGCCGGCCGATGTCGACAGGATTGCTCCGCACCGCGTCTTCTCCGGCGACCGCCCCTCAGTGACGATCCTCTACAGGAAACTCGACCCTCACACATTCGGACGGCTGATTGCGCTTTACGAACACCGCGTCTTCGTCGAAGGCACGCTGTTCAACATCAACTCCTTCGACCAGTGGGGCGTCGAGCTCGGCAAGGAACTGGCGACCGGGCTGCTGCCCGTCGTTGAAGGCAAGGAGAACGCCGCAAAGCGGGACGCCTCGACTGCCGGACTGGTGGAATACATCCACCGCTTGCGCGGCCCGGAGTGAAAAGCTTGGCGGACATCAAGGGAATATTGTTCGACAAGGACGGGACGCTCGTAGATTTCAACGCGACATGGCTGGGCATCGCCGACTTCATGGCGATGGATGCGGCCGAAGGCGATCGCTGGAAAGCAGACAGGCTGCTTGCGGCGGCGGGTTTCGATTTCGCTACCAAGCGCTTCAAGCCGGATTCGATTTTTGCCTCCGGTACCAACATGGACGTCGTCGAGCTGTGGTTTCCACGGCTGTCCGACGAGGACCAGATGCTTGCCGTCGCCCGCTTCAACGCCATCACCTCGGCGCAAGGATCGGCAATGGCGGTGGCGCTGCCGGGCGTGGTCGAGACGCTTGGCCTGCTTCACAGAAAATCCTACCGGCTTGGTGTCGCCACCAACGACTCGACCAGCGGCGCGGAAAAGACCCTGGTCACGCTGGGCGTCGCGCAGCTTTTCGACGCCGCCTATGGTTACGACGCGGTGGCCAATCCAAAACCGGCGCCGGATACGATCCTTGCCTTCTCTGATCTGACGGGGCTCAGGCCCTCGGCAATCGCCATGGTCGGCGACAACCGTCACGATCTTGAAATGGCGCGGGCGGGCGGCTGCGGTCTGGCGGTCGGCGTGCTGTCCGGCACCGGCACACGTGAATCGCTGTCCCAGATAGCCGACGTCATTCTGGATTCGGTGGCCGACCTGCCTGATTTTCTTTCGGCGCGGGTCAGCGAGACAGTCTAGACTCGCAGCTAGCTGGTCCGAACGAGAACACGCCGCTCGGTTTCATCGCCGCATTCCTGCCTTCGCCGACATCCGGCACCTCGTATTCGGCCAGCAGGCGAAGCCGCGAGCGGGGCAGATAGGCGCGGCCCGGATCGCCGATCAGCACGGCGATGCCGGCTGCAAGGCAGCGGTCGAGGAAGGGGACGACCCGGCCGGCGAGATCATGGGCGTAGAACAGGTCGCCGACCACCACGACATCCACCGGTGGCGGCGGACCGCTGGTGATGTCTTCGCCAATGATCATGATAGCGACGCCGTTCGCAGTCGCGTTGAGGCCGAGCGCAACCACACCGTTGCGATCGATCTCGGCCGCGACGACCGCGCTTGCCCCGGCTTTTGCCGCTGCAATGCCGACGAGACCCGAACCGGCGCCGAGGTCGAGCACGCGACGGCCGGCCACGGTCTCCGGCCGGTCGAATATGTAGCGGGCGAGCACCGCGCCGCCGGCCCAGACATAGGCCCAGTACGGTGGCTCCGGTTCAGGTCCGTCTTCTTCGGTCGCATGTTGGTTCCATTCGAGAAGCCGCCTGAGCCCGCTTCCCGGATGGGCGGTGTAAAGCCGAATTTCGGGAAGCGCGGGCACGGGGGCGATCCGCATGTTCGCCCGGATGAACTGTGCCGGGTCCGGGCGCGAACCTATGCTCACGGCGTTGGCGCCGGCGATGCAATCGCTCAAGCTGCGCCTAGCCCCGCAACGCCCGTCGCAGGATCTTGCCGACCGGTGTCTTCGGCAGCTCGGTGCGGAACTCAATATACCTGGGACGCTTGTAGCCGGTCAGGTTCTCACGGCAATAAGCCGTCAGCATGTCGGCGGTCAGTGCCGGGTCCTTCTTGACGACGAACAGCTTCGGCACTTCACCCGAATGCTCGTCCGGCACGCCGATCGCCGCCACTTCGAGTACGCCTGGATGCTGCGCCACCACTTCCTCGAGTTCGTTCGGATAGACGTTGAAGCCGGAAACCAGGATCATGTCCTTCTTGCGGTCGACGATCTTGGTGTAGCCAAGGTCGTCCATAAAGCCCATGTCGCCCGATTTGAAGAAGCCGTCCTCGGTCATCACCTTGGCGGTCTCGTCCGGCCGGTTCCAGTAGCCGGCCATCACCTGCGGTCCGCGGATGCAGATTTCGCCGACTTCGCCGAGCGGCAAATTGTTGCCGTCGTCGTCGCGGATGGCGATCTCGGTCGAGGGCAGCGGCAGGCCGATCGTGCCGGTGTAAACGCCGTCGCTGAATTTGTTGATCGTTGCTCCCGGCGAGGTCTCGGTGAGCCCGTAGGCCTCGCTGATCGGGCAGCCGGTCAGCGCCTTCCAGCGTTCGGCGATGGCCCTCTGCACCGGCATGCCGCCACCCAGCGTCAGGATCAGCGGCTTGAAATCGAGCTTGCGAAAATCCTCATTATTGAGCAGCGCATTGAACAGCGTGTTGAGGCCCGGAAAGATGTGGATCGGGTATTTCTGCAGCTCCTTGACGAAGCCGGGAATGTCGCGCGGATTGGGGATGAGGACATTCTGCGCGCCTTGCTGCATGCCTACCAGCACGTTCGCCGTCAGCGCAAAAATGTGATAGAGCGGCAGCGCGCAGAGGAAGTTCAGATGCGCCGGCTTCGGCTTGACGGTAAAAGCGTCTTCGGCCCACAGCGCGTTCTGCGCGACGTTCGCCAAAATGTTGCTGTGCAAAAGCATCGCGCCCTTGGAGATGCCGGTCGTGCCGCCCGTGTATTGCAGGAAGGCGATGTCGTCGGCCGCGACCCTTGCGGGCCTGAAGGCCTTGCCGGTGCCCGCCTTCAGCGCGGCGTTGAACTTGACATGGCCGGGCAGCGACCATGCCGGCACCATCTTCTTGACGCGGCGTACAACGAAGTTGACGATCGTTCCCTTGAGCCCGCCGAGCATGTCGCCCATCGAGGCGACCACGACATGCTTGACCGCGGTCCTGGCGATCACCGCCTGCAGGGTGCAGGCAAAATTTTCGAGGATGACAATGGCTTGAGCGCCGGAATCCTTGAGCTGGTGCTCCAGCTCGCGCGGCGTGTAGAGCGGATTGATGTTTACCACGACATAGCCGGCGCGAAGCACTGCCATCATCGCCACCGGATATTGCAGCACATTCGGCATCATCAGCGCGACGCGCGCGCCCTTCTGCAGCCCCGTTGATTGCAGATAGGCGCCGAAGGCGGCCGACTGTCGCTCGAGGTCGGCATAGGTGATCGATTTGCCCATGCAGACGAAAGCCGGCCGGCTTGCAAACTGCTTGCACACGGTGACGAGAAAGTCGCCGATCGAGCTGGAGGGCAGGGCGCCGATCTCGGCCGGCACGATCTTTGGATAACTCTTGAGCCACGGTTTTTCCGGCAGGCCGGCGGCCAGCGACGTGATCGCCTTTGGTAATCTCTTGGCCGGACCTGCCGGCAGTCGTGGCGCTGTCGGCACTGCCTTCGCCGCCGGCTTGGCGGCAGACTTTGCAGCAGGCGCCGTCTTGCCGGTTGCCGGTTTAGCAGCCGCTCCAGCCGTGATCTTCGCCGCCGGCTTCGCGCTTGCCTTTGCGGTAGCCGTCGGCTTGGCGCCGGCCGCTTTTGACTTGACTGCTTTCGATGTTGCCTCGGCCTTTGCTTTCGCCGCGTTGGTTGTCTTTGCCGGTTTTGCCACCTGTCGCTCCCTCAATCGTTCTTATTGTTTCGGCATGCTTGCGCGCCACCACCGCCCTGATCACAACGATATCCCACGCTTGCCGCAATGTCCGGAACGTGGGAAATTCCGGCACGCTGCCCACCTATCTATGTATTGCCACAAGCGACGGCCGTGCAAGCCTCGCCACCTGGAGTGCGGTAAGACTTGCCGTCAAACCTCTCGGCCGCGACCGGTTTTCGGATGCGCATCTCTTGAACCGAACGGCTCGATTCCCACAATTGGCGGCATCGCCGATCAACAAAAAATTGAAGTCGCTAATAATGTCGTGATCTGCGGATTCGGCTCGTTTTTTCCACAATTTGCCGCGTCCCGGAATTTTTTTCTGCTTCCCGTGGGTTAGGCAAACAAGCAGTTCCAAAGCTAGAAAAACGGTGCTTATATGCGGCCTTCGCGAGCCTGATAGAGGGGCTTGGAAGAACATCAGGGAGTGCTCAATGAAAAAGAAACTGACTTTTGCAGCCGCGTTGCTGGCTGCAAGCGTCCTCGGCGGCATGGCCAATGCAAAACAACTGGTCTATTGCTCGGAGGCTTCGCCGGCCGGCTTCGACCCGTCGCCATGGAGCGGCGGCAACGACTTCGACGCCTCGTCGCGCACCATCTATTCGCGCCTGGTCGAGTTCGAGCATGGCAAGACCACCATCTCGCCCGGCCTGGCCGAGAGCTGGACGGTTTCCGACGACGGTCTCGAATACACCTTCAAGCTTCGCCCGGGTGTGAAATTCCAGACGACCGATTATTTCACGCCGACGCGCGACCTCAACGCCGACGACGTGATCTTTTCCTTCGAACGCCAGTGGAAGAAAGAAAGCCCGTGGTACAGCTATCTGGAAGGCACCGGCTGGGAATATTTCACCGGCATGGGCTTTCCCGATCTCCTGAAGGAAATCGTCAAGGTCGACGACCTGACGGTGAAATTCGTGCTGAACAAGCCTGAAGTCGCGTTCCTGCCGGACCTCGGCATGGATTTCGCCTCGATCGTCTCCAAGGAATATGCCGACCAACTCGACAAGGCCGGCACCAGGCAGCAGTTCACCCAGAAGCCGGTCGGCACTGGTCCGTTCCAGTTCGTCGACTATCAGGTCGATGCGGTCGTGCGCTATGCAGCATGGGACGGCTACTATGGCGGGCGACAGAAGATCGACGATCTGATCTTCGCCATCACGCCCGATCCGGCCGTACGCGCGCAGAAGCTGAAGGCGGGCGAGTGCGATATCATGTCATACCCGGCGCCGGCCGACATTGCCGGACTGCAGGCTGACGCGAACCTCAAGGTCGACGAGCAGGAAGGCCTGAACATCGGCTACATGGCTTACAACACGACGCAGCCGCCCTTCGACAAGGTCGAGGTCCGCAAGGCCCTCAACATGGCGGTAAACAAGAAGGCGATCATCGACGCGGTCTATCAGGGCGCCGGCGCGCCGGCCATCAACCCGATCCCGCCGACCATGTGGTCCTATAACAAGGACATCAAGGACGATCCCTATGATCCGGAGGCGGCCAAGAAGATGCTGGCCGATGCAGGCGTCAAGGATCTGTCGATGAAGATCTGGGCTATGCCGGTCAGCCGCCCCTACAACCCGAACGCCCAGCGCGTCGCCGAGTTGATCCAGGCCGACTATGCCGCCGTCGGCGTCAAGGCGGAGATCGTCAGTTACGAATGGACCGAGTATCGCCAGCGCGGCAAGGCTAAGGATCGCGACGGCGCCTTCCAACTGGGCTGGACCGGTGACAATGGCGATCCGGACAACTTCTTTTTCCTGCTCGGTTGCGATGCCATCGGCCAGTCCAATTATGCGATCTGGTGCAACCAGGAATTCGAAGCCCTGCTGAAAAAAGGCAAGGCGACGACGGACGTCGCCGAGCGCACCAAGATCTACGAGGAAGCTCAGGTGGTGTTCAAGCGTGAGGCTCCGTGGCTGACCATCGCCCACTCCAAGGTCTTCATGCCGATGAACAAGAAGGTGTCGGGCTTCGTTATGGACCCGCTCGGCATTCATCGGTTTGACGGCGTCGACGTCACCGAATAAGTCCTGAGAAATTGAACGGCGGCGCTGGACTTCCCGCGCCGCCGTTCTATGAAGCAAGATGCTCCGTTATCTCCTCCACAAGCTCGCTTTGATCATCCCGACCGTGTTCGGCATATCGCTGGCGGCGTTTGCTTTCGTCCGGCTTCTGCCCGGCGATCCTATCCTGGCCCTGGCGGGCGAGCGCGGCGTCAGCCCCGAGCGCTACGCCCAGCTCATCGAGCAGTTTGGCTACAACCGGCCCTATGTCATCCAATACCTGGAATATATCGGCAGGGTCCTGACCGGCGATTTCGGCATATCTATTGCCACCAAGCGGCCAGTGCTCGGCGAATTCCAGGCGCTGTTTCCAGCCACGCTGGAACTGGCGACAGTGGCGTTGATCATCGCCGTCCTGCTCGGCATTCCTGCCGGTATCTTCGCCGCGGTCAAGCGCGGCTCGTGGTTCGACCAGGCTACGATGGGTGTCGCGCTGACCGGCTATTCGATGCCGATCTTCTGGTGGGGGTTGCTGCTCATTATCTTCTTCTCCGGCTATCTCGGCTGGACGCCGGTTTCCGGCCGCATCGGCCTGCAGTATTTCTTCAGGCCGACGACCGGGTTCATGCTCATCGACAGCCTGATCTCCGGCAGGAGCGGCGCTTTCAAATCTGCCGTCAGCCATTTGATCCTGCCGTCGATCGTGCTGGCGACGATCCCGCTTGCCGTCATAGCGCGCCAGACGCGCTCGGCTATGCTCGAGGTGCTGGGCGAGGACTATGTCCGCACCGCGCGCGCCAAGGGCCTGGCGCCTCGCCGCGTCATCGGTCTGCACGCTTTTCGCAACGCGCTGATCCCGGTAGTCACCACCATTGGACTGCAGGTCGGCACCTTGATGGCGGGCGCCATTCTGACCGAGACCATTTTCTCCTGGCCGGGCATCGGCAAATGGATGATCGATGCCATCGGCAAGCGCGACTATGTCGTCGTCCAGAGCGGATTGCTGATCATCGCGCTGATCGTCATGGCGGTGAACCTGATCGTCGACGTGCTCTACGCCGTCATCAATCCGCGCATCCGGGTGCAGTGAGATGACCGACGAATCCGCCGCCGAAGCTACCGCCGCCTCCATCCCGACAGGCGGCAGGCAACGGGCTTTCGCCGAGTTCTGGCACTACTTCTCGATGAACACCGGCGCGGTCATCGGCCTTGTCGTGTTTTCGGCGCTGGTGCTGGTGGCGATCTTTGCGCCGTTCGTCGCCCCACATTCGCCCGACGAGCAGTTTCGCGATGCGCTGCTGGCACCCCCTGCCTGGCAGGAAGGCGGCAAATCGATGTTCCTGCTCGGCACCGACGCGGTCGGCCGCGACATGCTTTCACGGTTGATCTTCGGGGCGCGTTTCTCGCTGTTCATCGGTCTGGTGGTCGTTGTCTTCTCGCTCACCAGCGGCATCGTGCTTGGCGTGCTCGCCGGCTATTTCCGCGGCTGGGTCGACACTCTGATCATGCGCATCATGGATATCATCCTGGCCTTCCCGTCGCTGCTTCTGGCGCTGGTGCTGGTGGCGATCCTCGGCCCGGGCCTGTTCAATGCCATGCTGGCGATCGCGCTGGTGCTGCAGCCGCATTTCGCGCGCCTCACCCGCGCCGCCGTGATGGCCGAAAAGAACCGCGAATATGTCATCTCCGCCAAGGTGGCTGGTGCCGGTCATCTTCGCTTGATGGTGAGGACGATCCTGCCGAACTGCCTGGCACCGCTGATCGTGCAGGCGACATTGTCCTTCTCCAACGCTATTCTCGAAGCTGCGGCGCTCGGCTTCCTCGGTGTCGGTGCGCAGCCGCCGACGCCGGAATGGGGCACGATGCTCGCCTCGGCGCGCGAGTTCATCCTGCGCGCGCCTTGGGTGGTGACCTTCCCCGGACTTGCCATCCTGATCACTGTGCTTGCCATCAATCTGATCGGCGACGGCTTGCGCGATGCCTTCGATCCCAAGCTGAAGAGGTCATAATCCAATGCCTCTTCTCGAGATCAAGAACCTGACCGTTTCCTTCGACACCGCCGCTGGACCATTCATGGCGGTACAAGGCATCGACCTGTCGGTCGAACCGCGCGAGGTGCTGGCGATCGTCGGCGAATCCGGTTCGGGCAAGTCGGTGGCGATGCTGGCGGTGATGGGGCTTTTGCCCAACACCGCGACGGTGAGGGCCGACCGCATGGCCTTCGACGGCATCGACCTGCTCAAGCTCGGCCCATCCGAGCGGCGCAAGATCGTCGGCAAGGACATTTCGATGATCTTCCAGGAGCCGGTCGCCAGCCTCAACCCGTGCTTCACCGTCGGCTTCCAGATCGAGGAGGTGCTGCGCTTCCATATGGGCATGGACCGCGCCCAGCGCCGGGCGCGTGCCATCGAATTGATGAAGTTGGTCGGCATCGCCGACCCCGAGGAACGGCTGGGCTCCTTCCCGCACCAGATGTCGGGTGGTCAGTGTCAGCGCGTCATGATCGCCATCGCCATCGCCTGCAATCCCAAGCTTTTGATCGCCGACGAGCCAACCACGGCGCTCGACGTCACCATCCAGAAGCAGATCCTCGATCTGCTGGTCGGCCTGCAGGCCAAATATGGCATGGGCCTGATCATGATCACCCACAATATGGGGGTGGTTGCCGAGACCGCCGACCGTGTCATCGTCCAGTACAAGGGCCGCAAGATGGAAGAGGCCGACGTGCTGTCGCTGTTCGAGTCCCCCAAGAGCAACTACACGCGCGCGCTCCTGTCGGCGCTGCCCGAAAACGCCGTCGGCGACCGGTTGCCTACTGTTTCCGACATGCTGTTTGAGCCGGCCCCATCTGTAGTCGCAGCCCGGTCCGCAGGAGGAACCGCCTCATGAGCGTGACGGTAGTCGAAGGCAAGAACATCGTGCGCGACTATCATGTCGGTGGCGGGCTTTTCCGCCCCTCCCGTACGGTTCATGCGGTCAAGGGTGTTTCGTTCAGCGTCGACAAGGGCAAGACGCTGGCCATCGTCGGCGAGAGCGGCTGCGGCAAGTCAACACTCGCCCGCATCATCACCCTGATCGACCCGGCGACCTCCGGCGAGCTTTTCATCGACGGCAAGAAGGTAGACATCGGCAGGAACGGCCTGTCGAAGGAAATGCGCCGCAAGGTCCAGATCGTCTTCCAAAACCCTTATGGTTCGCTCAATCCACGCCAGAAGATCGGCGACGTGCTTGCCGAGCCGCTGCTCATCAACACCGACAGCACGGCCGACGAACGGCGCGATCTTGCCATGAAGATGCTAAAGAAGGTCGGTCTCGGCCCCGAGCACTTTAATCGCTACCCGCATATGTTTTCGGGCGGCCAGCGCCAGCGGATCGCCATCGCCCGCGCGCTGATGCTCAACCCCAGCCTTCTGGTGCTGGACGAGCCGGTCTCGGCACTTGATCTTTCGGTGCAGGCGCAGGTGCTGAACCTGCTCGCCGACCTGCAGGACGAGTTTCAGCTAACCTATGTTTTCATCAGCCACGACCTGTCGGTGGTGCGCTACATCGCCGACGACGTGATGGTAATGTATTTCGGCGAAGCGGTCGAATACGGCTCGCGCGACGAGGTCTTCGCCGACCCCAAACACAGCTACACCAGGACGCTGTTCGCGGCGACGCCACGTGCCGACGTTGCCAGCATCAAGGCACGTTTGGCGAAGAAGAAGGCCGCCTGATCCGGCGAGGTTTGCCGGCCGGCTACCGCTTCTCGATCCCCGGAATGCCGGAGATCTGCTCGGCGAGAAAGTCGACCAGCAGCCGCACCCGGGCAATGCCCGCACGCTCCGGAACGATCAGCATGCTCAGCGGGACGGGAGGCGGAAAATAGCCCGGCAGGACCACTTCCAGCCGGCCGGCCGCCAGGAGATCGTCGACAAGCCAATGGTGGGCGGGTGCGATACCGCGCCCGGCGACAATGGCTTCGCGCGCGGCAAGCCCATGGTCGACGCGAAATCGACCGCCAAAGGGCACCGCAAAGCGTTTGCCGACCGGCCCCTGCAGGGCGAGTGTGTCGCTTCCTGCGATGTTCGACATCCGGATGCCTTCATGGCCAGGCAGATCCTGCGGGACAGCCGGTCCGCCCCGCGCCGCCAGATAGGCCGGCGCCGCCACCAGCAGACGCCGGGATTGCCCGAGCGCCCGCAGTTTCATTGAGCTGTCGGTGAGCGGACCCAGGCGAAGCGCAATGTCGACGCCCTCCCGCACAAGATCGATGCGCTCGTCGGTGAGGCTAAGATCGATGCCGATATCGGGATAGCGGTCCTGAAAGGCGAAGATCAGCCGGCTGACGTGCAAGACCCCGAGCGCCGCCGTGCAGGATATCCGGATCGTGCCGGCCGACGCGCCGCGCGTGCCCCGCGCCTCATCGCCGGCCTGCTCAACGAGGCGCAGGACCTGGACGCTGTCGGTATAGTAACGGCTGCCTTCATCAGTCATCGTCACACGCCGGGTGGTCCTGCTGAGCAAGGGCACTCCGACGGCCTCCTCGAGTTCTCGCAAATGCCGTGTGACCGTCGACTGCCCAACTCCGAGCTCGCGCGCCACCGCCGAGAGGCTGCCGCGCTCGGCGACGCGAACGAAGGTGCGCATGCGCTCGAGAGTGACGTCCGATCTATCCATTATTCGGCATTATCTTATGCATTTCCTACATATAGCGGATCATTCCGCGGCTGGCTACCTTTGGTGTCTATCGTCCTTCTTCGGAGTAGACCCATGAAAGTCCTGCTTGTTTTTGCTCATCCTGAACCGCGTTCGCTCAACGGCGCGCTGCGTGACGTCGCCATCAGGGAACTCGAGGCCCAAGGCCACGAGGTGCGGGTGTCGGACCTCTATGCCGACGGCTGGAAAGCCGAGGTGGACCGTGCCGACTTTCCGTCGTGGCCGCCCGAAGCACGCTTCCTGCCGGCCGGCGCCTCCAAAAAGGCTTTTGCGACCAACACTCTGACCGATGACGTCAAAGCCGAGATCGACAAGCTGCTATGGGCCGACACCCTGATCCTCCAGTTCCCGCTGTGGTGGTACGCCATGCCGGCGATCCTCAAGGGCTGGGTCGATCGCGTGTACGCCTACGGCTTCGCCTATGGCGTTGGCGAGCACAGCGACAAGCGGTGGGGTGACCGCTTTGGTGAGGGAACGCTCGCCGGCAAGCGCGCAATGCTGATCGTGACCGCAGGCGGCTGGGAAGAGCATTACTCCGCCCGCGGCGTCAACGGCCCGATCGACGACCTGCTGTTCCCGATCAATCACGGGATTCTATACTATCCGGGCTACGACGTGCTTCCGCCGTTCGTGGTTTACAGGGTGGACCGTTTCGGGGAGGCGGATTTCGAGCCTGTCGCGGAGCGACTGTGCGAAAGGATGCGGACGCTCGAGACAATCCGGCCCATTCGTTATCGGCAGCAGAATGGCGGCGATTACCTGATCCCAAGCATGCAATTGCGCCCCGGCTTGGAGAACCCGGGTGCGACCGCCTTTGCGCTTCACGAGGATCGCGCCGGCGCCGCCGCCCAGTCCGATCAGGACAGCCGGGCGATGATGGTGCGCAGCGCCTCGCCGAAGCGCCGGACTTCCTCGATCGTATTGTAATGCACCAGCGACGCGCGCACGGCGCCGCTGTCCATGCTGAGGTTGAGCCGCTTCATCAGACGCGGCGCATACATGTGGCCGTCGCGAATGCCGATCTGCATCTCGGCCATTTCCTCGACGATCCTCTGCGGCGACAGCGTGCCGACATTGAAGCAGAAGGTCGGCACGCGCTCGCTGAGGCGTGCCTCTTCGGCCACGCCGTAGATCGTCGCGCCGCAATCTTTGAGCACCGCCAGCATTTCGCGCGCCAGCACCTGTTCGTAGTCGCGGATTGCATTCATGCCGGCGACGATGTTGTCGCGGCGCGACCGGTTATTCTCGGACAAGAAATTGCGGCCGATCGATTCGAGGTAACGCACCGCGGCATCCATGCCGGAGACGTTCTCGTAGATGAACGTGCCGGCTTCGATTTTGTGGGGCGGCTCGTCGGGGATGAAATCCTCGCGGAAGGTCGGCAAGCGCTTCAGTGTTTCGAAGCGGCCCCACAGGAAGCCCATATGCGGCGAGAAATTCTTGTAGCCGGAGCAGACGAGATAGTCGCAATCCCAGGCCTGCACATCGATCAGCCCGTGCGGCCCGTAATGCACGCAGTCGAGGAACACTTCGGCGCCTGCCGCATGCGCAATCGCAGCCACGGAGGCAACGTCGACAATCGAGCCGATCGAATGCGCCGTTACCGTGCAGGCGACGAGCCGGGTGCGCTCTGAGACCAGCGGGCGCAAATCGTCGACATGCAGATTGCCGTCGTCGCGCATCCGCCACCATTTGAACTTGGCGCCGGCGGGCGCCAGCGCCAGCCACGTCGCGATATTGGCGTCGTGATCCATGTCGGTGATGACTATCTCGTCACGCTCCCCGTTTGGGCGCTCGGAAAGCATCTGGCCGATGCCGAGGCTGACCAGGCGGATGAACGAAGTGGCGTTCATGCCGAAACAGATCTCCGCCGGGTTGGTGGCGTTGATCAGCAAGGCCACGCTTTCGCGAGCGCCGGCGACGGCTTGGTCGACGGTGACGCTGCGGCCATAGCGGCCGCCGCGCTGCACATTATGCGCGACCAAATGGTTGGTGACCGCATCGAGCACGCTTTGCGGGATCTGCGCGCCGGCGGCATTGTCCATGAAGACGAAGTCCCCGGCCTGCTGCAAGGCGGGAAACATGGCGCGGATCGTCTCGACCGGGAAAGCTGCGGCATCGCCGGTTTTCGAAATCTGATGCTGGTTCAAGGTCGTCTCCTGCGAAGTGCGCTGACAGATTAGCGGGTCTTTTCGGTTTGAAAGCGGCGTTCAAGGAGGCTGACGAGACGGACCATCGGCCAGAGAAAGATGAGATAGACCAGCGCCGCGCCGATCAGCGGTGAAGGATTGGCATAGAGCGATTGCGCGTTGGTCGCTTCTTTCAGCAGTTCGGGCAGCGCCACGGTGGAAGCGAGCGAAGTATCCTTGAACATCGAAACGCAATTGCTGGTCATTGGCGGAATGACGACGCGGATCGCCTGCGGCAGCACTACCTTGCGCAAGGTCAGCAAGAACGGCAGGCCGAGCGCCTGCGCCGCCTCGAACTGGCCGCGCGGAATGCTCTCTATACCGGAGCGGAACACCTCGGCCGAATAGGCCGCCATGATGATGGCGAAGGCCATCACCGCGGACGTCCACGATGACAGGCGAATGCCGAGGAACGGCAGCGCATAGTAGATCAGGATCAGCACGACCAGCACCGGCATCGCCCGGAAAATGTCAATGTAGCCGACAGCCAGCAGCCGAAGCGGCTTTGGCGCATAGAGCCGCACCAGGCTGATCGCGAGGCCGACGGGAATACCGATGCCGATGCTCATGATTCCGAGCAGCAGGGTGTTCAGGAAGCCGCGCAACAGCGCCGGCAGGCTGGAGACCATGACGTCGGCGTTGAAGAAGGTGTCCAGCAGCGACATCGCAGCATTTCCGAAACGTTTGGCGTCCCGCGACGCTCGAGCCCGAGCCCGAAATCCGAAATCGTGCCGGCATCGAAAGCCGGCACGACATTTAAGCGTGAACTGCCGCTCAGGCCTTCGGCATAGGAGTTTCCTTGACGGTCGAGGAATCGGCAGGTGCGTCGCTGCCGAACCACTTCTTGTGGATCGCGGCCAGCGTGCCGTCCTTCTTCATCGCGGTCAGCGCGTCGTTCAGCTTGCCGAGCAGCGGGTGGTCCTTGGTCATCATCAGACCGTACTGCTCGCCGGTCTTGATGCGCTCTTTTACGGCGAGATCCTTCATCCTGGTGAAAGAATATTCCAGGCCCGGAATATCGCTGACCGCCGCATCGACGCGGCCGGAGCTGAGATCGAGCAGCAAATTCTGCTGCGTGTCGTAGCCCTTGACGTCACTGAACCCGTCCGCTTCCTGGTGGGCCTTGACCCAGGCTTCGCCGGTCGAGCCGGACAGCACGCCGACAATCTTGCCCTTGAGGTCGGCCTCGGCCTTGATCGGGCTGTCGGCCTTCGCGGCGATGCCCATGTCGGAATCATAGTAGGGCTGCGTGAACGACTGAGACTTCAGCCGCTCCGGCGTGATGGTGATCGACGAGATGGCGACGTCGATGCGCTTCGAGGTGGTGGCGGCGAACAGCGCCTGGAAACCGAGATCGGCGATATCAGTGGTCATGCCGATACGCTTTGCCGCCTCATTGATGATGTCGACTTCGAAACCCTCGAACGTGCCGCTCTCGTTCTTGTATTCAAAAGGCGGATTGGTCGGATAGGCGCCGACATTCAGCGTGCCTTCGGCGTAGGCCGGGCCGCCGGCGATGCCGACGGCGGCAGCAAGAAGCAGCAGGTTGCGACGGGTGAAGTTCATTTTCGTTCCCTCTGGTTGTGATCGGACGGGTTTGGCCCGCACGGTTTTGATGCGCCAAGTGACGGGACTGCCGGAAAGCCCTCCCGGCACGGCAGTCGCAAGACATCGAATGCTATCCAAAGTACCGCGCTTTTCAAGGCGAAAGTTTTAAGCTTAAAAAATTGCCACGTGTTGCCGTCACTCCGGAATAACCGCCGTCGCCTGGATCTCAACCTTGGCGCGATCCTCGACCAGCGCCATCACCTGCATGGCGGCCATCGCCGGAAAATGCCGGCCGATCACCTCGCGATAAACCTCGCCGATCCCCTTGAGATTGGTCAGATATTCCGCCTTGTCGGTAAAGTACCAGGTCATAGAGGTGATATGTTCCGGCTTGGCGTCGGCCTCGGCGAGCACAGCAACAATATTGGCCAGCGTCTGCCGCACCTGGCCGACAAGATCATCGGTCTCGAAGCGGCCCTGTCCGTTCCAGCCGACCTGCCCGCCGACGAAGACAAGCTGCCCACGCGCGGCGACGCCATTGGCGTAGCCGACGGGTTTCGCCCAGCCTTCCGGCTGCAGGATGGTGTGCATGTCAAAACCTCCCAATGCTCAAATCCGGTCGCTCAAAACTCGAAGACAATAATTTCACGCAAACTCTCGTCTCAGGCCGCTCCCATCACTTGCCGTGCAATCACCACCTTCTGCACGTCGGACGCTCCCTCGTAGATGCGCAGCGCCCGGATCTCGCGATACAGGCTTTCGACGATATGGCCCTTGCGGACGCCGTCGCCGCCATGCAGCTGCACAGCCTTGTCGATCACCTCCTGCGCTTTGTCGGTAGCGAACAGCTTGGCCATGGCGGCTTCGCGGGTAACCCGAGCCGCGCCCATGTCCTTGGTCCAGGCGGCGCGATAGACCAGCAACGCGGCGGCATCGACATCCAGCGCCATGTCGGCGATGTGGCCCTGCACCATCTGCAGCTCGGCCATCGGCGCACCGAACAGCCTGCGCTCGGCCACTCTTGTGATGCTTTCGTCCAGCGCGCGCCGGGCAAAGCCGAGCGCCGCTGCGCCGACGGTCGAACGGAACACGTCGAGCACGGACATGGCGATGCGAAAACCGTCCCCGGGTCTGCCGATCAGCGCCGAGGCTGGAATGCGTGCATTGTCGAAGGACAGCCGGGCGAGCGGGTGCGGCGCAATCACCTCCAGCCGCTCGGCAACGATCAGCCTTTCGGTTTCGGAAGGCACGATAAAGGCGGAAAGCCCCTTGGCGCCGGGCGCCTCGCCGGTACGGGCAAAGACAACATAAAAGTCAGCGATACCGCCGTTGGAGATCCAGGTCTTTTCGCCGGATAGGAGATAGCTGTCGCCGTCACGCGCGGCGGTCATTTCCATATTGGCAACGTCCGAGCCCGAGCGCGGCTCCGACAGCGCGAAAGCCGAAATCGCCTTGCCGGCCCGTGTCTTCGCCAGCCAGTGCTGCTGGTCGGGCGAGCCGAACAGGCTGAGCGCGCCAGTGCCGAGCCCTTGCATCGCGAAGGCGAAATCGGCCAGCCCATCATGCCGGGCCAGCGTCTCGCGCGTGAGGCAGAGCGTGCGCACGTCGAGCGGCGAGGGGTTTTCGGTGTCGAGCGCCGTCGGCTTCAGCCAGCCGTCCTGGCCGAGCTTGGCCACCAGCTCGCGGCAGGCCGCGTCGACATCGTGATGCGCGACCGGCAGGTTCTTGGCGCACCATGCCTCCAGCCGCTCCGCCAGATCGCGGTGGCGATCCTCGAAGAACGGCCAGGAGAGGAAGGAACGGTCAGGCATTGCTGCCTCCACAATTCTCCGGCCCTGGCGCTCCACGGCGCCCCCCTCTGTCCTGCTGGACATCTCTAGGGGGGAGATTGGCGGCTTCGCTGCCACGGCTCTCCCTGCGATGTTGGAGATTGGCGAAAGCGGGCCTGATATCCAATCTCCCCCCTTGAGGGGGAGATGGCCGGCAGGCCAGAGGGGGGCGCTGTCCCGCCAACATCTCTATTGAATGGGTCATCCTAATTTCCCTCGAACACCGGCTTCTCCTTAGCCACGAAAGCCTCGTACGCCCGCTCGAAATCGCGGGTCTGCATGCAGATCGCCTGCGCCTGCGCTTCCGCTTCGATCGCCTGGTCGAGACCCATCGACCATTCCTGGTTCAGCTGCGTCTTGGTCATGCCATGGGCGAAGGTCGGGCCGGAAAGGATGCGCGCGGCCATGTCGAGCGCGTCGGCCTCAAGCGTTGCGGTATCGACCAGCCGGTTGTAGAAGCCCCAGCGCTCGCCTTCCTCGGCACTCATCGTGCGGCCGGTATAGAGCAGCTCGGCGGCGCGGCCCTGGCCAATGATGCGCGGCAGGATCGCGCAGGCCCCCATGTCGCAGCCGGCAAGGCCGACGCGGGTGAACAGGAATGCTGTCTTGGCCTGGGGCGTTGCGATGCGGATATCGGAGGCCATGGCGATAATGGCGCCGGCGCCGACCGCCACGCCATCGACCGCCGCAATAATCGGCTTGCCGCAATTCAGCATCGCCTTGACGAAATCGCCCGTCATGCGGGTGAAGGCGAGCAGCGCCTTCATGTCCATCTTGACCAGTGGGCCGATGATTTCGTGGACATCGCCGCCCGAGCAGAAATTGCCGCCATTGGGCAGGAACACCACAGCATCGACATCATCGGCGTAGACAAGGTCGCGAAATATGTCGCGCAATTCGGCATAGCTGTCGAAGGTCAGCGGGTTCTTGCGCTCCGGTCGATCGAGCCGGATCTTTGCGATCTTGCCTTCGACCTGCCAGAGGAAATGCTTCGGCTTGCGGCCGGCCAGCTTCGTCATTCCCGTCCCTCCCAATTGCTGCGGAAGGAGGTCAGCATGCCGGTCAGCCGGCGCGCCTCATCCTCGCTCACATTGCCCAGCAACTCGCCGACCCATTTTTCATGCGCGGCGGCGATCACGGCGAAAATCTTCGATCCCTCTTCCGTCAGCCGCACCATCGAGGTGCGGCGGTCGCCATTGCGTCGGGCCCGCATCACCAACCCTTCCGAGACCAGCCGGTCGATGATGCCGGTAACATTGCCGTTGGACACCAGCAGGAAGCGCGAAAGATCGCTCATCAGCATGCCCTCCGGCGCGCGGTAGAGCGCGGCCATCACGTCGAAGCGTGGCAGCGTCGTGTTGAACTCTTGCCGCAGTCGTTCGCGCAGCTCGGCCTCGATGGTGCGCGAGGCGCGCAGCAGGCGTATCCACAGCCGCAGGCGGTCCTTGCCGGGTCCGGACGGGGCGGGCAGGGGACCGGCTACCATGTCTCACCTCCGGAGATCGAAATCGTCTGCCCGGTAATCGACCGGGCGGCGTCGCCACACAGATAAAGTACCGCGGCCGCAATTTCTTCCGGCTGGATGAAGCGGCCTTGCGGGTTGGTCGCGGCTAGGCTCGTCCGTGCCTGCTCGGACGAACGGCCGGTCGTTTGGACGATGCGTTGGACGGTGCTCTCCAGCATCTCGGTTTCGACAAACCCTGGGCACACGGCATTCACTGTTATGCCGGACTTGGCGGTCTCGACGGCGAGTGCCCGCATCAGGCCGACGACGCCATGCTTGGCGGCAACGTAAGCTGCGACATAGGGATAACCTTTCAGTCCGGCGGTGGAAGCGACGAAGATGATACGGCCAGTCTTGCGCACTGCCATGCCGGCCAACGCCGGCTTCACCGTCAGGAACGCACCGGTCAAGTTGACGTCGAGCGTGCGCTGCCAGTCTGCCAGCGAGGTCCGCTGCGCCGGGGCACTGCCGGACATGCCGGCATTGGCAACGACGATGTCGAACGCTCCGCGTGCCGCTTCCGCTGCCTCGTAGAGCGACGCCATCGACGTCTCGTCGGTGACGTCGGCGGCAATGGCGAAGATGGACTTGTTCTCCGCGGCGACCTCGGCAAGCGGCTCCACGCGCCGGCCGCAGATGGTCACGTCAATGCCCCCGCCGGCCAGCGCCAGCGCGATCGCGCGGCCGACGCCGGAGCCGCCGCCGGTGACCAGCGCATGACGCCCCGAAATCGTCGCCGCGGCACTCATACTTTCAACCCCGCTGCCGCTTCGCGTTCGGCCAGCCGGTAGAGCTGGTCGCGGCCGGGCAGATAGGGATCCGGCCATTTGACGCCGCGATCGCCAAGCGTTACGGCCGCGTGCAGCGTCCAATACGGATCGGCAAGATGCGGCCTAGCCAGTGCGACGAGATCGGCGCGGCCCGCCATCAGGATCGAGTTGACGTGGTCCGGCTCATAGATATTGCCGACCGCCATCGTCGCCATGCCGACCTCGTTGCGGATGCGATCGGAAAACGGCGTCTGGAACATGCGGCCATAGACCGGTCTTGCCACGGCCGACGTCTGGCCGGCCGATACGTCGCAGATGTCTACGCCGGCCTCATGCAGCAGCCGCGCGATCTCTACGGCATCGGCCGGCGTCACGCCTTCGATGCCCAGCCAGTCATTGGCGGAGATGCGCATCGAGATCGGCTTCTCGGCCGGCCACGCGGCGCGCACCGCATGAAAGATTTCCAAGGGGTAGCGCATGCGGTTTTCCAGCGAGCCGCCATAGGAGTCGGTGCGCCGGTTGGTCAAGGGCGTGATGAAGGAGGACAGGAGATAGCCGTGCGCGGCGTGGATTTCGAGCATGTCGAAGCCGCAGCGCGCCGCCATCTCGGCCGAAGCGACAAACTGGCCGCGCACCATATCCATGTCGGCGCGGTCCATCGCCTTCGGCACCTGGTTTTCCCGCGACCACGGCACGGAAGACGCTGCCATGACGGGCCAATTGCCTGAGGGCAGCGGCACGTCGGTTCCCTGCCAGCCGAGCCTGGTCGACCCCTTTGCACCGGAATGGCCGATCTGGGCGCAGATCTTGGCCTCGGTTTCGGCATGGACGAACTCGACCAGCCGCTTCCAGGCGACCTCATGCTCGGGCGCATAGAAACCGGGGCAGCCAGGCGTGATGCGGCCCTCCGCGCTGACGCACGTCATCTCGATGTAGAGGAGACCGGCGCCGCCCTTGGCCCGTTCGGCGTAATGGGCGAAATGCCAATCGGTCGGACAGCCGTCGACCGCCTTGTACTGCGCCATCGGCGAGACGACGACGCGGTTCTGCAGCGCCATGCCGCGCAGCCGGAACGGCGCGAACATCGGCGCGCGACGCAGATTGTTGCCCCCGGCGCCGGCCTGGCGCTGGAACCACTCCTCGGCGCCGGCCAGCCATTCGGCATCGCGCAGCCGCAAATTTTCGTGACTGATGCGTTGCGAACGCGTCAGCAGCGAATAGTTGAACTGCACCGGATCGAGGCCGAGATAGCGCTCGACCTCCTCGAACCATTCGAGCGAATTGCGCGCCGCCGACTGCAGCTTCAGCACTTCGGTGCGGCGGGCGTCCTCATATTTGCTAAAGGCGGCCTCGAGGTCTGGCTCGGACTCGACATAGTCGGCCAGCGCCACCGCGCTTTCCAGCGCCAGCTTGGTGCCGGAACCGATCGAGAAATGCGCGCTTGCCGCCGCGTCGCCCATCAGCGCCAGGTTCGTGTAGGACCAGCGTTCGCACAAGACGCGCGGGAAATTGATCCACGCCGAGCCGCGGATATGATTGGCGTTGGTCATCAGCGCGTGGCCGCCGAGATGACGGGCAAAGATGCGCTCGCAGACGGCAATCGATTCCTGCTGCGACATCGCGCCGAAGCCGAAGCGCTGCCAGGTCTGCTCGCTGCATTCGACGATGAAGGTCGCGGTATCGCTGTCGAACTGGTAGGCATGCGCCCACACCCAGCCATGCTCGGTCTTTTCGAAGATGAAGGTGAAGGCGTCGTCGAATTTCTGGTGGGTGCCGAGCCAGACGAACTTGCATCTACGAATGTCGATATCGGGCTTGAACACGTCGACGAAGGTGCTCCGCGCTTTCGAGTTCAACCCGTCGGCGGCGACAACCAGGTCGTGCGTCTCCATATATGGCTTGGGATCGGCGATGTCGGTTTCGAAGACCAGCTTGACGCCGAGTTCGCGCGCGCGCCGCTGCAGCAATGTGAGCAGCCGCTTGCGGCCAATGCCGCAAAAGCCGTGACCGGTCGAGACCGTGCGCACGCCGTCATGGATGACGGCGATATCGTCCCAATAGGCGAAATGCTTGCGGATCCAGACGGCGCTGACCGGGTCGTTTTTGGTCAGGTTCTCCAGCGTTTCGGCCGACAGCACGACGCCCCAGCCAAACGTGTCATCGGCACGGTTGCGCTCGAACACCGTGACCTCATGCGCGGCATCCCTGAGCTTCAGCGAGATTGCAAAGTAGAGCCCGGCTGGTCCGCCGCCGAGAACCGCAACTTTCATCGTGCGATCTCCTCTTCGCTTCTGTTTGTCGAGTTTACGCCTGAGACGGATTAATTCAAGCTTGAAGTTTCAGGATTGAAACAATCCGCCCCAGAAACCCAGCTTGCCGGCAGTCGGCTTGCGCAGGCCAGGGACGCCCCGGGCTATTTTTCCGGGTTCTTCGGGCTCCACAGCACCGTCTCCGCATCTTTTTCATAAGCCATACCATTGGGATAGCTGATCGCTTCCAACTGCAAGCCCCAGGGCGCCTGGAAGTAGAGGATGGTCTGGCCGGCGGCCGGGCCTTCGGTAACCGGCAGCGGCCCCATCCGCGTCTTGACGCCCTTGCCGTCAAGATAGGCTTTTGCGGCGGCGATGTCGTCGACATAGAAGGCGATATGGAAGCCGCCTATGTCGCTGTTGCGAGGCGTCAAGTCCTTCTGGTCCGGCGCGGTGTATTTGAACAGCTCGATGTTCGACCCGTGTCCGCAGCGGACCAGGGTGATCTCCTCAATCACCGCCTTGGGATCGACGCCCAGCAGATCCTGCATGAATGTGCCCTTGTCGTCGGCGAACGGGCCGAACGACATCGCCTTCTTGCAGCCAACCACCTCGGTGAAGAAATCGACCGCCTGCTCCATGTCGGGGACGGTGACGCCGGTGTGGTCGTGGCCTCGCATGCCGGGTATCGAATCAGCCGAGGCTGCTCCCATCGAGCCGACTAGAGCGGCCGCAAGCATCGTGTTTCTGATTGCGTATTTCATTCCAGTTCTCCTCCGTTTCGCGAGCTGACTTGTCGGCGCACGTCCGAGGCCCGCTCTTCGGCGTGCGAATAGGAATGTGTTCATGCCAGCGCCTTTGCGGCGGGAAGCAGCCAGGCGTCATCGATCTCGGGCAGCGGAATGGCGGCGAGCAGGTCGCGCGTGTAAGCCTGCTGCGGCTGCTCGAACAAAGTATCCGTCGCACTGGCTTCGACGATCGCGCCTTCGCGCATGACGATCACGTGCCGGCAGAGCCGCCGAATGACAGAAAGATCATGGCTGATGAAGGCAACGGTCAGGCCCATTTCGGCGGCGAGTTTTTCCAGCAGCGTCAGGATCTGCGCCTGCGTCGACACGTCGAGGCCGGAGACGATTTCGTCGGCCAGCACGAATTTCGGCGACAGCGCCAGCGCCCGGGCAATGCCGACGCGCTGGCGCTGGCCGCCCGACAGTTCGTGGCGGTAGCGGCTGGCAAAACTTTGCGGCAGGCCGACGCGCTGCAATGCCTCCGCGACACGCCCCTTGAGATTGTCGCCAAGCCCGTTCTGCTTGAGCGGTGCTGCGATGATGCTGAAGATAGTGCGGCGCGGATTGAGCGACGACATCGGATCCTGGAAGATCATCTGCAGATTGCGGCGCAGCGGCCGGAGCTCGGCCTCAGGCAAATGGGTGATGTCGCGGCCGTCGAAGATGACGTTGCCGGCACTGGGCTCCAGAAGCCGCACCAACGCGCGGCCAAGCGTCGATTTGCCGGAGCCGGATTCGCCGACGATGCCGGTCACCGATCCCTTTGGCAGGTCGAAATCCAGCCCTTTCAGGATCTCGGCCAAGGGCGCGCGGCCGATCAG
This sequence comes from Mesorhizobium sp. M1273, assembly GCF_040318195.1. NCBI lineage: Bacteria > Pseudomonadati > Pseudomonadota > Alphaproteobacteria > Hyphomicrobiales > Phyllobacteriaceae > Mesorhizobium > Mesorhizobium sp. M1273. The sequence continues at coordinate 17,959 of NZ_JAMYLV010000028.1, read as the reverse complement.
CGGCTTGCGCGTCATGTCGGGCAGCGCGACCTTCAGCCCACGCACGGAAAACAGCGGCTCAGCCATGCGGGCGCCTCCAGGCCTGGTCGGCAGCAGTGATCTCGGCGGCAAGCCCGGCCAGTACCGCCCCGTCCACGGGTTTCAGTGAAGTGTATGGATCGGTGTAGCGTGGCGTCGCCGCCATCAGCGCCCGTGTATAGGGATGCTGGGGTGCTGCGAAGAGGGTTGCCGTTTGGGCCTCCTCCACCACCTTGCCGGCATAAAGCACCGAAACTTTCTGGCTGATTTTGGCGACGACGCCGAGATCGTGGGTGACAAACAGGATCGCGGTGCCGTGCTCACGCTGCAACGCAGCGATCAGCCGCAGGATCTGTTTTTGCACGGTGACGTCGAGCGCCGTGGTCGGCTCGTCGGCGACGATCAGCCGGGGCTCGGCGGCAAAGGCGGCGGCGATCAGCACGCGCTGGCGCATGCCGCCCGAAAGCTCGTGCGGATAGCTTTTCAGCACGCGGCCGGGATCACGGATCTGCACCTCGTCCAGCAACTGCCGGGTGCGCCGATCAGCCTTGTCGCCACTCCAGCCGAGGATGCGCACCAGCCGGTCGGTCATCTGCGGGCCGATGCGCCGCGACGGGTTGAGCGCGGTCAGCGGGTCCTGCGGGATCAGCGCCGTGCGGGCGCCGATCAGCGTGCGCCGCGCCTTGGGCTGGAGCTTGCCGAGGTCTTCGCCTTCAAGCAGCATGTCGCCTTCGACGATGCGCACGCTCGGCGGCAGCACGCCAAGCACCGCCTTGCCGATCATCGTCTTGCCGGCACCGCTCTCGCCGACCAGCGCGCGCACCTCGCCGGGCTGGACGGCGAGCGACACCGAGCGCAGCACGCGCTGGCCGTTGGGCAGCACGGCGCTCAAGCTGCGGATATCGAGGCAGGGTTTGACGGCTACGCTCATCGCAACACCGGATCGAAACGCGCCTTCAGCGCGTCGCCGAACTGGCTGAACGACAGCACGGTCAGGATCAGCGTGATCAGCGGGAACACCAGCACCCACCAGGCCTGATGGATCGACAGGCGGCCCTCGGCGATGATGCCGCCCCAGGTCGGGTCATCGGTCGAGATCGACAGATTGACGAAGGACAGGATCGCCTCGACGATGACGGCAATGCCCATCTCCAGCGACAGCAGCGCGACGATCGACGGCACCACATTGGGCAGCACCTCGCGCAGCATGATGCCGATGCGGCCGTAGCCGGCGATGCGGGCGTTCTCGACATAGTCCATGCGCGACTGGCCCAACGTCTCGGCGCGGATCACCCGGCAGAAGCGCGTCCAGTCGATGACGGCAATGGCAATGATAACCGAGCTCAAGCCGGTGCCGAGCACGGCGACCAAAAGGATGGCAAACAGCACCGGCGGAAACGCCATCCAGACATCGACGATGCGCGAGATGATGCGGTCGGCCCAGCCGCCGAAATAGCCGGCGATCAGCCCCAGCGTCGAGCCGACCAGGCAGGCGGCAAAGGCTGCCGCGAAGGCGACGATGAAGGCGATGCGGGCACCGAAGATCAGCCGTGACAGAAGATCGCGGCCGAGGCTGTCGGTGCCGAGCCAGTAGCCGGGCTCGGCGCCATCAATCCAGAAAGGCGGCAGCCGCTCCAGCATCAAATCCTGCGCCAGCGGGTCCTGCGGTGCGACCAACGGCGCAAAAATCGCGGCCAGCAGCGCAATCAGCAGCCAGCCGCCGGCCAGCCACAGGCGTGCCCGCGAGCCACGTCTCGAAATGCGGGCCTCATCCATGGCGCAGCCTCGGATTGAGCAGGGCGTACATCATGTCGACGGCAAGGTTGATCAGCACGAACAGCAGCGCGAAGACCAGCACGATGCCCTGGATCAGCGGCAGGTCGCGGTTGATGACGGCATCGATCGCCATGTTGCCGAGACCTTCATAGGAAAACAGCCGTTCGACGATGACCGTGCCGCCGATGAGGAAGGTGAACTGCACGCCGACCAGCGTCAGCGTCGGCAGGGCCGCGTTCTTCAGCGCCTCGCGCAGGATGACCTGCGTTTCCGAAAAGCCCTTTACCCGCGCCAGCACGACGTAGTCGAGGTCGAGCACTTCCTTCAGCGACTGTTTCAGCAGCTGCGAGATGATCGCGGCCAGTGGCAGCGCCAGCGCAATCGCCGGCATCAGCATGTGTGCCAGCAGGTCCCTGGTCAGGTCGAAGCGCAGCCGTACAATGCTTTCGAACAGATAGAATTGCGTGGCGAAGGGCAGGTCGAGCTGCGGCGACACCCGGCCAGAAATGTCGAAGATAGGCACCAGCACGCCGAACAGAAGGATCAGCACCAGGCCCCACAGGAAATCGGGAATCGAGAGTGCCGCACCGCTGGCAATGTCGATGCCGGCTTCGACTGCGGTGCCGCGTTCGCGCGCGCCGAGGATCGCCGTCGTGCCACCGATCGCCAGCGCCATCACAAGCGCGACGATGGCGAGTTCCAGCGTCGCCGGGAGGCGATTGAAGACCAGGCCCAGAACATCCTGCCGGAGCGAAATCGAAGTGCCGAAATCGCCCCTGACGACACCGGCCAGCCAGATGAAGAATTGCTGGACGATGGTCTTGTCCAGCCCGTAAAGCGCGCGCAGCCGAGCGATGTCGGCATCGGTCGCGCCGGGCGGCAGCATCATCGCGATCGGGTCGCCCGGCGCGACACGGATGACGACGAAGACGACGACGGCCACGCCGAACAGCGTGATCGCCATCGTCAGAAGACGGATCAGGAATCTTTGCAGCAGCATGGTCGCCCGTGGCGGAAAATGCGCGCCGTCATTCCGGACGGCGCGCGACAAGCCGAAGACTGTCTCAGGCCGGGCTCATCAGCGCCGGCAGAAGTGCGCCCGACACATGCTGCACGACATTGACGCCCTTGGCATGCACGATCGGCTGCGCATACTGGATCAGCGGCAGCACATAGGCCTGTTCGGCGATGTATTTGTCGACGGCCTTCCAGCCGGCAATGCGCTTGGCCTCGTCCTTCTCGCCCCATAGTGGATTGATCATGTCGATCAGATCCTGACTGTCCCACACCGAATGCGGGCTCGGGCCATACATGGCAAAACCGGTCGAGGTGGTCGGGTCGCCGATGGCGTTGCCCCAATTGTAGAAGGCCGCCGGCGCCAGCTTGTCGGCGGCGCGCAGCTCGTAGTGCTTGGCGATCTCGTAGACCTCGATCGTCGCCTCGATGCCGACCTTGCGCCACATGCCGACGATCGCCTGGATCATCTCGTAGTCCTTGGGCTTGAAGCCCTTCGTCGTCTGTATCGTGAACTTGACCGGCTTTTCCGGCGAATAGCCGGAGGCGGCCAGCAGTTCCTTGGCCTTGTCCGGATTGTGCTCCACCTTGATCGACGCATCGTAGGCCGCGTATTCCGGCGTCTCCAGCGTATCGATGGGCTGGCCGTAACCGCGCAGCAGCCGGTCGACCAAAAGCTTTTTGTCGACGGCCATCACCGCTGCCTGGCGCACGTTCTTGTCCAGCATCACGTCGATGTCGTTGAAGAAGATCATGCCGATGTCGGAAACGTTCTTGCATGAGCCGGCAAGTCCATCCTTGGCGATCAGGCGGTCATATTCCTCATAGGGGACCTCGAGGGTCACCTGCGAGGAACCGGACTCGATCTCGGCGACGCGGCTCGCCGCATCGGTAACGAACTTGATGGTTACGTTCTCGAAGGCCGGCTTGCTGCCCCAGTAGTTCGGGTTGGCCTTGAGCCGCAGGAAGGCGTTGCGCTCGAATTTGTCGACCATGTAGGGCCCGGTGCCGATCGGGGCTTTCTCAAAACCCTCGGCGCCGACCTTTTCGTAATAGGCCTTCGGCATGATGTAGCCGGTCAGGAACGACATCCACTTGAAATACACCGGGTCGAATTGCACGACGTCGCCGGTGATCTTGTTGCCGTCGATCTTGAAGTTGTTGACGTTCTTCCAGACGAACTGGATCGGGTTGCCGGTTTTTTCATCGCCCGCCCGCTGCAGCGACCAGACCACGTCTTCGGCCGTGAATGGCGAGCCGTCATGCCAGGTGACGCCCTCGCGCACCGTCATCATGATCTTGCTGCGATCCTCGTTCCAGCCCCATTCGGTGAGCAGGCCGGGCGCGAAAGAAAGATCCGGTTTCTGCGGGATGAACTGGTCGAACACCGACTGGTAGAGACCCTGGATGGTCGGGTTGACCGCCGAAGGCCCGGTGGTCGGGTCCCAGGACGGCAAATTGACATTGTAGGCGATGGTCAGTTCGCCGGCAGCCTTGGCGATTTGCGGCAGGCCGAGCGCCGTGGCGCCAAGTGCGGCCGCGCCATATCCGAGCAATTCTCGTCTGTTGATTGTCATGGTCGTTCCCCTGTTGCTTTTATGCGCGGTGTCGTTGTCAATCGGTGGGTTCAGGCTCCTTGGGCAACCGCGCCTTGTCCTCCTTCACCCTAGATGAAAAATGGAGCCTACCTCCCGCCAAGTTGTTGCGCGAGCATGAAGCCCGACGCCGCCCCGGTGCCGGCGCCGGGCCATGTTGCCGCCCCGGTCAGGTGCAGATTGCCGACCGGCGTGTTCCAGCCAGCGTAACCGCGCGCCGGCCGGAACAGGAAATTCTGCGCCAGATGATGGCTGCCGCAGATCTGGTCGCCGCCGACAAGGTTCGGGTTCTCGCGTTCGAGGTCGATGGGCGAGAACACGGCGCGGCCGAGGATCTTCCGACGAAGGCCGGGCGCATAGCGCTCGATAATGTCGAGGACGCGCTCGGCGTAGTGCTCCCTAGCCTCGTCCCAGTGAGCCACCGCGATCGTGCCCGCCGCATCGCCTGCAATCTCGGCTGGCAGCATGCGCACCTGCACCCAAAGTACGTGCTTGCCGTCCGGCGCGCGCGAGGGATCGACGGCCGTCGGCTGGCCGACGACCAGCACCGGTTCGTCCGGCAGCACCCCTGACATCGCCTGCTGATAGGTCCAGGACATGGCATCGAGCGACGGCGACAGATGCACATAGGCGAACTGCCGAAGCTCGGCACCGGCGCGCCAGTCCGGCAGGTCGTCGAGCGCCAGATGGATCATCAACGTCCCCGGCGCGTGGCGGAATTTTTTCACGGCCGTGTCGAAGCCGGTGTCGCCGGATCCGTTAGGCAACAGTTTCCCGGTCAGCGCCTTGGGCGCGACACCGGCGATGACGGCCTTGGTGGCGGTGTGGGTCTCGCCGGAAGTGAGCCGCACGCCGGTCGCTTTGCCGGCCGAAACCGTGATCTCGGCGACATCAGCCCCAGTGACGATCTTGCCGCCGGCGGCCGTGAGCATGCCCGACAAAGCGCGGATAATCGTGTCGGCGCCGCCTCTGCCGAGCACCATGCCGACGCACTGGTTGGCCATGGATTCGAGGTAAGGGAACACCGCGCCGCCGGCGATGTCAGGCGCGAAATCGAGATGCATGCCCCAGGTGGCCAGCGTCGCCCTGACATGCGGTGACTCGAAAGTATCCTCGAGCCAGGCGCGGGGTGACGAAAGCAGCAACCGACCTGTATCGAGCGCGCCGGCAAAACCCTTCTTGCGCCAGAGGTTCCAGGCGGTGCCGGCGAGCGCACGGCCGCTCATCGGCGAGCCCAGCAGCCGGAACAGATGCTCGGCCTCCGCCGGGAATGCCGCAACCAGACGGCGCCATGTCTGTGCGTCGGCGTCGGAAAAAGCGGCCATGCGCGAGGCGGTCACTTCCAGGTCGCTGCTGACGCCGAACCAGCGACCGTCGGGGAAGGCGCTGGCAAAACAGTCGGCCACCGGCACGAATTCCAGCCCGTGGGTTTTCAATTCATTTGCATATTTCTTGTGAAAGGCCGAGCCGGCGAACAGGCTGAGATTCATCGCGCCGAAATCGTGCCGGAAGCCCGGAAGCGTCAATTCGCGCGTCTGAACGGCGCCGCCGATCGTTGCATTACGCTCGAAAACTGCGGTTTTCCAGCCTTTGAGCGCCAGATGCGCGGCGCATGCCAGACTGTTGTGGCCTGCCCCGACAAATATGGCGTCGAACTCGCTCACGCCCCGTCCCATTTCCTTTATGCTTAAAGATAATTGCAGATGCATATGTTTTCGTCTAGTAGGATATTAAGGGCCGCGAGAGCCTTCAGCACCATCGAGAAAGAGGGAACAGAGACCATGGACACACAACAACTTTTAGGCGAAGTCGCCGGCCAGCTGCTTTCAGGCGCCATTCAGGTGGTCGACCTGACGGCGCCGCTCGGGCCCGACACACCGCTGATCAAGCTGCCGCCGGAACTGGCGGTCGACACGCCGAAGATCGAGATCCACGCCATCTCCGCCTATGACAAGAACGGTCCGTGGTGGGCGTGGAACTGGCTCAAGCTCGGGGAGCATTCGGGCACGCATTTCGACGCGCCCAACCACTGGATCACCGGCAAGGATTATCCGGACGGCGCCACCGACACCATTCCGGCGCAGAACTTCGTCGGACCCGTCAACGTCATCGACTGTTCCAAGCAAGCGGCAGTCGATCACGATTTCCTGCTCACCGTCGATCACATCAAGGCATGGGAAGCCGAACATGGCGCTATCAACCCCGGCGAGTGGGTGGTGATGCGCACCGACTGGTATAAGCGCAACGGCTCGGAAGCCGAGTTCCTCAACGCCAATGAGACCGGACCGCACACGCCTGGCCCGACCGCCGAAGCCATCCAGTATCTGATTAGCAAGGACATCAAGGGCTGGGGCAGCGAGACGATCGGCACGGATGCTGGAAAAGCAGGGGGAATGGAGCCGCCGTTCCCGGCGCATAGCCTGATGCACAAGGCTAACCGCTACGGTCTCGCCAGCCTTTGCAACCTCGACCGGCTGCCGCCGAAAGGCGCGATCCTGATCGCGGCGCCGCTCAAGATCGAGCACGGCACCGGCAGCCCGATCCGCGCGTTGGCGTTGGTGCCAAGGCAATAGGGTAGCTGCGGTCTTCGGGAGAAGATCATGTGCGGAAGTGGCACTGTGGTGACGGAGTGGGAGCGGCAGCCTTGCAAAGCTGCGGCTCTACGGCGCCGTAGAGCGCCAATCTCTGCTAGGAGCACGCATCGATGAGCGCTCCCGATCACATCGTCGTCGGCAGCGGCATCAACGCGCTGGTCTGCTCGGCGATGCTTGGCGGCAAGGGGGCGAAGGTGCTGGTGCTCGAGCGCAACGACCGCATCGGCGGCTGCATGCGCACCGAAGAAATCACCGCGCCCGGCTTCATCCACGACGTGATGGCGACGACCTTTGTCCTGTTCATCACCTCGCCGGCCTATGCGGCGCTGGGCAAGGATCTGGCGCGGCACGGCCTGGAGTTTTGCAACAGCTCCACGCCGACCGGTGTGCTGCGCCCGGACGGCAGCCATGCCGTCCTGCGCACCGACCGTATCGCCAATGTAGCGGCGATCAATGCGCTTGCCGCGGGCGACGGCGACCGGCACGCAAACGATGTCGGCGAGATCGAGCGCAACGCCGGTCTGCTGTTCGGACTGCTCGGTGGCAGCCTGTGGTCCTACCCGACGGCCAGGCTGCTGGCGGGTGAAGCCTGGCGGCGCGGCCCGCGTGGCCTTGCCGCCTTTCTCGGCAGCGCGCTGGTGCCGGCGCGCGGTTGGCTGGAAAGCACCTATCAGTCGGAAACCATGCGCGCGCTGTGGGCGCCCTGGGTGCTGCATGCCGGCCTCGGGCCTGAGGACGCGTTCTCCGGCCAGATCGCCAAGGTCATCGCCTTCGCGCTTGAGGCGGCCGGCGCGCCGATCGTCAAGGGCGGTGCCAGGAATCTGCTGGCCGCCTTCGAGGCCCTGATCAGGGAACGTGGCGGCGAAATCCGCACCGGCGCCGACGTCGCGGCTATTGTCCAAAGCGGAGGCCGCGCCGCCGGCGTGCGGCTGGCTTCGGGCGAAACGATCAACGTGAACAAGAGCGTCATCTGCTCGGTCACGCCGACCCAGCTCTACGAGCGGCTGCTCGGCGACGCGGCGCCGAAAGCAGACGTCGAGGCAGCGCAAAAATACCGCTACGGCAAGGGCAATTTCCAGATCCACTATGCCTTGGACAAGCCGCCGGCATGGCGCGGCGAGGGCCTGGACAAGGTCGCGCTGCTGCATCTGACGCCGGGGCTCGACGGCGTCTCGAAGGCCTGCAACGAAGCCGTGCGCGGCATGCTGCCGGAGGTGCCGACCATGTGCATCGGCCAGCCGCACGCGCTCGACCCATCGCGCTGCCCGGACGGCAAGGCGGTCCTGTGGCTGCAACTGCCCGAGGCGCCACGGCATATCAAGGGCGATGCCGCCGGCAAACTGCAAACACCGGCAGACGGTCGCTGGACCGAGGCGCTGCGCGAAGCCTATGCCGACCGTGCCGAAGCGATCCTTGCCAGCCATATCGATGGGTTCAAGGACAGCGTCATCGCACGCCGCGCCTGTTCGCCGGCCGACCTGGAAGCGATGAACATCAATCTGGTCGGCGGCGACCCCTATGGCGGTTCCTCGGCTATCGACCAGTCGTTTCTGTGGCGGCCGTTCAAGACGAGCCGCAATCACGCCACCGGGGTCAGGGGTCTCTACCACATCGGTGCCTCGACCCATCCGGGTGCTGGCTTGGGCGGCGGCTCCGGCTTTCTCCTGGCGGGGAGGCTGTGATGGAACAGAAGGTTGAAAAGCGCCAGCGCATCTCGACTTTGGGCCAGATCGGCCTGCAGCAATTCGCGCCCTATCTGATGAACCGTATCATGGGCCGCTACAACGCCACCTTGCGTGACAATTTCCGCAAGCAAGGTCTGACCATTCCGCAGGTGCGCACGCTGGCTGTGTTGTCGGTCACCGATGGCGTCACCGTCAACGATCTCTCGGTCTATACCGTCATCGAGCAGTCGACCTTGAGCCGCACGCTCGACACGCTGGAGGCGCAAGGGTTTGTGCGGCGCGAGCAGGGGGTCACCGACAGCCGTATCCGCCATGTGTTCCTGACCGACGATGGCCGCGCCGAGTTCGCGCGCGCCTGGCCGGCCATGCACGACGCTTTCGAGGCAATGTTCGACGATGTGGACGATGCCGAATACGCGGCGCTGATCGCGACATTGCAGAAGATGCTGAAGAACATTCGCAAGCACGACATCTGATCTTACGCGCCGCCATCGGGGCGGTAACGGAAGGAGCCCAAAATGGCCGAACGGTCTTTTGCCAAGGAAGTCGAAAAGCTCAGGCTCGGCGCCGGCGAGGAGTTTTCCGGCGAAGGCATTCTCGCCATCACCAAGGCGCTGCTGCAATGCGGCGTCGGCTATGTCGGCGGCTATCAGGGCGCGCCGATCAGCCATTTGATGGACGTGCTGGCCGACGCGCAGGATATCCTGGGCGAGCTCGGCGTGCATTTCGAGGCGAGCGCCTCGGAAGCGACCGCCACCGCCATGCTTGCCGCATCGGTGCATTATCCTATCCGCGGCGCGGCGACCTTCAAGTCGACGGTCGGCACCAATGTCGCCTCCGACGCGCTCGCCAATCTCGCTTCCGGCGGCGTCACCGGCGGTGCATTGATCATCGTCGGCGAGGATTACGGCGAAGGCTCCTCGATCATGCAGGAGCGCAGCCACGCCTTTGCCATGAAGAGCCAGGTCTGGCTGCTCGACCCGCGACCGAACCTGCCGTCGATCGTCAAGGCGGTGGAGGACGGCTTCGAGCTGTCCGAGGTTTCCAACACGCCGGTCATGCTGCAGGTCCGTATTCGCTGCTGCCATGTCCACGGCCATTTCATCGCCAAGGACAACAAGCGCCCGGCAATGACTGTGGCCGATGCGCTCGAGGCGCCGCGCCGCGACACCGGCCGCATCGTGCTGCCGCCCGCGTCCTTCCTGCACGAGAAGGAAAAGGTGCAGAAACGCTGGCCGGCGGCGGTGGATTTCATCCGCGCCAACAAGATCAACGAGTTTTTCGGCCCGGAGCATGGCTCGGTCGGCATCGTCATGCAGGGCGGCATGTACAATTCGGTCATCCGGGCGCTGCAGCGGCTCGGCCTCGCCGACACTTATGGCGACACCGACGTGCCGCTCTATGTGCTGAACGCCGTATACCCGCTGGTCGATGACGAGTTCCTGTCCTTCTGCGAAGGCAAGGACGCCGTTCTCGTCGTCGAGGAAGGCCAGCCCAACTACATCGAACAGGCCTTTGCCGCGATGCTGCACAAGGCCGGCCGCGGCACCAGGCTCGTCGGCAAGGAACATCTGCCTATGGCCGGCGAATATACCGGCCAGGTGATGCTCGACGGCATCGGATCGTTCCTGCGTGCCACCATCCCGCATCTGCTGCCAAGCGAGGTCCGCGCGCCGAACAAGATCGGCGACGGGCTCGACACCGCCGACCTGATCAACGTCGTCCCGGGCCGGCCGCCCGGCTTCTGCGTCGGCTGCCCGGAGCGGCCGATCTTCGCCGCCACCAAGCTGGTCGAGCAGGAGTTGGGCAAGCACCACATCGCCTCCGACATTGGCTGCCATCTGTTCTCGATCATGCCGCCTTTCGAGCTAGGTGCCACTACCATGGGCTACGGGCTGGGGCCGGCCTCGGCTTCGGCGTTCAATTCGCCCGATGCCAAGCGCCGCTCGATCTCCTTCGTCGGCGACGGCGGCTTCTGGCACAACGGCCTGACCTCCTCGGTCGGCAATGCCGTGTTCAACAAGAATGACGGCGTCATCGTCATCGTCGACAATTTCTATTCGGCCGCGACCGGAGGGCAGGACATCCTGTCGTCCCGCGCCGGCAACAAGACCAAGTCGACCAAGCACCCGATCACCGAGGCGGTGAAGGGCATGGGCGTCAAATGGCTGCGCCACATCGACCGCACCTACGACGTAACCAGAATGCAAGACACGCTGCGCGAGGCGCTGACGACGGACGAGAAGGGCCCGAAAGTCATTGTCGCGTCGTCCGAATGCATGCTCAACCGGCAGCGCCGCGAAAAGCCGCTGGTCGACAAGGCGATCAAGGGCGGGACGCGCATAGTCAAGCCGAAATTCGGTGTCGACGAAGATATCTGCACCGGCGACCATGCCTGCATGCGGCTGTCCGGCTGTCCGTCGCTTTCGGTGAAGTCGCTCGACGATCCGTTGCGCGACGATCCGGTGGCGCATATCGACCAAAGCTGCGTCGGTTGCGGCAATTGCGGCGAGGTCGCCGATGCGGCGGTGCTCTGCCCGTCCTTCTACCGCGCCGATGTCGTCCACAATCCGAGCCGCTGGGACCGTTTCCTTGAAGGCGCGCGTCGCGCCATGATCGGTCTCTTGCAGCGGCGCCGTGAAAACCGGCGCCTGACATTCGCCGATGCTTGACGCCGTGCCCTCATCGCGCTCGAAAGCCGGCGCCCCCGAAGACGAGCGCGTCATCAAGCTTGCCGTGCTGGCGGTCGGCGGCCAGGGCGGCGGCGTGCTGGCCGACTGGATCACCGACGTCGCCGAGCGCAATTTCTATGTCGCGCAATCAACCTCCGTTGCCGGCGTTGCCCAGCGCACCGGCGCCACCATCTATTATGTCGAAATGTGCCGCGACACCGGCCGCCTGCCGGTCTTCGCGCTGTCGCCGTCGCAGGGCGACGTCGACATCCTGATTGCCGCCGAACTGATGGAGGCCGGCCGCGCCATCATCCGCGGCTTCGTCACGCCCGAGCGCACCACGCTGATCGCCTCGTCGCACCGCATCGCCGCGGTCTCGGAGAAGATCGAGCCCGGCGACGGCCGCGCCTCGTCCTCCAAGGTGCATGCCACGGCGGAAGCCGCGGCCAAGCGCTTCATTGCCTTCGACATGGAGAAGATCGCCGCCGACAATGGCTCGATGATCTCGGCCAGCCTGCTCGGCGCGCTGGCCGGCTCCGACGCCTTGCCGTTCAGTCGCGAAAGCTATGAGCAGGCGGTCAGTGCCGGCGGCCGTGGTGTCAAGGCCAGCCTCGCCGCCTTCGGCGCCGCCTACGATCGGGCGCGCGGCATCGCGAGTGCGCCTTCGGGCGACAAGACTGCAGGGCCGGCGGCCGCTGAAACCGGCTCGGGCGCCGCGACAGAAGTCAGCGGCCCGGAAAGCCTGTTGAAGGGCTGGCAACAATTGGCGGCGCGCGTCGCCACGCTGCCTGTACCCGTGCGCGACATGGCGCTTCGCGGCCTGAAAAAAGTGGTCGACTATCAGGACGTTGCTTATGGCGGCGAGTATCTCGATAGGCTCGACCGGGCCGTCGCTCTGGACAATGCCGAACACGCCTACGCGCTGTCGATCGCCGCCGCCAAGCATCTGGCCAACGCCATGTGCTACGACGACATGATCCGCGTCGCCGACCTGAAGACGCGCTCGAGCCGCGACCGACGCGTACGCCGTGAGGTCGGCGTCAAGGACGGCTCGGTCCTGCAGGTGACCGAATATTTCCACCCGCGCATCGAGGAATTCTGCGGCACGCTGCCGGCCGGGCTCGGCAGCTACATCGAAAGCCGGCCGAAGCTCGCCGCCTTTCTCGACCGCCGCATCAATCGCGGCCGCCGCATCCGCACCGACAGTTTCGCCGGCTTTGCCGCATTGTGGTTCATCGGCGGCCTGCGCCGCTGGCGCCGCCGACTGCTGCGCCACAAGGTCGAGACCGCGCATATCGAGCGCTGGTATGCGCTGGCGCTGGGCCAAGTCGGCCAGGACTACGCGCTTGGCACGGAGATCCTCAACTGCCGCCGGCTGATCAAGGGCTACAGCGACACCCACGCCCGCGCCCAGTCGAAATTCGACCGGGTGCTGTCGGCGCTCGACCAGCTCAAGGGCCGCCCGGACGCCGCAGACTGGATCCGGCGCCTGCGCGAAGCGGCGCTGAAGGACGAGAAGGGCGACATGCTCGACGGCGCGCTGAAGACTGTGGCGTCGCTGGGCGACAATCCGGTGAGCTGAGGCGCTCGTTCAACCCCGGCTGCAACTCAGTCTGGCGCCCATTTCGCCTTCGACGCGGCAGTCTGCACGGTGATTCTGAGGCCGATGATCTCGGCGATCGCGGCTTCCAGCACCAGAATGATCGTTTCCTTTCCCACATCGTCGAAATTTTCGGCGACATAGCTCAGGTCGCTCAGGATGTCGTCTTCCTCTTCCATGATTTTCTCCCCCTGTTGAACGTCAGGCCGGAACAGCCGACGATGAGATGGGCTTGGGGCTGGATCTATGGAACGCGTTTCTTTCGCCACTGTCACCAAGGAAGTGAAGGCTATCCTGTCCGCTTCGCCAGGTCTTGCCGACGGCTTGCAGCCGTGGCGGCCTGCCTGTTCTGTGGTCTTCGTGCCTATGGCAGCGGCAAACATATCTGCTCCAAGACAAATGACGCCCGGTTCCGAGCGGCGATTTGCCAAACATCCCCGGCCATGTGAAACGACTGTGTTGCACTCATTGCCTGCTGTTGTACCTTCAATATTCTGGAGGCGCGGGCTTGATGCTGCTTGAGCGAGAGGACCCACTTGGAGCTTTGTTGGCCGCGGCCGAGAGAGCTGCTGCCGGACATGGTGGGACCGTGCTGGTGCACGGCGAGGCGGGCCTGGGCAAGACCTCTCTGCTGCGCGAATTCGCGGAAAACGCCGACCGGGACTGCCGGGTGCTGTGGGGCTGGTGCGAGGCGCTCTTCACGCCACGCCCATTGGGCCCTCTCCAGGACATGGCCCACTTGCTCGACCCGCGCGTGGCGGCGCTGCTTGAGGAGACCGCTGCGCCGGAGCGGCTTTTCCCGGCATTGCTGAATGCGCTGCAGCGCGCCAAGGGCACGACCGTGCTCATCTTCGAGGACATGCATTGGGCGGACAATGCGACGCTCGACCTCGTAAGATATCTCGGGCGCCGCGTCTCTCTGCTCCGCACCATGCTGGTGCTGAGCATGCGCAGAGAGGATTTGAACGCCGATCACCCGCTGACCCACGTGCTCGGCGATCTTCCCGCCGCCTCCGTACGCCGCGTGACGCTTAGACCGCTGTCTCCCCAGGCGGTGACAATGCTGGCCGAACAGGCCGGCCGTTCCGCCGACGGGCTTTATCGCATTACCGAGGGCAATCCCTTCTTCGTTACCGAGCTCCTGTCCAGCAGCGAGACCGAATCGGCGCGAGTGCCCGATTCCATACGCGACGCGGTGTGGTCGCGCCTGTCGCGCCTGACGCCTGGAGAGCGCGACGTCCTGGAGGTCATGAGCATCATGCCGGGCAGCGTTGAGCCGTGGCTGATCCGGGCCCTTCTCGGGGCCGAGGCCGAAGTGCTCGTCGATCGATGTGTCGTGCGCGGATTGCTGCGGCGGGACGACCAGGGCGCGCTGACATTTCGTCACGAGCTTGCCAGGGAAGCGACGCTCGACCGGCTCTCCCCCTCTGTGCAACGCTCGCTCCATGCGAAGGTCGAAGCGGCACTCTCGGAAGTTCCGGCCTCGCAGGCAAGCGCTCTGCTTTCGCGCCGCGTGCACCACGCCGGCGGCGCCGACAATGGCGAACGCGTGCTCGAACTTGCGCCGCTCGCCGCCAGCCAAGCCGCGCGCCTGGGGGCGCATCGGGAGGCGGCCTCGCATCTGGCGACCGCACTCAGATATGTCGACCAGGCCCCGCCGGAGCTGGCCGCGCAGCTCCATGAGGACTGGGCATACGAGGCCGGGTTGGCGCTGCTTGTCTATGACGCCATCATCGAGGCCCGGCATCGCGCCATCGCTATCTGGCGGCAGCTGGGCCGGATCGACAAGGTAGGCCTTAATCTACGCTGGCTGTCGCGGCTGCACTGGCGGCGCGGCGAAGGCCCGCAGGCGGAGGAATATGCGGACCAAGCCGTGCGTGAGGTGGAAAGCCTGCCGCCCGGTCCCGAGGTGGCAATGGCCTACAGCACGCGCTCGCAGCTCCACATGCTGCACTATCGTTTCGATGAGGCGATCGAATGGGGCGAGCGCGCGATCAGTCTGGCCGATCGGCTGGGCGAGGTCGAGACGCGTGTTCACGCCCTCAACAATGTCGGAACCGCGCTCATGTTTGCCAACCGCCCCGGCGGCGTTGAGCGGCTGGAGGAAAGCCTTGCCCTGGCGCTCGAGCACGGGCTCCACGACCATGCGGCGCGGGCCTATACGAACTTTGCGGAATGCGCGGTGGTGGCCAAGGACTTCGAGCTGGCGGAGCGGCTGCTGGCCGAAGGCATCGCATTCTGCACCAGGCACGACCTCGATTCGGCGGCGCAATACCTGCTCGGCCGGCAGGCGCAGCTTTGCATGGAACAGGGCCGGTTTCGCGAGGCCGCAACCATCGCTCAGGGCGTCATGAATGTGGAACGCCTGCCGATGGTGATGCACTTGCCGGCGCTCACCGTGCTTGGCACGGTCCGCGTAAGGCTGGGCGAGACCGACGGCGTCGACCTTTTGCAGCGCGCGCTTGTGGAGGGCCAGACGACCGGCGAGCCGCAGCGTATCGTCCCGGTTCGCCTGGCGCTGGCGGAGGCGGCCTGGCTTGCCGAGGATGTCGGCGCCAGCCACGCGCAGCTTACCGAGCTGGCGGCTATGAACCTCGACAATTTCCGCCCCCGGGACCTTGGCGAATTGTCGGTCTGGTGGCGTCGATGCGGAATGCCCGGGTCGCTGCCGGCGCAATCGGCGCCGATTCCCTCGCCCTGGTCCGCCGAGCTTCTCGGCGATCCGCAGACCGCCGCGGCGGAGTGGACGCGTTTGTCGCTGCCCTATGAGGCAGCGCTTTCCCTCATGCAGGTTCGTGGGGCGGATGCGGGGGCGGCGCTCGCTCGCGCCGTGGCGATGCTCGACCAGATCGACGCGCCCGCGGCCGCGGCGCTCGCGCGCAAGCTTGCGCAGCGTCAGGGCCTGTCAGGCCTGCTGCCGAAGGTGCAGCGCGGACCCTATGCGGCAGCTCGCCGCCATCCACTCGGCCTGACACGGCACGAGCAGAAGGTGCTCGCCCTGATCGCCCAGGGCATCAGCAACAAGGAGGTCGCGCGACATCTGTCGCGCTCGCCCCGCACGATCGAGCATCACGTCTCCTCGCTGCTCGGCAAGCTCAATGCCGCAAACCGCATGGAAATCCTCCTGCGCCTGCGAGGCGAGCCGTGGCTGTTGACGGGCACCCATCCGCTGGAACCGCACCAGACTGGATCATGATCCCAGCCGATTCTGTCGAGATGGAACAGGCTCTGGGTAGTTCCCACAGCAAAATTTCCGCGAAAACTGGGAAATCGACCGCCTAAAAATGGGTGGCGGTACCGATTTGCACGCCCGCCGCTCCGCGTAGGCTTCTGCTCGCAGCGTGGATGGACCTCCCAACACCACGACGCCTTCACGATCCGGGGGAAGAAGGCGGGCAACGGCGGCGGAACGGGGGCCGCCGCCGGCGTCCGTCGCTGGGGCGGATCGTACCAGGAGCAGGGGCGATGTCGGCAAGCGAAAAAGCGGATGCCCAGCGGCGCTGGCCAGGACAACGATTGGCACAAGCGGTCGCGGTGCGGCTTTCAGGACCCGGAGGCTGTTATATTGCCGGCAATGTGCTGGGCCTCGGCATGGCCATGTTCATGCAGATTCGGCTGGCGCTAACCGAGGCGAGCAGCACTTTCGCCGCGCCTCTAATGTTCGGCCACGACCTCGCCGGCGGCTGGAACTCACTGGCGCTGCTGGTGGCGAGCGCCATCTTCTTGCGCAGCGGCGAGGAGTATCATCGCGCCCTCAGCAACGGACATCTCGACCCGTCGGCAATACAGCGCGCAGATTTTCTGTCCGGCACCGGGTCATTGGTGCTCGGGTCAAGTCTGCTGCTCGTCGGCAATCCAATCCTGGTCGTGACATCGGGGTTGCTCCATGCCGTGGGCAAGTTCGGCAGCGCCTTCAGGCTCGGCGCGCATGGCGTGGTGCTCTTCGGCCTTAAAGTGCCGGAGCTCTTCCGCCTTTCGGTACTGCTCAGCCGCTTTCCGGCAATCATCGTCACGGCGACCGAAGTCGCCCGCGTCATTGCTGACGCTCGCACCGATCAGATCCAGGCTCTCGCAATGCCTGCGACGCTTCTCGTCTGTTACCTGCTTTGGGCACGCGGGGATATTCTTCTATTTGGAAAGTAAATCTGGAAACATCTAAGCATTTTAGCGTCGCATGGTGAGAAATAGGGAGTGGGAGCGCGACGGTGATTCTTCTCTAATCTGTAACCGGCGCAGCAAACGGGAGACTGGCATGTCAAGTTCGCTTATTCTGTCGACGGCGATGCTGCAATTCCTGGCGGCATATACGGTGATCATGATCACGCCAGGCCCTATTGGCCTCGCGACCGGCAGCCTTGCCTCCTTGCACGGCTTTGGCAGGACGATCCCGCTGGTGACCGGGATCGGCGCCGGTACCGCCGTGCTGGCGGTCCTGGTGGCGTTTGGCGCCGTTCATCTTTCCGGGTCGCTGTCGGTGCCGGCGGTCAAGATCGCCGGTGCGGCCGTCCTGGGCTGGATGGCCCTGCGCATCGCCAGAACGGCGCCGCCGGCCATCGGCGAAGCGCCTCGGCAGGCCGGATTGTTTGCCGGCGGGTTTCTCATCAGCATTCTCTCGCCTGAAACCGCCACTTTCTTCGCCGTCGCCTTCATGGGGCTGATGCTGCCGATCCGGACCTCGAACGAGATGCTGATGGTCGCGGCCATCGTCGCCATCATCGACATAGGCTGGTACGGATTCCTGGCCGTAGCGCTTTCGCGTCCTCTCGTGCGCGCTGCCGCGGTGCGGCATCATCGCGTCATCTGTCGGGCGGCGGGGATCGTGCTGGCAATGCTCGCCCTCGTCTCGGTGGCGTCAGCTTTTCCACTCGGCTGAGCGCTGGTTGAAGCAGGCGCGCTGCGCGGCCTGAGACATAGGTGACGTTTTGTACCGGACACATGGGTAACACTTTTGGCTTTTGGCCGGAGGTGTTGATGCCGTGGAGAGAGTGTTCGGTGATGGAGGAAC
>NZ_JAMYLV010000027.1:0-81433 GCF_040318195.1 Mesorhizobium sp. M1273 | reverse complement strand
TGATGTTGATGATGCCCGGAGCTTGATGCTCTTTCGCGGCACTATCTTATGCCGTTGAAGGCGCTGAGCTTCTTGCTGGTTGGCCTTGGCTGGCAAGCCTCGAAAGGCTACCCGGCAGCATTGTTCTGTCCTTGCCGATCATCAGCACGCCGCTGTCGGGCGCCAACAGTGCCGAGAACGGCAGCATCGCCGCGCCGATCGGCGAAGCCTCGGGGCCGAATTGTCCCGAGACGATTTCCGGCGCCACGATGCCGATGGCGCTGATCCTGTTGAACTGCGTCTGCACCTTTGCCAGCAGCTCGAGATGAATCGGCCGCGGCAGGATGCTGTCGAGGACGATCGCCTCGATGTCGATGACGGAGGTGATGGCGATGATCGCCTCGACCAGCGCATTGGCACAATCGTCGATCCATTCGGACAGCGGCTCGCGCGCCCCCGGCGGCAAGGGATCGAGTTCGCGCACACGGTTGATCTCGATGCCGCGCGATTTGAGATGATTGACCAGCACATAGATCGAAGCGCGATGCAGCAGGCTCTGGTAGCGCGCCGGCTTGGCCGCCACCGAATCGAGGCTTGAAGGCGAGACCGGCAAAGGACCGAGCGCGGCGCTGTTGCCGTGCGGCCCGGTGTGGACCTTGCCGCCTTGCACCAGTCCGCCGCCGACAAAGGTGTCGATCGAGATATGCATGAAGTCGCGGAACCGCGCGCCGGTTCCCTGGATGAGCTCGGCGAGTGCGGCCGATGACGCGTCGTTTTCCACGAAGACCGGGGTCTTCGGCTTTGTGGCGAAAAATGTCGTCAGATCGATTGCTTCCCAGCGGCTGCCGAGGTCGTCGGGAAAGCCGAGTTCCTCGCTCCAGCCGCCGAGGAAATATGGCGAGGCGATGCCGACGCCGACGATGCTGGCATCGCCAAGCCCCTCGACCAGCTTGTCGAAATTGGCCAGCGACATGTTGCCGGCCTTGAGCACCATGTCGGGATCCGGAAAGCGATATTCGTGCGACTCGCGCGAGCGGACCTCGCCGGCAAAGTCGACGAGCACGGCTTCCAGCGCGCGCCGGCCGATCTTGATGCCGACGCTGTAGATACGCTCAGGTGCAAGTCGGTAGAGAGTGGACGGCGATCCGCGTTGCCCGAACCTTTTTCCCACTTGCTTTACGAATCCGGAAGATTCCAGCCCGTCGACAATGGTGGCGACCGCGGCCGGCGTCAGATTTGCGGCGCGCGCCAGATCGGACTTGGATGCCTCCTTCAGGCGGCGAATGGCATCAAGCACGAAGCGCTCGTTATAATGCCGAACCTTGACCGAATTGCTGCCTTTTCCGGACAAAACCGGCGCCTCCCCATTCATTCCCCCAGAGCCACTCCATCCGCTTGCAGCTTTGAGGCTGCCGCGGGGTCGAGCACGCCAATCGCACCCGTGCGCGACGCGACAGTGCCCTTCGCGGCCATGGAAGTCAATTTTCCAGTTGCGGCATTCGGCCATTTAATATAGCAAATTGAAAAAACAGGACCAGGGAGGAAAGGTGCTGCACTTGGGCGCATTAGGCGAAGCCGACGCCATGGTGAAGAGCGACGCGGCTGTCCCCGTTGCCCTGGTTCAGGCGACAAAAGCCTTCGGCGGCACGATCGCCCTCAAGGACGCGTCCTTCGAATTGCGCTCAGGCGAGGTGCTGGCTCTGCTTGGCGAAAACGGCGCCGGCAAGAGCACTTGCGTAAAGCTGCTGGCCGGCGTGTATCTCCCGACCGGCGGCCATGTCGAAGTCGATGGCAAGCCTGTGGTCTTCCATTCGCCGCACGACGCCCAGGCTGCCGGCATCTCGGTCATGCACCAGCACCCCGGTCTTTTCCCTGATCTTTCGGTGGCGGAGAACATCTATCTCGGCCATATGCCACGCGACCGCTTCGGCGGCATCGACAACGCCGCCATGCTTGCCGGCGCGCGCAGGGTGCTGGCGACAGTCGGCCTCGACGTGCCGGCCGAAACCCGGCTCGGAACGTTGCGCACCTCCGAACAGCAACTGGTCGAGATCGCCCGCGCCCTGTCGCTCGACGCGCGGGTGCTGATCATGGACGAGCCGACGGCCGCCCTGTCGCAGCGCGAGGTCGAGCGGCTGTTCACTGTCGTCGCCGACCTGCGGCTGCACGGCGTGGCGATGATGTTCGTCGGCCACCGCATGGACGAGATCTTCCGCATCGCCGACCGCATCGCGGTGCTGCGCGACGGGCGTCTCATTGGCGTCAAGCCGAAGGCCGAGCTTGGCCGCGCCGCTGCCATCGGCATGATGGTCGGCCGTGAGGTCACCGACCTCTATCCGCAACGAAGCCACGCCACCGGCGCACTGGTGCTGGAGGCGAGGGGGCTTTCGCACGCCGGTGGCTTTTCCAATATCGACCTCAAGCTCCATGCCGGCGAGGTGCTCGGGCTCGGCGGCCTGGTCGGCAGCGGGCGGACCGAGATCGCGCGCGTGCTGTTCGGAATCGACCAGCCCGATGCCGGCGAAATCCTGATCGACGGCGAAGCAGTGCGCTTCGCGTCGGCACGCGACGCCATGGATGCGCGTATCGCCTATGTCTCTGAAGACCGCATGGGCCAGAGCCTGGTGATGGATTTTTCCATCCTCGACAACGCGGTGCTGCCAGTCCTCGACAAGGCAGCCCGCTCCGGTTTCTACGGCACGAACCGCGCGATCAATCTGGTTTCGGACTGGCTGAAGCGCATGAAGCTTCGCTTTTCCGGCTACGCGCAGCCGGTAAAGGAACTGTCCGGCGGCAACCAGCAGAAGGTGGTGTTGGCCAAATGGCTGCGCACCGAACCGCGCGTCCTCATCCTCGACGAGCCGACGCAAGGCATCGACGTCGGCACCAAGGCGGAAGTGCATGCGATGGTCGCCGACCTTGCCGCCCAGGGCATGGCAATCATCCTGATCTCCTCCGAAATGCCCGAGCTCATCGGCATGTGCGACCGCATCATCGTCCTGCGCGAAGGCCATCGGACGGCCGAATTTGCCAGGGGCGAAGCCACTCAGGAAAAGGTGCTGGAAGCAGCGACCAAGGCCGGCGAAAGCGCCGATGCGGCGCAGGCCACCGGCGAGGAGAAGAGAAAAGGACCGCTCGACATACTGAAGCGGCGGGAGTTCGGTCTGCTCGCCGCGATGCTGGCGGTCGCCATCCCGGTCACCATCATCAACCCGCGCATGGTGAGCGCTGCAAACCTGACCGCCGTGTCGATGGATGCCGCCCTGCTCGTCGTTGCGGCACTCGCGCAGATGCTGGTGCTGATCACCCGCAACATCGACCTTTCGATCGCTGCGGTGATCGGCCTGTCGGCTTACATGGCGGCCAGCATGGTCCAGGCCTATCCAGGGCTCGACATCGGCATTGGCCTGATAACCGCATGCGCCGTCGGTGGCGTCGCCGGCCTGATCAACGGCCTCGTCGTCACCAGGGGAAAGATCCCGGCGATCGTCGTCACGCTGGCCTCAATGTCGATCTTCCGCGGCTTCAACTCGATCTGGGCAGCCGGTGACCAGATCAGCGCCGACGAAGTAACGCAAGCCTGGCTCGACATGACCGGCCTGAAGATCGCCGGCGTGCCGCTGATCGTCATCATCGCGATCGTTATCCTGTGCCTGGGCTACGTGCTGCTCTATCGTACGGCGATCGGGCGCGAACTGTTCGCCGCCGGCTCCAATCCCGACGGCGCGCGTCTTATCGGCATCCCCGTCGACCGCCGCATTCTGTTGGCCTTTGGCATGGCCGGCCTGCTCGGCGGCCTGTGCGGCGCGCTGTGGGCATCGCGCTACGCGACCATTGATGCACGCGTCGCGCTCGGCTTCGAACTCACCGTGATCGCGTCGGCGGTGGTCGGCGGCGTCGCCATCCGCGGTGGTTCGGGCACACTGCTCGGTATCATCCTCGGCGCGCTCACGCTGCTCGTCATCAAGAACGGGCTGACGCTGGTGCGCGTCGACCCGCTGTGGCTGCAGGGCGTCTACGGCCTCGTGATCCTGGTCGCCATCGGCATCGACACCTTCATCGTGCGGCGGGCCGAGCAGGCAAGACAGGCGAGGGCGCGGTGAAAAAGTTCCTCCGTTCGATCGACTTCTGGGATCTGCTGCTGGCGACCTCTTGCTTGGCCATCTTCCTCTATGCCGCGATCTTCGTGCCGAATTTCGTTTCCGGCTTCAATCTCTCGCAACTGGCCGCCAGCGCCTCGGAAAAGGCATTGCTGATCCTGCCGATGACGCTGCTCATCATCACCCGCGAGATCGACCTGTCGATCGCCTCGGTGCTGGCGCTGACGTCCGTCGTCTTTGGCTTGCTGGTCCAGGCCGGTGTGCCGACACTTGCCGCAATCCCGTTGACGCTCGTCATCGGCGGCCTGCTCGGCGCCTTCAACGGCTATCTGGTCTCGGGCCTCGGACTGCA
Source organism: Mesorhizobium sp. M1273 (assembly GCF_040318195.1). Lineage (NCBI taxonomy): Bacteria > Pseudomonadati > Pseudomonadota > Alphaproteobacteria > Hyphomicrobiales > Phyllobacteriaceae > Mesorhizobium > Mesorhizobium sp. M1273. The sequence continues at coordinate 77,002 of NZ_JAMYLV010000027.1, read as the reverse complement.
GTCGTTGGTTGTGACGCTCGGCACCATGGCGCTCTATCGAGGCATTGGCTACATCCTGCTCGGCACCGGCTCGGTCAACATCCTGCCGCCCGCGGTCGTCGATTTCGGCATCAACAACCTGCCTGGCACCGAGATACCGTGGACCATCGTGCCCTTCCTGGTGCTGGCGCCGGTGTTTGCGGTCGTGCTGCAGAAGACGCCGACCGGCAAGCGCATCTACGCGCTCGGCGGCAGCCCCGAGGTGGCGCGCTATTCCGGCATAAACACGCGCCGGATGGTGCTGAACCTGTTCGTCGTCTCGGGCGTCGTCGCGGCGATGGCCGGCATCGTCTATACCGCGCGCCTTTCCAACGCCCGCGCCAACAATGCGCTCGGCATGGAGCTCGACGTCATCACCATCGTGCTGCTCGGCGGCATCAGCGTCTTTGGCGGCAAGGGCCGCCTGACCGGCGTCATGCTGGCACTGGTCCTGATCGCCATCATCCGCAACGTGCTGGCGCTGAACCAGATCGGTGGCGACGCGCAGGGCATGATCATCGGCCTGCTTCTGATCGGCTCGCTGCTGATCGGCAATTACTGGCGCTCCACACAGGAGATGCTCAGCAGATCCCGCGCAATGCGCGAGACAAAGGGGTGATCTCGGGCCCCTTCCTTCAAGCCCGAATTTTGACGGAGGAGTCACAATGAAAGCGTTTAGATTAGCCCTGCTCGCATCCGCGGTTCTGCTTGCGCAAAGCTCGCTGGCCTTCAGCCAGGAGTGCGCCAAGGAACCCGTAACGGTCGGTTTCCTGCCCAAGCTCGACACGGATCCCTACTTCAAAGTGGCCTTTGGAGGCGCACAAGAGGCAGCCAAGGAAATTGGCGGCACCGCTACCCAGGTCGCCCCATCGCAGGCGACCGCCGAGGCGCAGATCGAATTCATCAACAGCCTTGTCTCGCAGAAGGTCGGAGTCATCGCAATTGCCGGCAACGACGCCAACGCCGTCGCGCCTGCGCTGAAGCGCGCCGTTCAGCAGGGCGTCAGGGTGATTTCGTATGACTCCGATGTGGCCGCCGATGCGCGTGCGGTGTTCGTCAATCAGGTGAAGGGCGACAGCCTCGCCGAGATGATGCTCGAAAGTGCATTCGCCCTCAGCGGCGGTGAAGGCGAATTCGCGATCCTGTCGTCGACCCCGACGGCGACCAACCAGAATGCCTGGATCGACTTCATGAAGGCGAAAATGGCGGCCGAGCCGAAGTTCTCCAAAATGAAGCTGGTGCAGGTGGCCTATGGCGAAGAAAGCGAACAGATCAACCAGCAGCAGGCATTGGCGCTGGTGCAGGCGTTTCCCGATCTCAAGGTGATCATCGTCCCGGCAGGCATCGGCCTTCCGGCGGCCGCGCGTGCACTCGAGGAAGCGGGCATGATCGGCAAGGTCAAGCTGACCGGCCTCGCGCCGGCCACTCTGATCTCGAAATACATCAAGGACGAAGCGGCTCAGGATATCTGGTGGAACGTCACCGATCTTGGCTATCTTACTTATCAGACGGCCCAGGCGTTTGCGCAATGCAAGATCACCGGCAAGGAGGGTGAGAAGTTCACGGCAGGCAGGCTCGGCGAATACACGATTGGCGCCGGCGGCGAACTGATCCTTGGTCCGGCCAAGATCGTAACTCCCGAAAATCTGGCCGAATTCAAATTCTGATCCTGTAGGGCTTGAACTCAAGGGGGCGCCGGTCCATCCGGCGCCCTTCCTAAAAACCTCTCGAATGAAACAGTGCGGGGCGGCAATGAAGATATTGCTTGCAGGCGAAACCTTTGCAGCGACGACCTCGGTTGCCATCGGCAGCGACGTGCTTACAAGTGCGACCTCGACAAATGGCGCGACGGCCTTCAATGCCGCGCTGACCACTGAAGGCATCGCGGTCACGCAGATCGGCGGCGAGCGTTGCAGCGCGGAGTTTCCCTATGACCTCGATGGGCTCGCCCAATATCAGGCGGTGGTGATCTCCGATGTCGGCGCCCTGACATTGCTGGTGACGCCGGATGCCCGCACCGGGCGTGTCGGCGTCAACCGCCTCGATGTGCTCAAGGCCTATGTCGAAGGTGGCGGCGGGCTGATGCTGGCCGGCGGTTACATGGGCTTTCAGGGCATGTTCGGGACGGCGCGTTTCCACGACACCCCGGTCGAGGACGTTCTGCCGGTCCGTTGCCTACCCTACTGCGACGGCATGGAGGTGCCGCAAGGCCTGCAGGCCTCGATCCTGCAGTCGTCACATCCGATTTTTTCCGGGGTGGAGGGGCCTTTGCCGCCGATTCTCGGCATGAACAAGCTGGAATTCAGGCGCGACGGTTCGTCCCGGCTTCTGGCGACCTGCCACCATCGCGGCACCGACTGGCCGCTCCTTGCCGTCGGTAGCCATGGCCGCGGCCGCACGATTGCCTGGGCAACCGATATCGGCCCGCATTGGCTCTCGCAGAATTTCCTCGCGTGGCCGTTCTACGGAAGACTGATGGCGAATATCGTCCGTTGGCTTGCCGGCAATGAATGAGGAAGCCGGACACTAGGTTTGACCCAGTGCGGTTGTCCTGGCGCGGCCGATGCCGCGCGAGGCGCCGGTGACCACCACCACCTCGTCGGCTAGGTCGAATTTCGGCGTGAACTCATTCGCCATGCAATTCCACCTTGTTCTTCAAATCGGACCGGCTGCCATGTCGAACCGAATAGGCTCGCGTGAATTCGGCGCCCAGCAGAAATATCTCCGCTGAATAATAGACCCATAACAGCACGACGAGCAGGGCGCCGGCCGCGCCGTATGATGATGAGATGGCGCTGGTTCCGATATACCAGCCAATCAGCGACTTGCCGATGGTGAACAGAAACCCGGTGACCGCGGCGCCGATGCCGACATCGCGCCATTGCAGGCTGCGGTCCGGCAGCACCTTGTAGATTGCGGCAAACAGCAGTGTGATCAGGGCAAACGAGACGATCCCGTTGATGGCGCTCAGGATGATGGTGCCGAACGGCAGGTCGGCGATGATGACCTCTCCGAGCGCCGAAATTGCAGCGCTTACGACCAGCGACACCAGCAGCAGGAAACCAAGCGCGGCGACCAGGCCCAGGCTTGCAATGCGTGCCCGCACCATTCGTGAAATCGTTGCCCCGCTCGGTTTGACTTTCCAGATTTCGTTCAGCGCCAGCTGCATTTCGCCGAACACGCCGGATGCGGCGACGAACAGCGTGACCAGCCCCAGAATGCTGGCAAGGGTTCCCGCTTCCTTCTGCGAGGCGTTCTCGATCGTCGCCTGCAGCAGCTCGGCACTTTGCGGCCCCATCAGGCCAGCGATCTGTGCCGAAAGGGCGAGTTGCGCCGCCTCGTGCCCGAAGGCCATGCCGGCAATTGCGACAACGATGAGCAGGATCGGCGCAAGCGAGGTCGTGGCATAAAACGCTATCGCCGCCCCATGGCTCAGCGCATTGTCGTCGATGAAGCCGATGACGCTCTGCTTGAGGAGCCTCCAGCCCTCTGCTGCCAAATTCCACATGTAGGCCTCGCATGCCTGTCAACAAACAAGTAGCGGCCGCGCAGCGCTGGGCGAGGGGCGAGAGGCCGGCGGGACAGGAGGGGGCGCGGAGCAGCATGACATTCCTGCCTCCCTTCCCCACGACAAGAACACCTCTTGCCCGAACACTTGCCACGCGCCGGCCATCATGATGCCATGCCGTTGCGGAAGATGGCGCGCTGGGTTTGGGGTGGGACGACGATGATGTTTTCAGGGGCAACAGGGCGCATAGGCGTGGCGTTTGCCGCGCTGCTTGCACTTTTGTGCCCGCTGGTTCCTGCGCGGGCTGAAGAGCCGAAGGCGCTTAAGGGCGTCGCGCTCGTCATCGGGCAGTCCGATTATGAGCATGTCGGCAAGCTGCCCAATCCGGAAAACGACGCCCGCGCCATCGAGGATATGTTCGACAGGCTCGGCTTCGAAACCGATGTCGCGACCAATCGCGACGCGCGCAAATTGCGACGCGACCTCGAAGGCTTCGTCGACGATGCCGAGGGTGCCGACGTCGCCATTATCTACTATTCCGGCCACGGCATCGAAGCCGGCGGCGAGAATTTCCTGGTGCCGGTCGATACCGACATTACAGCGCTCGACGATGCCGGCGAGAAGCTGGTGCCGCTGTCATCGATCGTGGCCGAGCTGAAGGCCAAGGTGCCGGTCACCATCGTGCTGCTCGATGCCTGCCGCAACGATCCGTTTCCACCGGGCACGCTGCTCAAACTGACGCCGGGCGAAGCGGGCAAGCCGATCGGCGCCGGCGGCCTTGGCGAAACCCGCAGCGTCGTGGCGCTGAACGGCAGAGCGCCGGCCAAGGGTTCGGCGGATGACAGCCTGGGCCAGGTCATCGGCTTTGCCGCCGAGCCCGGCAAGGTGGCGCTCGACGGTCCCGCAGACGGCAACAGCCCCTATGCGGCAGCCATATTGCGTCACATCGACATGATGGGCGGCGAGGAATTCGGCACCGTGCTGCGCATGGTCGGCGAGGAGGTCTATCTCAAGACCGGCGGCCGGCAGCGGCCGTGGGTCAATGAGAGCCTGCGCCGGTTGCTTTATTTCGGTACGCCCGCCGAGGTGCCGAAAGGCGAGGAGAGCGAGATCCTCTCAGAGCGCCGCCGGCTGCTGGTGACAATCTCGACGCTGCCCGACCCGCAACGCCGCCAGATCGAGACGATCGCCCGCGACGGCGGCGTACCGATGGATGCGCTCTATGCCATGCTGAAGACGCTGGGCACCGAGAAACCCAGGGATGCGGCCGAGCTCGACAAATTGCTGCGCGGCCAGACCGAGCGGTTGAAACAGGTACTAGCTGAGCAGGCGACGCTGAAGAGCCAGGATCCGGAAATCGTGCGGCTTTCAAGACTGGCCGAGCAGGCGGTGCAAGAAGGCGCACTCGAAGCAGCGCAGAAAATCCATGAACAGGCCAAGGCCCGCGTTGGCGAACTGTCGAAGACCGTCGACCAGGCCGAAGCCGACCTCAAGGCGCGTCGGTTCGAGTTTGCCGAGGTTTTCGGCGACAGCGCCAAAACCTACGAAATTTCGTTCAGCTATCAGGCGGCAGCGCAGGACTATGCCAAGGCCTATGAGCAGGTCGAGAAATGGGACGACCATCAAGCCTGGTTCTACAAGGCAGCCGAGGCCCAGGCGCTCTCCGCGCACGGTTCTTTCTCTGGCGACAATGCCTTTCTGGTGCAGGCGGTCGCTGCCTATGAAATAGCGCTGACCTATGTGTCGCGCGAAAACAGCCCGCGGCAATGGGCTGCCACGCAAAACAATCTCGCCACCACGCTGTCGACGCTGGGCGAACGCGAGGCCGGTCGCGAAAACCTCGACAAGGCGGCTTCCGCCTTCGACCAGGCGCTGACCGTCTACACACGCGACGCCGATCCGGACGACTGGGCCTCGACGCTTGGCAATCTCGGCACCGTCTACTGGCGGCTCGGCCAGCGCGAGAATGGTATCGCGCTGCTCGACAAGGCCGTCGCCTGCTTCCGCGCGGCGCTCGCGGTGCAAGCGGCGAAAAAAATGCCGATCGAGTGGGCGGCGACTGAGAATAATCTCGGCATCGTGCTGTCCGAGATCGGCGAGCGCCAGGCCACGACCGACAGTTTCCGCGCTTCGATCGAAGCGCATCGCGCCGCGCTGACCGAATACCGCAGGGAGCGCGTCCCGCTCGACTGGGCGTTGAACCAGGTCAATCTCGGCGCGGCCTTGTTTCGCCTTGGCGAGCGTGAAAAAGACGTGCCGACGCTTGAGCAGGCGGTGGCCGCCTATCAGGCTGCGACCGAGGAGATGACGCGCGAGCGCGCCCCGGCGCAATGGGCGACGATCCAGAATAATTTGAGCTCGGCGCTGGAATCGATCGGCCAGATCAATGGCGACATCGCCACGCTTCAGCATGCTCGGGAGGCCGCAGAGGCCGCACTGACGGTCTGGACGCGCGAGCATGCGCCGGCGAGCTGGGCGAACGGCCAGTTGACGCTTGGCAATGCCTTGCAGCGCCTTGGCGCCAGGCAGGAAGGCAACGACGCGCTGCTTGAGGCGATCGCTGCCTATGAGGCCGCACTTTCTGAATATCCGCGCGAAAAGCTGCCGCTCGACTGGGCTTCGTTGAAGCAGAATCTAGGCTCGGTCTATGCGACGCTTGGCGATCGGGACACCGGCATCGACTATCTCCGGGAGTCGGCGTCCGCCTATCGCGAGGCCTCGCAGATCTATACCGCCGGCGCTGCTCCAATCGAGTTTGCTTCGATCGAGCACAGTCTCGGCAACGCTTTGGCGACCTGGGGCGACCGCGCCAGCGACAAAGCGGTGCTGGAACAAGCGGTCGCCGCCTATGGTGCAGCGCTCACCGTGCGAAGCAAGGACAGCGCCCCGAAGGACTGGGCGAAGACGCAGTACCGGCTGGGTGCAGCACTTTCCATGCTCGGCAAGGCCAATGGCGGTCCGGACGAGGCGCTCCAGCGCTCGGCGGCGGCCTATCGTGCAGCGCTCGAGGTGCAGAGCCGTGACAGCGATCCTGACGCCTGGGCGGCAACGCAATGGGGCCTGGGCCACGTGCTCCTGGTGTTGGGCGACCGCACGCAGGACGGCGAACCGTTCCGCCAGTCGGCGACGGCGCTAGAAGCGGCGCTGCCCTTCTACGACCTCGCCACGGTGCCGGAAGATCACGCCCAGCTGCAGAACGAACTCGGCACTGCCTATTACTACCTTGCCGGCAGCGCCAATGACCCATCGCTCTACCAGAAGGCGGCGGCCGCGCATGAAAAGGCACTGGCCGTCTATGCCACGTTGCCCGACCGCTCGCTCTGGGCCTCGGTCGAAGGCGACCTTGGCAATGCCCGCATGATGCAGGCAAACGCCAGCTCCGATCCGGACGCCATGGCCAAGTCTGTCCAGGCCTACGAGGCGGCACTGACGGTGATGAGCCGCGACAGGGATGCCGACGAATGGCTGCGCAACCAGGCAAACCTGGCCAGCGCGCTTTCGACGCTGGGCTACTGGCGCGGTGACGTCGCCCTGCTGAAGCGCTCGGCCGGCATCTATCGCTCGATCCAGAGCGTGCGCACGCGCGACCGCGCCCCCGAACCCTGGGCCAGCACGCAGGCAAGCCTGGCCAATGTGCTTGGCATGATCGGCGCGAAAGAGCCTTCGCCGGCTTTGTTCGCCGAGGTGGTCGCCGTCAACCGGGCGCTCGCAGACGAGGTCGGTCGCGACCGCGACCCCGACCGCTGGGCGAGCCTGCAAAACGAGATCGGCTATCAGCTGACGCTCGCCGGCCGCGCCGAAAACAACGTCGCCAAATTCGAGGAGGCAGTGCCGATCCTGCGCGAGGCGATCGCTGTGCAGAAGAAGATCGGTTCGGTGCCGGGCGTCGCCTTCACCGAGGACAGCCTGTGCGATGTGCTTACCGATCTGGGTGCTGCCCGCAAGCAGAAGGCAATGGTCGAGGAAGCGATAGGCGCCTGCGAGCATGCGCTCGTCATCTTCAGTGAGCGCAAGATGGACGACCTTGCCGCCGGCTCCGCCAAGAACCTTGCCGAGGCAAAAGCCTTGCTGGCCGAATTGCAATAGCGCACAGGAAAAGGTGGCCGCGGCCGGTTTCGATTGGCAATGGGTTGCCGTTCCCTGCTATTCCCGCTTCATAATGCATGTCGCCCAAAAGTGTGCCGCGGTTTTGGGACAACGACATGCATAAAAACAAAGACTTAAAGCAGTGGACGTTCCAGTATGACCAATGTCGCCTTGACCGGGCTTGCCCGCGATCTTGCCAAGCGCGCCGCGGAAGGCCGCCCGGTGCGCATCGGCGTTATCGGTTCGGGCGAGATGGGCACCGACCTGGTGACGCAAGGCATGCTGATGCCGGGCATTTCGGTTTGCGCGATCTCGACGCGCCGCCCGCATACGGCGCGTGACGCCATCCGCATTGCTTATGGCGATCAGGCGATGGCAGCCGAAGCGGACAGCGCTTCGAAGGTCAGCCAGGCGATCGAAAGCGGCAAGATCGCCGTCACCTCGAACGAAATGCTGGTCACCAATCCGCTTATCGATGTCGTCATCGATGCCACCGGCAAGCCCGGGGTCGCCGCCGATTTCGACCTGATGGCGATGCAGCACGGCAAGCACCTAGTGATGATGAATGTCGAGGCCGACGTTACCATCGGCTGCTATCTGAAGCAGCAGGCCGACCGGCTCGGCGTCGTCTATTCGGTCGGCGCCGGCGACGAGCCGTCGAGCTGCATGGAGCTGATCGAGTTCGCCTCGGCGCTCGGCTACACCATCGTCTCCGCCGGCAAGGGCAAAAACAACCCTCTCAACCACGACGCCGTTCCCGACGACTACCGCGAGGAGGCGCTGCGCCGCAACATGAATCCGCGCATGCTGGTCGAGTTCGTCGACGGCTCGAAAACCATGGTCGAGATGTGCGCCATTGCCAACGCCACCGGGCTGGTGCCCGACGTTCCCGGCATGCACGGCCCCAAGGCCGATCGCGACGAGCTGGTCAAGGTGCTGATCCCGCGCGAGCAGGGCGGCATTCTGTCGAAGAAGGGCGTCGTCGACTACACCGTCGGCAAGGGCGTGGCGCCCGGTGTCTTCGTCATCGTCGAGGCGACGCATCCGCGCATCATCGAGCGCATGGACGATCTGCATATCGGCCACGGTCCCTATTACAGCTTCTTCAGGCCCTACCATCTGACCTCGCTGGAAGTGCCGCTGACGGCCGCTCGCATCGCGCTTTACGGCAAGCCCGACATGGTGCCGCTGCCGCGGCCGGTGGCCGAGGTCTGCGCGGTGGCCAAGCGGGATCTGGCGGCAGGCGAGGTTTTCGATGCGATCGGCGAGACCTGCTACCGCTCCTGGACCATGACCGTCGAACAGGCCCGCGCCCATCGCGCCGTGCCGGTCGGTCTGCTCGAAGGCGGCAAGGTGCTGAAACCGGTGAGGAAAGGCGAATTGCTCGCCGCCGACAATGCCGCGCCCGACCCGACGACCGGGCTGTTCGCCTTGCGCCGGCTGCAGGACGAGATGCTGTATGGGAATCTTGGTGATGGCTGAGGTCCGTGAATCCGAGTTGAAGCGGGAAAATGGACGCCTTTCTCTGGCAGAGCGGCTCGCGGCCATTGTCGATGATCTCAAAGCCAAAGCCGGCAAAGACGGGCGGCCCGTGAACAAGGACGAGATCGACGACTTGTGGGGACATCGCTGATATCTGTCGACATTCTAGGCTATCGCGATTTTGATGTCGGCAGGACAGTGGAGGGCGCGAAGGAACGCCGCGTAACGGCTTTCTACCGGTAGCTAATGCCGAAAGGAACGATCGATCGTCACCGCCGACCGGCTCCCCCAGAAGCCCTACCTCCCCAGCTCGATAGACCGCAGCCGCGCCGCTTCCACCGCCTCGGTGAGCAGGCGCGTCAGCCGGTCCTCGCCCATCAGTACTGCAAGGGCCGCAGCCGTAGTGCCGTTGGGGCTGGTCACCTGCTGTCTGAGCACGCCCGGCTCCTCGCCGCTTTCGGCGGCCAGCGAGGCGGCGCCGTAGACCGTCTGCATTGCCAAGAGCTTGGCAGTCCCGGTCGGCAGGCCGGCTTTCTCGGCGGCCACGGTCAGCGCTTCGATGAAATGGAAGATATAGGCCGGCCCCGACCCGGAAACCGCCGTCACCGCGTCCATCAGGCCCTCGTCGTCAATATCGGCCACTTGCCCGCTCGCCGAAAGCAGGTCGGCGACGAAGCGTTTGGTTTCGTCGGAAACCAGCCTGTTGGAAAACACCACCATCATGCCCTTGCCGATCGCCGCCGGCGTGTTGGGCATGCAGCGCACGATCGGCGCGCGGTCGCCGAGAATACCTTCAAACGTGGCCACCGGCGTTCCGGCGGCGATGCTGAGGAAGGTGGTCCGGCCATCGTTGAAGCGGATGTAGCCAGCCGTGACGTCGCGGATCACCTGTGGCTTGACCGCAAGGACGACGAGGGCCGGCACGGCGTCCGCCGGTATGGCGCCAGCATCCGCGCCGGCAGCGCAGCCCAGTGCTTCGGCACGCTTGCGCAACTCGGCATTGGGCTCGACCACGAACACCGCAGCCGGAGCGAGCTTGCCGGCTTTCAGCCAGCCCGAGAGCATGGCGTAGCCCATATTGCCGCAACCGGCGAGAACAAGCCTGATCGTCATCGAAAGCCTCCCATAGAGATGGCTTCCCCATAGACGTTCGCGGCAGGACGGGGAAGCCCTGTTGGGACCGTGATCAGGCGGAAACCCCGACCTTGCGGTTGGGATGCGCATGTAGTCGCGCAGTCGCGCGGCGACCAAATTAACCTTTTATTTCCTATGCCTGTTTAGCATCGCTTAAGCAGTGGCGGTCGCTACGTCCCAGCCCGAGGGGAAGGCTCCAGAAACCATGGCTTATAGGAAAAATCGTGAACACTGGAGGAACGAGCAGTCCTTGCTGTCGCTCGTCGAGGCGGTGCGCGGCGAGGACGAAGCATCGCTGGTTTCGCTAGAAGACCGCGCAGGCCCGTCATGGCGCGAGGATGCCGCCACACGCCATCGTCTTGCCCGCTCGCGCCGCGAAGCGCGTGCCAGTCCGATCCTGTTGGCAGCCGCCGGCATAAGCCAGCCCGATCCTGATGAGCCAAAGGCCGGCACCATACTGATGGAAGAGGCTGCAGCTGCCGATGGGTTTTTCGGCCCCGCTGGCTCCCTTGGCGGCCCCGATGCCGGTTCCGCCGATCACGCAGCATACCGGGCAGCGCCGCCTCCCGCTCAGCCGGTCGAGGTCGCGCGTACCAAACGTCCTGGTCCGATCGGTGCCGTGTTGTCGGCGCTGAGCCGGCTCATGCCTGGCAGAGCGCCGGAGGAGATGGCGTCCGGTGAGACTTCCGCCGCGACAAATTCCATCGCAGCGATGCCGCCCGCCTTCCCTCCGCAGCCGCTCTATGCCGGTCTGGCACCTTATCCGCAGCAACCCGCGCCGCCGCATCCGACCTATACTCAGGCCCGGTCGAGGAAGGCAAATCAGGCCTCGGAAGCCGCCGATCAGCAAAGCCAGATCGAGGAAATCCGCGCCAGCCTGCGCGAATTCCGGGAGGCGGTTCGCGAGCTCACCGAAAACCGCACGCATCGCCGCTATTTCTGAGCGTCGAATAAAACATGCCGGTTTCGAGTTAACGGCATGCGACGGCGCATTGACGGGATTGCCCGGCTCGATTTTCGTGAAAATGCCGCGCTGCATGTCCGCCCGCAGCGCATGGTTCTGGGCAACGGCCTGCATAAAAGATATCTGGAGCGCGCCGCATGGATGTTTTAACGCGGCAGGCTTACGCGATAGGCGTCGAGGGTGGTTCATGGCTGAGTTGATTGACGGAAAAAGCGTCGCCGAAGACGTGGTGCGGCGGGTCAAGGCCCTGACCGCCGAACTGGCGGAAAAGGGCGGACGGCAGCCCGGTCTCGCCGTGGTCATCGTCGGCGAGGATCCGGCGAGCCAGGTCTATGTCGCCTCCAAATCCCGCACCGCCAAGGAATGCGGCTTCCATTCGGTTCAGCACACGCTGCCGGCCGAAACCTCCGAGCCGGACCTGTTGAAGATCATCGGCCAGCTCAACGCCGATCCGGCCATCAACGGCATCCTCGTGCAGCTTCCGCTTCCCGGCCATATCGATTCCGGCAAGATCATCCAGACCATCGCGCCTGAGAAGGATGTCGACGGCTTCCACTTCATCAATGTCGGCAAGCTCGGCACCGGCGAGCTCGAGACCGCCTTCGTGCCTTGCACGCCGGCCGGCTCGATGCTGCTGATCGAACGGGTGCGCGGCAAGGACCTGTCCGGTCTCAATGCGGTCGTCGTCGGGCGTTCGAACATCGTCGGCAAACCGATGGCCAATCTTCTGCTTGCCGCCAACTGCACCGTCACCATCGCACACAGCCGGACCAGGGACCTGCCGGCGCTTGCCCGCACCGCCGATATTCTGGTCGCCGCCGTCGGCCGGTCTGAAATGGTCCGCGGCGACTGGGTCAAGCCTGGCGCCACCGTCATCGATGTCGGCATCAACCGCGTCGCCGCACCTGAAAAGGGCGAAGGCAAGACGCGCCTCGTCGGCGACGTCGCCTTTGCCGAAGCAGCGAAGGCGGCCGGCGCCATCACGCCGGTGCCTGGCGGCGTCGGGCCGATGACCATTGCCATGCTGATGGCCAACACGCTAGCTTCCGCCTATCTCGCAGCCGGATTGAAACGGCCTTCCTTCTGACCAGAAAGCAGCGTCCTTGCCGAACCTCACTGTTCCCTTAGAACGGCCGGTCACCAATGATCCCGTTCAGGGCGGGCGGCAGTTCGGGTTTCTGTTGGTCGACAAGTTCTCCATGTTCTCGCTGGCCGCGGCAATCGACACGTTCCGGTCGGCGAACCGGCTGCTCGGCCGCGATTTCTATGGCTGGACTACGGTGTCGGCCGACGGCGACGCCGTCATGGCGTCCAACGGCCTGCCGCTCAAGATCGACTACGCGGTTGCCGATCTGCCGCCGGTCGATATCCTGTTCGTCTCGGTCGGGCTGACGACGGAATTTCCCGGCAAGAGCAAGGTGCTGGCAGCGCTGCGCAGCTGGGGCCGGCGCGGCAATGCGCTCGGCGCGCTTTCGGTCGGCTCCTATCTGCTCGCCGAAGCAGGCCAGCTCGATGGCTATCGCTGCACCATCCATTGGGAAAACCGCGCCGGCTTCCTCGAACGCTTTCCGGACATCAACTGCACCGGCAACGTCTTCGAGATCGACCGCAAGCGCTACACCTGCGCCGGCGGCACCACATCGATCGACCTGATGCTGGAGATCGTGCGCGGTGATTTCGGCTCGAGCCTCGCCAATGGCGTCGCCAACCAGTTCCAGCATGAGCGCATCCGCTCGGCCGGGGACCGCCAGCGCGTCGGGCCGGAACGCGACCTGACCGGCAAGTCGGAGAAGCTGCGCCGCATCGTCGAGCTGATGGCCGACCATCTCGACGAGCCGCTGTCGGCGGTGCAGCTTGCCAAGTCGGCGGGCCTGTCGGTGCGCCAGGTCGAGCGCCTGTTCCTGCGCCATCTCAGTGTGACGCCCGGGCGCTATTATATGCGGCTCAGGCTCGAGCGGGCGCGCGAATTGCTGCGCCAGACCAACATGCCGATCCTCGACGTGGCAATCGCCACCGGCTTCACCTCGCATTCCTATTTTGCCCAGAGCTACCGGCTGCAATTCGGCCGGCCGCCTTCCGAGGAACGCCGCACGACCTATTGACGGTTTTGCACGGAGGCGACGCAGCTTCGTGCTCCACCCGGGCTTGTGTCGCAACGCAGCGTCAAATAGCTTTCCGGCGCCGAGCGGCGGCGACTGATTGGGGGAGATATTCGATGGCGGGATTCGTGCGGAGCGCCGCTGCGGCGGCCCTGCTGCTGTGGATGACGGGGTTCGGTTTCGCCGCCGATCGCGTCATCGTCATTCTCGATGCCTCCGGCTCGATGTGGGCGCAGATCGACGGCAAGCCCAAGCTCGAAATCGCCCGTCAATCGCTGCGGAACGTGCTGCAATCGGTCCCGGCCGACGAGGAAATCGGCCTCATGGCCTATGGCCATCGCGAGAAGGCCAGTTGCGACGACATCGAACTTATCGTGCCGCCGCAGGCAGGCTCGGCAAGTGCGATCTCAGCCGCGGCCGACAGTCTGAAATTTCAGGGCAAGACGCCGTTGACCGCCGCGGTCAAGCAAGCGGCGGAAGCATTGAAATACACCGAGGACAAGGCGACGGTCGTGCTCATCACCGATGGCATCGAGACATGCAACGGCGATCCCTGTGCGCTCGGCAAGGAACTGGAGGCTGCTGGCGTCGACTTCACCGTCAATGTCGTCGGCTTCGGCCTGACGGCGGCCGAAGGCAAGCAGATCGGTTGCCTCGCCGACAATACCGGCGGCAAATATATCGAAGCGTCGGATGAAAAGGCATTGCAGGACGCCCTCGTCGAGACCGTCGCGCCTCCGCCACCCGCCCCTGAACCGACTCCCGCCCCGCAGCCTGCTCCCCAGCCGGCGCCCGCTCAGCCGGCGGAGTCCAATTTCGTTCCCACCGTCGTGCTTGCCGAGGGTGGCGATCCCGTCACCGACGGCAATGCCTGGGAGATCTACAAGGCGAATTCCGACGGCACGCGCGGCGATCCTGTCACCACCGAATATGGCACCTACAAAGGCAATCTGGAGCCGGGCGACTATATCGTCGTCGCGCGTGCCGGCGAGGCCAGGGCCGAACAGAAGATCACAATAGAGCCTGGCCAGGTCGCCAAACCGCACTTCAACTTGAATGCCGGCACGCTGGTCATCCACCCCAGGCCGAGCGAAGGAGCGGACGTTGATGACGGCGCGGCTGTCGTAATCGGCTATCCCGGCGTCGACACCCCGCCGACCTATTACGGTGACACGAAAGTCGTGCTGCCGGCCGGTGACCAGAAGGTGACGGTCACGATCGGCCAGGGCATGGTTATCGAGACGATCCCGCTTGCCGCCGGCAGGGTCATCGACAAGGACATCATCGTCGGCGTCGGGCGTGTCGTCGCCAACGCCTATTATGCTGCCGGCGGCGACAAGGCCGAGGGTTCGGGCATCGGCTTCAAAGTGCTCCAGGCGAAAAAGAACGTCGACGGAACCAGGCAGGAGGTGACTTATGCCTACGGTCCGGACAGCAAGTTCGATCTGCCGCCCGACGATTATGTAATGGTCGCGACGGTCGACCTTGCGGTGGCCGAGCAGCCGTTCAGCGTCAAGGTTGGCGACCATCAGGATCTGAAGATCGCGATGAACGCCGGCATGCTGACGATAACCGCGCCAGGAGCCTCGAAGATCGAGATATTCGAGGCCAGGAAGGCCATCGACGGAACCCGCAAGTCGGTCGGCTACGCCTATGATCAGAAGTATGAAGCCACCCTGTCGGCCGGTGACTACGCGGTGGTTTCGGAGAAATCGGACAACAGCTCGAAGGAAGGCACGGTAACGGTCAGGGCCGGCGCGCGGGCCGAACTGACGGTTCAATAAATCCAGTGGAGAGCAGCCATTAGCCGCTCTTACTTATTGCCAAAAAAATCACGCCGTACCGAAGGCGCTGGCGCCATGGTCGGCGCGTCCCACTAACTGCCGGAACCCGGCGAAAAGCTCGCGGCCGAAGCCGAATTCATTGCCTATGAGGTCGCTGTCCGCGGGCCGGCGCAGTGCGAAATCGCCGGCTGGCACCAGTACCTCCAGCGTCCCGGCCTCGGCGTCGAGCCTGATGATATCGCCGTCATGGATCCTGGCGATAGGCCCGTCCTCCGCCGCTTCCGGCGTCACGTGGATCGCCGCCGGCACCTTGCCTGAAGCGCCCGACATGCGGCCGTCGGTGACCAGCGCCACATGCTGGCCGCGGTCCTGCAGGATGCCGAGCACGGTGGTCAGCCTGTGCAATTCCGGCATGCCGTTGGCCTTTGGACCCTGGAACCGAATGACGGCGATGAAGTCGCCGGTCAGCGACCCCGCCTTGAACGCCTCGTTCAGGCCTTGCTGGCTGTCGAACACTTTGGCCGGCGCCTCGATGACGCGCCGCTCCGGCTTGACCGCCGATGTCTTGATGACGGCGTGGCCGAGATTGCCCGAAAGCACTTTCAGACCGCCGCTCGGCTGGAACGCCTTCTTGAACGGTGCCAGCACCTTCTCGTCCCCGCTCTCGCGCGGCGAAGCCTCGCGCACGACGCCGCCGTCGGCGCCGAGCCTGGCCTCGACCGCGTAGGGGCGCAGCCCTTCGCCCCACACCGTCTGCACATCCTCGTGCAGGATGCCTGCGTCGAGCAGTTCGCGGATCAGGAAGCCGAGCCCGCCGGCGGCGTGGAAGTGGTTCACATCGGCAAGGCCGTTCGGATAGACTCGCGCCAGCAGCGGCACGGCTTCCGAGATGTCGGAAATATCCTGCCAGGTAATGGCGATGCCGCCCGCCGCCGCCATGGCGATCAGGTGGATGGTGTGGTTGGTCGAACCGCCGGTGGCGTGCAGGCCGACGATACCGTTGACGATCGAGCGCTCGTCGATCATCCGCCCGACCGGCGTGTAGGCGTTGCCGAGCGCGGTGATCGCCAGCGCCCGCTTCGTCGCTTCCCTGGTCAGCGCGTCGCGCAACGGCGTGCCAGGATTGACGAAGGAAGCGCCAGGCGTGTGCAGGCCCATGATCTCCATCAGCATCTGGTTGGAATTGGCGGTACCGTAGAAAGTGCAGGTTCCCGGCCCGTGATAGGATTTTGATTCCGCTTCGAGCAGTTCGGCCCGTCCCGCCTTGCCCTCGGCATAGAGCTGGCGGATCTTGGCTTTTTCGTCGTTCGGAATGCCGGTCGTCATCGGCCCGGCCGGGATGAAGACCGCCGGCAGATGGCCGAAGGTCAGCGCCGCGATCACCAGTCCAGGCACGATCTTGTCGCAGACGCCGAGATAGACGGCGGCATCGAACATGTTGTGCGACAGGCCGATTGCCGCGGCCATGGCGATCACGTCGCGCGAGAACAGCGACAGCTCCATTCCGGGCTGGCCCTGGGTGACGCCGTCGCACATCGCCGGCACGCCGCCGGCCACCTGGGCGATGCCGCCGGCCTCGCGCGCCGCATCCTTGATCAGCCTCGGAAACGTCTCGAAAGGCTGATGCGCCGACAGCATGTCGTTATAGGAGGTGATAATGCCGAGATTCGGCACCCGGTCGCCGCCAAGTGCCACCTTTTCGGAAGGGCTGCAGACGGCAAAGCCGTGGGCCAGGTTGCCGCAGGACAGCACGGCCCGGTTGGCGGTGCGGTTCGAGGCTTCGGCGATGCGGCCGAGATAGGCCTCGCGACCGGGCTTGGAGCGCTCACGGATGCGCTGGGTGATGGCTTCGATATCGCGTCTTGCGGTCATGGCGGTCGGTCCTTTCAGGCGAGGTCCCGCAAACACCTTCCGGCTGTTGCCGGGACCTGCAGCCAAGTTGAGATCAGGGTGCCCAGAAAACCTCTACGGGCTTTTGAGTGGCATCGAGCACGGCGCGAATGGGCTTTCGTGTTCCAGGTCCAAGCGCGGCCTCGAATGCGCTGCGTTTTTCCGCGCCCTCGATATGCAGCGCGATGAAGGCGGCATTGATGATCCGCGCCAGTGACAGCGTCAGCCGTGGCTCGCCGGCGCTTGCCGCATGAACCGGAAGCACGATCCTTTGCGACGACGGATCGAGCAATCGTGCCAGGTTGTCGGCATCCGGAAAGAACGAGGCGGTGTGGCCATCAGTTCCCATGCCGAGCACAACGACGTCGAGTGGCCAGGGCAGCAATTGCAGCGCCTCACTGTCGGAGACCGCTGCACCCTCGATACTTGCCGCGGCGTAGTAGAGCGGCACGAAATTCGCGGCGGCGGCCGCGTTCTGCAGCAGGTTGGCGGCAACCAGGCCGGCATTGGAGCGCGGCGATGAGGGCGGCACGAAGCGCTCGTCGACCAATGTTATCGTCACCTTTTCCCAGGCGATCGGAACGGTCGAAAGCGCCGCGAAGAATTTCGCCGGCGTCGTGCCGCCCGAGACCGCAAGCAGCGCCGTGCCGCGCTCGGCGATCGCCTTTGACAGACGGCCGGCGACGTGGCCGGCAAGCGCTGTCGCCAACTCCTGACGTCCGGCAAATTCGTGCCAGTTGTAGGCGCCGCCTAATTGCTCTCGTGCCATGTCCGCCCGTCGCGTTCGATCAGCGCAATCGAGGCCGAGGGACCCCATGTGCCGGCGGTGTAGCCTTGCGCCTCTTGCCTGCCGCTCTCCCAGGCGTCCTGGATCGGGTCGATCCATTTCCACGCCGCCTCGACCTCGTCGCGGCGCATGAACAGCGTCTGGTTGCCACGGATCACGTCCATGATCAGCCGCTCATAGGCATCGGGGGCGCGGCCGTCGAAGGATTGCGCAAAACTCATGTCGAGCGGAATCTGGCGCAGCCGCATGCCGCCCGGCCCCGGATCCTTGATCATGATGAACTGCTTGACGCCCTCGTCGGGCTGCAGCCTGATGACTAGCTGGTTGGCGGAAATCGGCCCGGCGCTCTCGCCGAAGATCGAATGCGGGATCGGCTTGAATTCGATGACGATCTCCGAAACGCGCGTCGCCAGCCGCTTGCCGGTTCGGAGGTAGAACGGCACGCCCGCCCAGCGCCAGTTGCCGATCTGGGCCTTGAGCGCAACGAAAGTCTCGGTGTTGCTGTTCTTGCCGAGTTCCTCGACATAGCCTTTCACCGGCCCGCCGGCCGAGGCGCCGGCACGATACTGACCGCGCACCGTGTGCTTCGGCGCTTCGTTGCCGTTGATGCGCTTCAGCGCCCGCAGCACCTTGAGCTTTTCGTCACGGACGGCATCGGCGTCCATCGACGACGGCGCCTCCATCGCGACCAGGCAGAGCAGCTGCAGCATGTGGTTCTGCACCATGTCGCGCAATGCGCCGGCCTTGTCGTAATAGGTGACGCGGTCTTCCAGGCCGACAGTCTCGGCCACGGTGATCTGCACATGATCGACATTGGCGGAATTCCAAAGCGGCTCGTAGAGCGCGTTGGCAAAACGCAGCGCCATCAAATTCTGGACCGTCTCCTTGCCGAGATAGTGGTCGATGCGGAAAATCTGGCTTTCATGGAAGTCGTCGCCGACCAGGTCGTTGAGCGCGCGCGCCGAAGCGAGATCGCGGCCAATCGGCTTTTCCAGCACAATGCGCGAATTCGGCGTGATCAGCCCGTGCTCCTTCAGCTTGTGCGAGATGTCGCCGAACAGCGCCGGTGCCACAGCCAGATAGAAAGCGCGGATGTGTTCGCTGTCGCCGATCGCCTTCTTCAGCCTGTCGAAGCCGGCACCTGTGGTTGCATCTGCCGGGATATAGGAGAGCCGCGCGAGGAACGTCTTCAGTTCCGTGGCGTCGATATCCTCCGGTTTCACATGATCGGCAATCGCCTGCCTGGCGAACGACTGGAATTCCTCGTCGGTCATCTTCGAACGCGATGTGCCGATGATGCGCGTCGGCTCGGAAAACTGGTGGTCGCGCTGCCGGTGGTACAGCGACGGCAGAAGCTTACGTTCCGACAGGTCGCCGGTGCCGCCGAAAATGATGAAGTCGAAAGGGTCGACGGGAATGATCTGGCTGGTCATGGTCTGTCCGCTGTGACGCCGGTCGCGATAACGCGGCTGATATAATCTAATCGATTTAAACTTGCCAGTGCCATTGCGTCACATCCGCGTGTGCTCTTGACACCGGCGCTGGCCGGAGGCTTGTCGGCAAGCGATGCTTCCGGAGCCTTCGCAGTTGCAGCATAGAGCCGGATGGCAGCGAAAGCCAAAGGAGAAATCGTCGATGGACGCACATCTTTCGATGGCCTGGCCAAACGCGTCATCGATCGCTTTCAACGATGAGTGAGAAAAGCATGCGCCTCAAAAATAAGGTCGCAATCATCACTGGCGCTGCCTCGGGCTTTGGCGAGGGCATGGCCAGGCGCTTTGCCGAGGAGGGCGCGCGGGTAGTCGTCGCCGATCTGAACGCCAAGGGCGCAGAGCGCGTTGCCGGCGAGATCGGCGAAAAGGCGATCTGGACCCAGACCGACGTCTCGCTGCGGTCCGAATTCGACGACATGGTCAATGCCGCAATGAGCGCCTTCGGCCGCATCGACATCATGGTCAACAACGCGGGTTACACCCATCGCAACGGTGACATGCTGGAAGTCGACGAAGCGACCTTCGACCTGATCACATCAGTCAACATGAAGGCGATCTACCACGCAGCGCTTGCAGTGGTGCCGGTCATGGAACGGCAAGGCGGTGGCGTCATCCTGACGACGGCCTCCACGGCCGGTATCAGGCCGCGGCCTGGCCTCACCTGGTACAATGCATCGAAGGGCTGGGCGATCACCGCGACCAAATCGATGGCTGTGGAACTCGCGCCGAAGAACATCCGCGTCAACTGCCTCTGCCCAGTTGCCGGCGAGACCGGCATGCTCGCGAAATTCATGGGCGCCGACACACCCGAGATCCGCGAGAAGTTCCGCGCGTCGATCCCGCTCGGCCGGCTTTCGACGCCGCTCGACATAGCCAATGCCGCGCTTTGGCTTGCTTCGGACGAAGCGGCTTTCATCACTGGCGTGTCGCTGGAAGTCGACGGCGGACGTTGTATTTGAACGGCCGGGGCCTCCGGCGAAGGACTGGCTGATGGCGAGCGACCCGCAATCGCTCTGCCGGCCCTACGCCCCGGTTTTGACGTAGCTCTTGTAAATCCAGCCGCGCTTGCCGTTGTAGACGATCTGGCACCATTGCTTGCAGCTCATCACCTGCACCGAGGTCTTGGCCGGCACGGTGAGAATGGCGGCTGCATTCTTTTTTGGGCCGGTGCGCATGGTGACGGATCTCAGGATGCGTCCGGTACCGGCAGTATTGGCTCTTCCGGAATTTGCCTTGGTGCTGTTGTCGTCTTCGCTCGAAGTCTGCGTCGGCAGTTGCGGCTTGGGCGTGGGGATGGCGGCGGTCTGCGCGCCATCGGGCCCGCTGTTTTTCGTTGAGCTGCCGGGAGCCGCGACTTTGGCAAACAATGCCGCAGCGTCGGGTTTTGCTGCCGGGTCGGCGAATGCCACCGAAGCAGACGATTTATCGGTCGCCTGCTCGGTCTGGCTTGCCAGCTGGTCGGATGCTGCCGTGGCGGCGGCCGATGCCGTCTTTGGCCCTGTCCAGCGCGGATCGTTGGGAGCCAGCGCTGGTATCTCGGCTTCCGCCGCGGCCACCGCTGGGGAAACCGCATCTGCCTTGCCCGTCGTCCGCGGCGCCGCAGCAACCTTGGCAGGCATGATCTTCGTCGTCTTGACCGGGATGGTCGGAACGATCTGCTCAGGACTTGCGGCCGCTTGTCGCTCATTTGCCGGCAATGCCAGCCACAGTGCCACCGCGGCAACGCCGAGCAGTGCGACCGTGCCAAGCGCGGCTATCACCAGATGCGCGTTCGACCGGACCCCGTGCCAGAACGTCGGCCGCATATCGTAACCGAATTGCATCGCAAGGCGCCGTCGTTCCGGCGCGCCGAAACTGAAGGGCTCTCTCACACTTGCCACCTCCATTTGCGGGCCGATGTTCTTACGACCCATGCCGGAGAGCCGGCATTTCGATCGGCATCGGTCCCAAACCAAAAGCGGGCAGGCCCGCAAAAATTCCCCGTTCAGCTGCCCACGAGCATCATCTTTCGCCCGCGATTGTGGCATCACTGCGCCCTTGGCGGGAATTCTGCGCCCTGGTTAAGGATTCTGCAACGTCTGGTTAGATCCTGTCCCGCAACGCGTACCAGTTGAGCGCAAGGAAGAGCAGTGGCGCGCGCAAACGCCGGCCGCCGGGGAAGGGTGGAATTTTCAGGTCCTCGATCAGCTTCAGCCGGTCGCGGTTGCCGGCGACCGTCTCGGCATAAAGCTTGCCGAAAAAGTTCGACAGCATGACGCCGTGGCCGGAATAGCCGCCGATCGAGGTCACATTGGGCATCACTTCGCGCACGAACGGCTTTCTCGGCACGGTGATGCCGACATAGCCGCCCCAGCCATGAGTGATCTCGACGTCCTTCAGTGCCGGATAGATCTCGGCAATCTGCCGGCGGATGTGGATGTGGATGTCCTTGGGATCGTTGACCGCATAGATCTCGCGCCCGCCAAACAGCAGCCGCCCATCCTTCGATTTGCGGAAATAGCGCACGACGAAGCGCGAATCGTCGACCGCCTCGCCACCCGGCAACACTTTGGAATCGGCTCCCAGCGGCACCGTCGCGCCGATGAACGAGCCGATCGGCATAATATGCGCGGCACTCACCGGTTCGAGCGTGCCGCCATAGGCGTTGACCCCGATCAGGCATTTAGCGGCGGTGATCGTGCCCTTCGGCGTCACAACCCTGACCTTGCCGCCGCCGGAGGTGATGCCGGTCGACGGCGTCTGCTCGAAAAGCTTTGCGCCGGCCTCTGCCGCGACTTTCGCTGTGCCGATCACCAGCTTCAGCGGATGGACATGGCCGGTGCCGGTGTCGCGGGTGCCGCCGAAATAATGCGTCGAGCCGAGCCGCTCGGCAGTCTCCGCGGCATCCATGAATGAGATGTGCGGATAACCGAACCGGTTTGCCATGATCTCGGCATGCGCCTTGTAGTCGTCGACATAGCGCTTCTTGTGCGCCACCGACATCTGGCCGGGCATATAGTCGATCTCGATCTGGTGCATCGCGGCAAAGTCGAGCAGATGCGCCTTGGCCTCTTCGGCAAGGTCGAACAGCGCCTTGGCGCGGGAAAAGCCGTATTCCGCTTCCAGTTCCTCTGCCCAGGCCCGTTGTCCGGTGCCGAGCTGGCCACCATTGCGGCCCGATGCGCCGTCACCGAAACGATGCGTTTCGATAAGCACGACATCCGCGCCTGTCGTGGCGAGATGAGCCGCCGCCGACAGGCCGGTAAAGCCGCCGCCGACAATCACCACATCGCATGTCCGGTCGCCGTCGAGCGCCGGATATTCGGGCCTTGGCCCGGCCGTGTCTTCGTACCAGGAGCGGCCGGGGGAGATTGGGGATTGGTAAGTCATGATGCTCGGCTAGGGCAGTAGGGCAGTAGGGCAGTAGGGCAGTAGGGCAGTAGGGCAGTAGGGCAGTAGGTGTCTATTCAGCCGACAGCTTGCGGATCAGAAGCTGCAAGAGCTTTCCTACGCTCTCGCTATGGGGCATCAATGACTCGACCGCCTCGCGAGAGGTAATTCCAACCCTTTGCGCGATTAAAAGGTGTGTCTCCAGTTCCTTGAGTGATCCCTGGGCGATCCTGAGAAACTGCTGGTAGGAAGCTCGGCTTTCTCGGCCGTAACCCTCGGCGATGTTGGCGGGCACCGACGTTGCTGCCCGACGCACCTGACCCGTCAGCCCGTAGATCTCGTCTTTCGGCCAAGTCCTTGTCACCTGGTAGACTGCAACTGTTAGGTCCATGGCTTGCTGCCAAACGATCAGATCCCTGTACGATGCGATCTTGTCCGTCATCCTTGCCCTACTGCCCTACTGCCATATTGCCCTACTCCCCTACTCCCCTACTCCCCTACTCCCCTACTACACATTCAGCAGCAAATACTCCCTCTCCCACGGGCTGATCACTTCCATGAAGGTTTCGAATTCCGCTCGCTTGATCGCCGCATAGGTGGCGGCAAATGACTTGCCGAGCAGCGCGCCGAGTTCTTCGTCTGCCTCGAACAGGTCGACGGCTTCGAGCAGGCTGCGCGGCAGGTCGATCTGGTCCTCGTTGGCGGTCGTCAGAACCGGCGGCTCGGCCTTGATCTTGTTGGTCATGCCGATCAGTCCGCAGGCAAGCGATGCCGCCAGCGCCAGATAGGGGTTGGCATCGGAGGAGGGAATGCGGTTTTCGACGCGCCGCGCAGCCGGGTCGGAGCGGGGCACGCGGAAGGCGGTGGTGCGGTTGTCGTAGCCCCATTTGTTGTTGACCGGCGCCGAGGCCGACTGCGTCAGCCGCCGGTAGGAATTGACGTAGGGCGCAAACATCACCAGCGCGTTCGGCACATGTTTCTGCATGCCGCCGATGAAATGGAAGAAGGCCTCGGTCTCCGAGCCGTCCTCCGCCGAAAAGACGTTCTTGCCGGTCTTCTTGTCGATGATCGACTGATGGATATGCATGGCCGAACCGGGCTGCCCTTGGATCGGCTTGGCCATAAACGTGGCGTAGATCTCGTGCTTGAGCGCCGCCTCGCGGATGGTTCGCTTGAACATGAACACCTGGTCGGCGAGCTCGATCGGATCGCCGTGACGCAGATTGATTTCGAGCTGACCGGCGCCCTCCTCGTGGATCAGCGTGTCGATCTCCAGGCCCTGGCTTTCGGAGAAATGGTAGATGTCGTCGATCAATTCGTCGAATTCGTTAACCCCGGCGATCGAATAGCCGGCGCCGCCGCCGATCGGCCGCCCCGATCGACCTACCGGCGGGGTCAGCGGATAGTCCGGATCGGGGTTCTTGCGCACCAGGTAGAACTCGATCTCGGGTGCCACGACCGGCCTCAGTCCACGCTTGTCATAGGCGGCAAGCACGCGCTTCAGCACGTTGCGCGGCGTGAACTCGACCGAGCGGCCGTCCTGGTGGACGAGGTCGCAGATAACCGCCGCGGTAGGGTCCTCCTCCCACGGCACCACCGTCAGCGTCGAGAGGTCAGGCATCAGCTTGAGGTCGCCGTCGTCCTCCGGATAGTGGAAGCCGTTGCCGTCCTCCGGATAGCCGCCGGAAATCGTCGTCATGAACACCGCCGAAGGCAGCGCCAGCGAGGTGTTGGAGGTGAACTTCTTCGATGGCATCATCTTGCCGCGCGCAACCCCGGCCTGGTCGGGTGTGATGCATTCGATATCTTCGATGCCGCGCCATTCCAGCCAGGCGCTGACTTCCTTCCAGTTCTTGACGCCACGTTGGTTTTTCACGAAGGCAGGCGTGCGGGCGCGTCCTCCGCGGCTCGACGGACGGACTTCCTTTTTTGCAGGCGGCATCAATCACCAGATTTGTTGCAGATTGTGGAGTATAGCCGTTGCCGGCGACGAAAGGGAAGGGGAGCCGGCTGGCGTCCGCCTCGACTAGCCGGGGAAACACAACGACTTCCGGATAAAAACATCCTGGTCTAGGGTCGGCGTCCCGCAACGCCGCAATTGAAGACGTCGAATGCAACACAGCCGCAAACTGACAACGATCGGCTTCGATGCCGACGACACGCTGTGGCAGAACGAACAGTTCTTCCGCATGACCGAGCAGCGCCTCTCCGCGCTGCTCGCCGACCACGCCGAGGAGGATCGGATTTCGGCAAGATTGCTGGAGGCCGAGAAGCGCAACCTCGCGGTCTACGGCTTCGGCATCAAGGGATTTACGCTGTCGATGATCGAGACGGCGATCGAGGTCACCGAAGGCCAGGTGCCTGCCTCAACCATTGCTGAAATTCTCGCCGCGGGCCGCGAGATGCTCAGCCATCCGATCGAGCCGCTTCCGCATGCGCGCGAGACCGTGGAAAAGCTGGGCGGCGCTTACCGCCTGGTGCTGATCACCAAGGGCGACCTGTTCGACCAGGAACGCAAGCTGGCGCAATCCGGCCTGGGCGAGCTGTTCCATGCGGTCGAAATCGTCAGCGACAAGAGCGCGGCCACCTATAGCCGCATCTTCAGCCGCCACGGCGACGGCCCGGAAAAGGGCATGATGGTCGGCAACTCGCTCAAATCGGACGTCGTGCCGGCCATCGAAGCCGGCAGTTGGGGCATCCACGTTCCGCATGAGCTGACCTGGGTGCTGGAACATGTCGAGCCGCCGGTCTCGGCACCACGCTTTCGCCAGATAGCCAATCTCGGTGAATTGCCGGGCTTGATCGAGCGTATCGGCGAGATTGATTGATCAGGTCTGCAGTCGAGGCATAGCGGTCGGCGTCAATTGCGGCTAATCGCGATCAGCCGGTCGATCACCGGCTGCAGCCGTTCGGTGGTGATCGGCTTGACGACCACTGCATCGACGACGCTGGACAAGCCCAGGCTCTCCGGAGTGCCGGTCTTGACTGAAAGCAGGATCACCGACGGAAGCGATCTGCCTGACGCCCTTCGCAGTGCATCGATACCCGACAGCAAGGCGTCGCAGTCCCCGTTCTCCGCACCGCCGTCGAGAACGACAGTCCCGGGAATCAGCGTGTGCAAGGCCTTTGCCGCGGTTTCGGGAGTTTCCGAGATCGGTTTGAGGCCGGACCGCTCCACGATCTTTGAAACCACGACGCGGTTGATCGGTGATTTTCCGACCACCAGCACCCGAGAAAAATCCGGGAGCATCCGCGTCTCCATGTTCCGGCTAACGAAAGGCAGCTGTTTTGCAGTCTCGATATCGCGATTCGCTGGGCACATGGCGGGGCAGGCCGTTGTTCAATGTTTCAATGCAGGGTTGAAACTCGAGAGGTAATTGGCGTGAGATCACTGCTCATGTCAAGCTCAAATGGCATATCAGGAGAATATCGCAAGAAACATTAAAATTAAAATTAAGTGCTTTTCTTTGCCGCCGCCCGAAGGAGAAGTTGCCACCACAACCGGGCAGGCTTCAGCGAAGTTTGGCTTTGCGGCGCGTACGCACCAACTCGCAGCCATAGCCGGGTTGAAAGGTTGGATGAAGGCGAGGCAGGTCTGTCGCGAGCTTGTCGTATCGCCTCGCCGGACTACCCTTCCTCGTTGGCTAGGCACGTCTCTTTGATCGGCGGGAGATGACAATGGAACTCGTGACTCACAAGAAATTCAAAAACGGCCGGTTGATGCCATGGGGAAAGGGTACGGTCGTTACCGGCGCAAAGGGATTTGTCTACCTTTCCGGAAACACCGCGACCGCCGAGGACTACGATCCGATCGGCAAAAGCGGCGGCGGCGCCGTCGGCGATGCGGCCGCGCAGTGGCGCGCAATTCTCACCAACATCAAATTAGATCTGGAAGAGCTTGGCACTGAGCTCGAGCATCTCATCCGGCTGACCTTCTTTGTTAAGGGGCCATTTCCCGATGGCGGCGTGCTGAGCTCCCCCAATTTTCGCCTGGACGTCTTGGACGAATTCTTTGCCGTGCACTGCCCGAAGCACTGCAGCTACAACAACCCGCCGCCGTCGGAAGTTATTGGCGTTGCAGCGCTTGCGCAGCCTGATCTTGTCATTGAAATCGTTGCACTAGCAGCTCTGCCGGACTAGGCAGAGCCGCGGCGTGCGAGGTGCAATAGCATGCGTTCAAAAAGGCGCGGTGCGATAGAGTTTATCAGTCGTGGCTCCGCTGCGTGACGATGACCGGGATCAGCAGATCGCCCCAGTTGCCGTCGCCGCCATGGTGCCGTGCCGAGCGCACCAGTTCGACCGAGACGCCGGCCTCGACCGCCTTCATCACCGACTGATTGAGCCTGTGCAGATCGTTCGCCAGCATTCGGATGGTCGCCTGCTGGTCGACATTCATGCTGGTGGCCTGCTCTTCGGCCCGTTCCTTGACGCGGCTTATCGATGCCATTGGTCTTCTCCCTGTGTTGCCATGTCTGTTGTATTGCCATGCCCGTTTGAGCGTTCCCTCGGTCTGTCTGCTATTCCGCTATTCCGCCGCCGGCCTGAATTGGGCGTGCTCGGTCGATCCATGCATGGCCGTGGTCGAAGACTGGCCACCGGTGATCGCCATCGAGACGGCGTCGAAATAGCCGGTGCCGACCTCGCGTTGGTGCTTGGTGGCGGTGTAGCCATTGGCTTCCGCGGCGAATTCCGCCTCCTGCAGTTCCGAATAGGCGGCCATCTGCCGCTCCTTGTAGCCGCGGGCGAGCTCGAACATGCCGAAATTGAGCTGGTGGAAACCGGCCAGCGTAATGAACTGGAACTTGTAACCCATGGCGCCGAGTTCCTTCTGGAACCTCGCAATCGTCGCGTCGTCGAGATTCTTCTTCCAGTTGAAAGACGGCGAGCAATTATAGGCAAGCAGCTTGCCTGGATGATGCTTGCGCACACCCTCGGCAAACGTCCTGGCCTGCGCCAGATCGGGCTTGGAGGTCTCGCACCAGATCAGGTCCGCATAGGGCGCATAGGCGATGGCGCGGGCGATGCAGGGCTCGATGCCGTTGCTGACATGGTAGAAGCCCTCCGCCGTGCGGCCGGCGCCATAATCGACGAAGGGCCGGTCGCGTTCGTCGATGTCGGAGGTCAAGAGCTTTGCCGCTTCAGCGTCGGTGCGCGCCACGACCAGCGTCGGCGTTCCCATGACGTCGGCGGCAAGCCGCGCGGCGTTGAGGTTGCGGATGTGTGCGGCGGTCGGGATCAGTACCTTGCCGCCGAGATGGCCGCATTTCTTCTCCGAAGCCAGCTGGTCCTCGTAATGGACACCGGCCGCACCCGCCTCGATGAATGCCTTCATGATCTCGAAGGCGTTGAGCGGCCCGCCGAAGCCGGCTTCGGCATCGGCGACGATCGGCGCGAACCAGGTGTCGACCGACAGCCCCTTGCCTTCCGAAGTCTCGATCTGGTCGGCGCGCTGTAAGGTTCGGTTGATGCGCTTGACCAGCTCGGGCGCCGCATTGGCGGGATAGAGCGACTGGTCCGGGTACATGGCGGAAGCGGTGTTGGCATCGGCGGCGACCTGCCATCCCGACAGATAGATCGCTTTCAGCCCCGCCCGCACCTGCTGCATCGCCTGGTTGCCCGACATGGCACCCAGCGCGTTGACGAAATCTTCTTCATGGATGAGCTGCCACAGCCGGTTTGCCCCCATTTCGGCGAGGCTCTGCCGGATCTGCACCGAGCCGCGCAGCCGCTTCACCTCCTCCGGCGAATAGGGCCGTTCGATGCCATCAAAGCGGCCTTGCGGCGCCGACGGGACAAGGTTGTAAAAGTCGGTCATTGGTCACTCCAGGCGGTTTTGATGCCGGTTTTCGGAAGGCGTCGCAGAGGAAAAATGCGTGCGCCATGTGTGACATCATTTACATGCCGGCACGACGCAAGCGAGGTAAACCTCCAGGTTAGCCAGAAAATAAGAGAAAACCTGTGTTGCGTTTGACGGATGAGAGCTGTAAATTGTCATGATTGTAAAACGCCGCCATGCCATCAGCGGATGTAAATTTCTGTCAAGGGCAGTCGATTGGCCGACCACAAAATCTTTGCCGGGCCGCGCATTCGTCGCATCCGCAACGCCAAGGGGCTGACCCAGACGGCGATGGCAGAAGGGCTCGGCATCTCGCCGTCCTATCTCAATCTCATCGAGCGCAACCAGCGGCCGCTGACGGTGCAACTGATCCTGAGACTGGCAACTGTCTACAAGGTCAACCCGCACGAATTGCAAGGCGAGGCGAGGGGGTCGGTTGCCGACTTGAAGGAAGTGTTTTCAGATCCGCTGCTGGCCGGCGAACTGCCGGGCGACCAGGAACTCATCGAGCTTGTCGAGGCGGCGCCAAACGCCTCCGCTGCCGTCATAAAGCTGTTTCGCGCCTATCGCGAGCAGGCCGAGCGGCTATCCGATCTCAACGAACTGCTCGCGCGTGACGGCAAGGCCACCGCCCTCTCCGGTGCCAGGCTGCCGATCGACGAGGTGCATGAGATTTTCGAACGCCGGCCGAACCATTTTGCCGCGCTCGAAGAGGAAGCCGAGGCATTCACGTCGGTGCTCGATCGCGGCGACGGTCTGTTCAGTGCGTTGAAGGCCTGGCTGCGGCGTGAATTCGGCATCGTCGTCAAGGTATTGCCGGTCGCCACCATGCCCAACTGGCGGCGTCGCTATGACCGTCACTCGCAGCGCCTGTTCCTGTCCGAGCGGCTGTCGCCATTCGATCAACTGCGCGAGGTGGCGATGGAGGCCTGCCTGATCCGCATGAGCGTCGCTGTCGCCGCCGAGATCCAGGTGCTGAAGCTGACCACCGACGAAGCCCGCCGGCTGGCGCGTTTCGAGCTCGGCCGCTATGCCGCGCACGCGCTGATGATGCCCTATCAGCCTTTTCACGCGGCGGCGGTCCGCGCCCGCTATGACATCGACATGTTGCGGTCGCGCTTCGGCGTTTCGTTCGAGCAGGCGGCCAACCGGCTGACCACCCTGCAGCGGCCGGGTGCGCTGGCTGTGCCGTTCTTCATGCTCGAGGTCGACAATGCCGGCAATCGCTTCCGCAAGGCGGGCAGCCACGGCTTTCCGCAAAGCCGCTTCGGCGGCGGCTGTCCGAAGCTGCCGGTCCATGCCGCCTTCGCTCAGCCCGGCCAGATCCTGGTCGAGGCAGTGGAAATGCCAGATGGCGCAGCGTTTCTCTGCATTGCCCGCACGCTCGAGGGGCCGCAGGGCTCGTTTGCCGAGCGCCCGCGGCGCACGGCGCTGTTGCTCGGCTGCGACATCGGTTTTCGCGACGAGGTCGTCTATGGAGCGGCATTGCCGGGGCCGGCCGCCATCGGCAAGACCG
This sequence comes from Mesorhizobium sp. M1273, assembly GCF_040318195.1. Taxonomy (NCBI): domain Bacteria; kingdom Pseudomonadati; phylum Pseudomonadota; class Alphaproteobacteria; order Hyphomicrobiales; family Phyllobacteriaceae; genus Mesorhizobium; species Mesorhizobium sp. M1273. The sequence continues at coordinate 47,036 of NZ_JAMYLV010000027.1, read as the reverse complement.
GACAGAGCGCCGCTGCGCTGGCTACGCCGGTCGGCCCTGCCTGCCGGCTGTGCGAACGCATCGGCTGCCTCGCCCGCGCCGAGCCACCCGTTACACGTCCGCTCGGCCTCGACGAGATGGTCACGGGACTGTCGGCGTTCGATTTCCAGTGATTCGGCTCCAGCAATATTGCGGCTGAATCTTCGACCAAAGGACCTCATCTGTTCCTGCGGCGGCAACCAGTAAGCTGGTTCGCGGTTGCCGGCCAAAATATTGGTTCGGCCAAAATATTGATTCAGCCGAATATTGATTCAGCATTGACGGTACGGTATCAAAAAAAGAACTGCGCAACGGTCGGGGGATCAATGATGGGCAGGACAGTTTTTTGGCTTGGCGCTCGCGTTTTCGGCCGATCCCGCATTGGCTGAAAAGTCCTCGGATTTCTTCAAATCCTATCAACAGTATAATGATGCCGGCAAGGCGTTCCTGGACAAGATCGATCCGAAGACCGGCGCGATAAATCTTGCCGAAGGCGTCCATCTCGACCTCAAGGACAAGTTCTATTTTCTGGACAAGAAGGACACGCTCTCCGTCCTCACCGAAGCCTGGGGCAATCCGCCCGACTCTGGTTCCGATGCCCTCGGCATGATCTTTCCAGTCTCCCATGATCCCATTGCCGACAACAATTGGGGGATAGAGCTGCGCTGGGAAAAGATCGGTTACGTCGACGACAGCGACGCCGCGTCCATCGATTACAATGAACTGCTGCGCAACATGCAGTCAGACACTCTGTCCGGCAACGATCAGAGGGTAAAGGATGGCTATGCGCCCATTACGCTGATCGGCTGGGCGTCGCCGCCGGTTTATGACGCGGCCCACAAGCGCCTGCACTGGGCCAAGGAGCTGCAATTTGGCAACGATGCCGCCCATACGCTCAACTACGACGTCCGTTTCCTTGGCAGGGAGGGCGTCTTCGTGATGAGCTATATCGCGACGGTGGAACAATTGCCGGAGATAAGGCAAAGCCTGGATGAAGTGCTTGGCCTCGCGGACTTCAATACCGGCAAGACATACGCTGATTTCGTGCCGGGCGTCGATACGGTTGCGGCGATTGGCGTCGGTGGCCTGATTGCCGGCAAGCTGGCGGCGAAAGCAGGTTTTCTGGTCGTGGCGCTGATCGCGCTGAAAAAGTTTGGCCTGCTCCTGCTGGTTCCGCTGGCCGGTCTCTGGCGCTTTATCCGCGGCAATAGGGGCACGTCGTAAAGCCATCGTCGACCGGTCGCCTCGGATCATCGCCGGGCGAGGGCGATGCGCCCTCGTCAGTGCGCCAAACGGAACATCGAACTGGATCACGCCCGGCCTTCTGCTTTGCGTTACGCGAATGAGGCACGTCTCTGTCGTCCATTGCACATCGTGCTGCTCCGAATTCGCCGACAGTCATACCCATGACCGATACCGCATCATCTCCGGTTGCCGCTTCGCCGATCGTGTCGCCGCAAGGCGAACGCGTCGGCTTCCTGCTGGTATTCCTGTCGGCGTTGATGTGGAGCTTCGGCGGCAGCATTGCGCGCTTCATCGACAACGCCGACAGCTGGACGGTGGTGTTCTGGCGCTCGGTCTGGGCCGCCGCCTTCCTGCTCTGCTTCATGGTCTGGCGCGATGGCTGGCGTGGCACGCTGAAGCTGTTTCGCGGCATGGGCCTGGCCGGCCTTGCGGTGGCGTTCTGCTTCGCCACGGCGTCGACCTCTTTCGTCGTGGCGCTTGCCTATACCACCGTCGCCAACATCCTGTTGATGCAGGCCGGCGTGCCGCTTCTGGCGGCGCTGTTTGCCTGGGCGCTGTTTCGCGAACGGGTGGCGGTGGCGACCTGGGTGGCGATCGCCGCCGTTATTGTCGGCGTCGCCATCATGGTGTCGGAATCGCTCGATGGCGCGGTGTCGCCAATCGGCGACGGGCTGGCGCTGCTCATCGCTGTCATGTTCTCGATCGCCACCGTCATCACGCGCCGCTTTGCCCATGTGCGCATGACGCCGGCGACCTGCCTCGGCACGATGCTGGCGGCCGCCTTTGCGGCATCGCAGGCGTCGGCGCTGGGCGTCTCCAGCCACGATATGGGCTTCCTCTTTGCCTTTGGCGTGATCAATCTGGGACTCGGTCTCGCCTTCTTCGCCACCGGAGCCCGGCTTGTTCCGGCCGCCGTCGCGGCGCTGCTCGGCACGTTCGAACCGATCCTTGGCCCGATCTGGGTCTGGCTCATCCATTCCGAGGTGCCGTCGGCGCGCACCATCGTCGGCGGTGCGGTCGTGGTCACCGCGCTGCTCGTCCATATCGGGCTCGAGTTCAAACGCCAGACGCGGCCCGCGCGAGCGGGCGTCACCGGTGTGCCGTCACCTAATTGATGCAGTGCGCGCGTCAAAGCGAGATGAACCATTGACAACGTCGCAGCCGCGCGGGCAGGCTGCGATCACGGCAACAACAAGACAGGCGTATCTTGCCAAGTCTCCATGCCGGTCGCATCGAGGCCGGACAATATCGTCGTCTCCCTGCCCGCGCCGTAGCGAAAGCTTCCGACGGCGTCGGAACACCACCAACGCCACGCCAGGTCTTCGCTGTCGGCTCGCCGCCGAACGATAATGGCGCCGGCAATTCGCGCTTGTCGCCTGCCTGCAAGCCCAATACCTTGAAGCAAATGCCCAGCCGCGCGGACGCCGCGACGAGCTGGCGACGGAACACTCATCAAAGGAGAATAGCATGACCCGCAAAGCGCTCTGGCTTTCGGCGACTTCGGCGTTTCTGGCAGTTTTTACCTTGGGCGCGCATGCCGAGGATCGCGTCGTCAACGTCTTCAACTGGTCGGACTATATCGACAGTTCGATCATCGACGACTTCACCAAGGAAACCGGCATCAAGGTCGTCTACGACACTTTCGATTCCAACGAGATCCTGGAAACGAAACTGCTCGCCGGCGGCAGCGGCTACGATGTCGTCGTGCCCAGCGGCAATTTCCTTGCACGACAGATCCAGGCGGGTGTGTTCCAGAAGCTCGACAAATCGAAACTGCCGAATATTTCCAACATGTGGGATGTTATTTCGGAGCGGACCAATGAATACGACCCCGGCAACGAATATTCCGTCAACTATATGTGGGGAACGGTCGGAATTGGCTACAACATCAAGAAAGTGCAGGCGGCACTTGGCTCCGACAAGATCGACAGCTGGGATGTTTTCTTCAATCCAGACACACTGAAGAAGCTCAATGATTGCGGCGTTCATGTGCTGGACTCGCCGGCGGACATGATACCGGCTGCATTGAAATATCTCGGTCTTGACCCGAACAGCACGTCTGCCGACGATATCGCCAAGGCCGAGGAGGCACTGCTCAAGATCCGGCCCTACATCCGCAAGTTCCACTCTTCCGAATACATCAACGCCCTGGCCAACGGCGATATCTGCCTGGCGGTCGGCTTCTCGGGCGACATCTTCCAGGCGCGCGATCGCGCCGATGAAGCCAAGCAGGGTGTCGAAATCGGCTACTCCGTGCCGAAGGAAGGGGCGCAGATATGGTTTGATCAGATGGCGATACCGGCCGATGCACCGCACGTCGCCGAGGCACACGAATTTCTCAACTACATGATGAGGCCGGAAGTGATCGCCAAATCATCAAATGCCGTTCTGTACGCCAACGGCAACAAGGCTTCGCAGCAGTTCATCGACAAGGCGATTCTGGAAGATCCTGCGATCTATCCCGACGCCGCGACTATGCAGAAGCTCTACACCGTTTCGCCTTACGATCCCAAGACCCAGCGCATCATCACCCGCACCTGGACCAAGATCGTCACCGGCCAATAGCAACCTGACCAGGGCCCGGCAGCCGTTGCCGGGCCGCTTTCTCATGAGGCAAGCAGCAGGACGGAGTGGGACATGAAATCGCTTGGCAGCATCCGCAGGGATTTTGCGCCATGGAACGATCCGAACGCCAAGCCATACATCCAGTTCGACAACGTCACCAAGAAATTCGGTGAGTTTACAGCGGTCAACAACCTGTCGCTGACCATTTTCGAACGCGAATTCTTTGCCTTGCTGGGGGCCTCAGGCTGCGGGAAATCGACGCTGCTCAGGATGCTCGCCGGCTTCGAGGAGCCGACCGCCGGCCGCATCCTGCTCGACGGCCAGGATCTGCGCGGCATTCCGCCCTACCGACGGCCGGTCAACATGATGTTCCAGTCCTACGCCTTGTTTCCGCACATGACGGTCGAGAACAACATTGCCTTCGGCCTCAAGCAGGAAGGCATGGCCAAGGCCGACATCGACAAGCGCGTCGCCGAGATGCTGAAGCTGGTCAAGCTCGAGCAGTTCGCCAAGCGCAAACCGCACCAATTGTCGGGCGGCCAGCGCCAGCGCGTTGCACTCGCCCGCTCGGTGGCCAAGCGGCCGAAAGTCCTGCTGCTCGACGAGCCGCTTGGTGCGCTGGACAAGAAGCTGCGCGAGGAGACCCAGTTCGAGCTGATGGACCTGCAGCAGAACCTCGGCCTCACCTTCGTCGTTGTCACCCATGATCAGGAAGAGGCGATGACGATGGCCGACCGCATCGCCATCATCGACAAGGGCGAGGTGATGCAGGTGGCGACGCCGGCCGAGGTCTACGAGGCGCCGGGTTCCCGCTTCGTCGCCGGCTTCGTCGGCAATGTGAATATGTTCGACGGCAAGATCGCGGCTGGCGAGGCCGGCAGCGCGAGCATCGATGCCGGCAACGGCATCACCATCTGGACCGAAAATGCCGGCAATGCCGCGGCCGGGACATCCGTCACCTTCGCCATCAGGCCGGAGAAGATCAAGGTGTCCTCCATAAAACCGGCCGGTGCCGTCAACGCCATCGAGGGCGAGGTCTACGACATAGCCTATCTCGGCGACATGACCGTCTATCACGTCAGGCTGAACGACGGTCAGGTGGTGCGGGCGAGCACCATGAACGCGGCACGTCTCACCGAGGACCCATTGACCTGGAACGACCGCGCCTGGGTTTCTTTCCGCCCCGACGCCGGCGTCGTCCTGACACGGTAGAGACTGATCATGTCCGCTGTCACTGCCGCAACAAGCTCTCCGGCAAGCGCTGCCGGCAAATCCGCCTTGGTCAGGCTGGGAGCGGCGTTCGTTAGCCGGCTCGTCATCATCATCCCCTACCTCTGGCTGCTGTTCTTCTTTCTCGTCCCTTTCATCATTGTCTTCAAGATTTCGCTGTCGCAGACGGCGATCGCCATGCCGCCCTACACGCCGGTGCTTGATTTCCGCAGCGGCATTTCCGGGTTTATTTCAGGATTCGGCGCACTGAATTTCGACAACTATACCTGGCTGACGCAGGATGCGCTTTACTTCAATGCCTATGTGACGAGCGTCATCGTCGCCGCCATCTCGACGGTCCTGACATTGCTGGTCGGCTATCCCATAGCCTATGGCATGGCGCGCGCCCCAGCGACGATTCGCCCGACCTTGCTGATGCTGGTGATCCTGCCGTTCTGGACCTCGTTTCTGATCCGTGTCTACGCCTGGATCGGCATCCTCAAGCCCGAGGGCCTGCTCAACCAGCTGCTGCTCGCCACCGGCATCATCAGCCAACCGCTGATCATCCTCAACACCTATACGGCGATCTTCATCGGCATCGTCTACTCCTATCTGCCGTTCATGGTGCTGCCGCTCTATTCGTCCTTGGAGAAGATGGACCATTCTCTGATCGAGGCCGCCAAGGATCTCGGCTGTCCGCCGACCAGCGCCTTTTGGAAGATCACCTTCCCCCTGTCGCTGCCCGGCGTCATCGCTGGCTGCCTGCTGGTGTTCATTCCCGCCGTCGGCGAGTTCGTCATTCCCGACCTGCTCGGCGGCTCGCAGACGCTGATGATCGGCAGGACGCTGTGGAACGAGTTCTTCGCCAACCGTGACTGGCCGGTGTCGTCCGCGGTTGCCGTCATCTTGCTGCTGCTGCTGATCGTGCCGATCATGCTCTTCCAGCGAGCCCAGGCGCGCGCCCAGGAGCAGGACCAATGAACGCGACCTGGAGCCGCTTCAACATCACGTCGATCGTGCTCGGCTTTGCCTTTCTTTACCTGCCGATCGTCCTGCTCGTCGTGTTCTCTTTCAACGAATCGAAGCTGGTCACCGTCTGGGGTGGCTTCTCGACGAAATGGTACGTGTCGCTGTTCCACAACCGGGGTCTGATGGACGCCACCTGGGTGACGGCCCGCGTCGGCGTCATCTCGGCAAGCGTGGCGACCGTGCTCGGCACGCTGGCGGCGCTCACCTTGACACGCTACACGCGCTTTCGCGGCCGGCTTCTGTTTTCCGGCATGGTGTTTGCGCCGCTGGTCATGCCGGAAGTCATCACCGGCCTGTCGCTGCTGCTGCTCTTCGTCGCCGTCGGCCTCGACCGCGGCTTTCTCACGGTGACGCTTGCCCACACCACGCTAACCATGTGCTTCGTTGCGGTGGTGGTTCAGTCGCGCCTGATCACTTTCGATCGTTCGCTGGAAGAGGCCGCGATGGACCTCGGCGCGCCACCGGTGAAGACCTTCTTCCAGATCACGCTGCCGGTCATCATGCCGGCTATCGTCTCCGGCTGGATGCTGGCCTTCACGCTGTCGCTCGACGATTTGGTTATTGCCAGCTTCACCTCGGGACCCGGCGCCACGACGCTGCCGATGAAGATCTACAGCCAGGTCCGCCTTGGCGTGACGCCGGAAATCAACGCAGCCTGCACCATCTTGATCGCGGTCGTCGCAGTTGGCGTGATCATCGCTTCGCTCGCAAACAAACGCCGCGAGGTGCAGCGCCAACGCGACGAGCAGGCCGCACAGCGCGGTTGATGCTGCTGCTGCTTACTCTCCCGAAACGCCGCGGCTTATCGGCGAGATGAACGGCGTGCTCCAGGTGCCGCCGACGAAGAACGACGACTGATTGGGTCCCTGGCCGTTCGTCTGCGTGGCAGCCTGGCTCGGCTGGACGATGCCGCCGGACAGCGCCAGCCCGCGTCCGGCATAGGATGCGATGCCGGAAAGCCAGATCTTGTATTGCGCGGAATTCACCTCGGCCTTGTCGATGCGCGCCACGCCGTTCGAAATGCTCGCCTTGAGCTCGGCCCCGTCGATCGGCAGCGTTCCGTCCGAGACGTCGTCCAGCGCGAAGAATCCGCCCTGTTCGGTGTGCTTGAGGAACGCCGGCAGGTTAAGCCGGCTCAGCGCACCCGCGCCGAACGTCGCCGACAGCGAGCCATTGGCGTTTTCGAAAATCGAGTCCCAGGTTCTGCCAGGCCCCTTGAGGATGACCGAAACGGTTCCAGTGCCGATCGGCACCAGCCGCGTCATCCCGGCCGCGGTGCCGAAAGCGCCGCCGTCGATATCGGAAGCAAGCAGCCGGATCTCGACTTCCGTGCCGGCGGGCTTGCGGTCGAAACGGACGCTGCTCTGGACGTTGCCGCCAAAGGCGGATGCATCCGAGATGTCGAAGACGGCAAGGCCGTTCTTGACCTGGGCAGTGGCGGCGACGTCGGCAAGCTGGATGGCGCCGGCGGTGGCATGCGCCGCCGACAGCCTGAGATCGAGATTGATCCGGTCGGCGAAGCTTGTGTCGATTTCGCCCGGGCCGGTGCCGCCGGCGGATGGTACCGGCGTAAAGGCGGAGAGAAATGATCTGAGGTCGAGCGTATCGAAGGCAAGTGTGCCGGAGATCACCGGCAGTGCCTCACCATAGGTGAAGTCCAGCGCACCCATTCCCGGGTTGTTGTCGAGGGTCAGGGCCGTGTTTTCAAATTTGACGCGCCCGGCCGTCGCCGTGATCTTGCTTGAAACCGAGATCGAGCCGATTGCGGCACCGGGCGCGATGCCGGCCTGCGACCATTCGAGCACGCGTCGGAGCGAAGGTGCGGCGAATTTCGCCTGGCCGTCGAAATAGCCGTTCTCCGACATGCTGGCACGGCCGTCGAACGAAAAACTGGCCGGTGCCGCCTTGAAGGAAAATGTGGCCGGTGCTGTGCCGCCACCAAACAGCACGAGCGGGTTCGGCGATGCTGCGTCGATGGCAACACTTTCGCCGCGCCATATCCCGGTCGCCGACAGCGTCGCATTGCTATTCATCGCGGCCCAATTCGCCTGGCCGCTCAGGCTGCTCAATATCTCCTGGTCCTTGCCGCCGATGGCAGCCACTACGCGGCCGTCCCTGAACTCGACTGTGCCGAACGGATCTGTCGGCAGCTTGCCGAGATCCGGCTTGGCTGGATTTGTGTTGATCACCGCGCGGGCAGCATCGATCGAACGCGTAATGCGCCCACCGCTGGGAATCACAGGCAGGAAAAACCCGCTCGCGGTACGCTGAACCCGGATCGTCGGTCGTACCAGCCGCGCCGTCGAAAACACCACATCGCCACGCAGCGCCGCCATCGCTGAGAGGTCGACCTCGACCCGTTCGGCCTCGACCACGGGCGGCGCATCCGTCTCTGTCCATTGCGACAGCGTCACGTCGCTCAGGATCGCCCGGAAATTCGGCCAGACCTCGATACGCGGCGCGCCGTCGATGGTGACCCGGAAACCGCTCCACGCGCTCATTTCCCACGCGATACGGTCGCGTACGATGCGGGTCGAGGCGATCAACGGCAAGGCTGCGACAACCAGCGCGATGACGATGACGGCTGCGCCGATCGCCCATATTCCGCGTCGGATCAAAGGTGATGGCATATCGCCCCGTATGCTTCCATTCCGACAAAATCGCCCGACGGGTGTAACCGACGGCTGACGCATTTCAAGTCTTTATGGCCCGGCGATGGCATTTGCGCACACCCTGACCGGCGCGGTCCAACAAAATCTTGCTCTGCTGCATCGCGATATGCATAAGCGATGCAGCCTACGGAGAAACAATGATGGCTGACGACGCACCGCTCTGGATCCCGACGCAAGAGCAGATCGACGCGGCGCCGATGACCGCCTTCATGAATGCCGCGGCGAACATGGCCGGCAAGGTTTTCTCCTCCTATGCCGACCTGCATCGCTGGTCGATCGATGATCGCGAGACCTTCTGGAGCCTGGTCTGGGACTTTTGTGGCATCGTCGGCGACAAGGGCGAACGCGTGCTGGTCGATGGCGACAAGATGCCCGGCGCGACCTTCTTTCCTGAGGCAAAGCTGAACTTCGCCGAGAATCTCCTCAAGAAAACCGGGCTTGGCGACGCAATCGTCTTTCGCGGCGAGGACAAGGTCGAGCGGCGGCTGTCCTGGAACGAGCTGCATGCGCTGACCTCGCGACTGCAGCAGCTTTTCCTGTCGCTCAAGGTGAAGAAGGGCGACCGCATCGCCGCGATGATGCCCAACATGCCGGAGACCGTTGCTGCGATGCTGGCGGCCGCCTCGATCGGCGCGGTCTGGTCGTCCTGCTCCCCAGATTTCGGCGAGCAGGGAGTTCTCGACCGGTTCGGCCAGATCGAGCCTGTCGTGTTCATCGCGCCGGACGGCTACTGGTACAATGGCAAGGCGATCGAAGTCGCCGACAAGATCGCGGCCGTGGCGGGCAAGCTCGCCACCGTCCGTAAAGTCCTCATTGTCGACTATCTCGGCACCTCGCTCGACGTCGCCGCAACCATCGGCAAGGCGGCTGCGCTGGAAGAGGCGCTGTCACCCTTTGCCGCAAGGCCTGTCGCCTACGAAAGGCTGCCGTTTTCGCATCCGCTGTACATCCTGTTTTCATCGGGCACGACCGGCATTCCCAAATGCATTGTCCATTCGGCCGGCGGAACGCTGATCCAGCACGTCAAGGAAGAACGGCTGCATGCCGGCCTGCTCGACGGCGACCGCTTCTTCTACTTCACCACCTGCGGCTGGATGATGTGGAACTGGCTGGTGTCGGGCCTGGCATCGGGCGCCACCTTGCTGCTCTACGACGGCTCGCCGTTCTACCCGGACGGCAATGCGCTGTTCGACTTCGCCGATGCCGAAAAGATGACCTATTTCGGCACCTCGGCCAAATTCATCGATTCCGTGCGCAAGGCCGGCCTGAAGCCGATCCGCACGCATGATCTTTCCAGCGTGCGCACCATCTCATCGACCGGCTCGCCGCTATCGCCGGAAGATTTCCGCTTCGTCTATGAAGGCATCAAGAAGGACGTGCATCTGGCTTCGATTTCCGGCGGCACCGATATCGTCTCCTGCTTCGTGCTCGGCGTGCCGATCGAACCGGTATGGACCGGCGAGATCCAAGGGCCCGGGCTCGGCCTTGCCGTCGATGTCTGGGCCGATGACGGCCGCCCGCTCCGCCAGGAGAAGGGCGAGCTCGTCTGCACCAAGGCGTTTCCGGCAATGCCGATCGGCTTCTGGAACGACCCTGACGGCAGGAAATACAAAGCCGCCTATTTCGAACGTTTCGACGATGTCTGGTGCCACGGCGATTTCGCCGAATGGACCGTCCATGGCGGCCTGATCATCCATGGCCGTTCCGACGCCACGCTCAATCCGGGCGGTGTCAGGATCGGCACGGCGGAGATCTACAATCAGGTCGAGCAGATGCCGGAAATCCTCGAAGCGCTGTGCATCGGCCAGGATTTCGACAATGACGTGCGTGTCGTGCTGTTCGTGCGGCTGGCGGCGGGCGTTGAGCTCGATGCCGAGCTGGAAAAACGCATCCGCGCGAAAATCCGCACCGGGGCGAGCCCGCGCCACGTGCCGGCCAAGATCGTCGCCGTCAGCGATATTCCGCGAACCAAATCGGGCAAGATCACCGAGCTCGCGGTACGCGACATGGTGCACGGCCGCGCCATCAAGAACAAGGAAGCGCTCGCCAATCCCGAAGCGCTCGAGCTGTTCCGCAACCTGCCGCAGCTTGCCGACTGACCCCGGGATCCAAGGTAGGAGCTGTTTTGAGGTCTCCGGTATCGTTAACAAATTATCTCTTCGGAATTTACCTAGATTTCATGAGTGGTACACATTGGTAAATTTTCCGGCGTGCCGGTAAGGATTTGTTAAGGCCCGGCATCAATAGTCGTGCGTAACTTGAGGGAGAAATCCCGTTCCTCTTAGCCCCGAGAGGATCTGATTCGCTCAAGCCCCGTTGTGACAGCAATCCTATCATTCAAGGCGTCCTGTTGGACGCCTTTTTTCTTTGCGCAACCATAGCTAACCGGCGAGCACGCGGGTCGAGGGAAAGGCGACTTCGACCAGGGTTCCCTCGCCGGGCGTCGAGTTGATGGTGAACCGGGCCCGGTTCGCTTCGACCATCGCCTTGGTCAGCGGCAGCCCAAGACCCGTGCCGTCGCCACGGCCGCGCTTCAGCGCATTGATCTGCTTGAACGGCTTCAGCGCCTGCTCGATCTCGGACTGGCTCATGCCGATGCCGGTATCGCGCACGCGCATGACGACATCGCCGGAGATCTCGTAAGCCGTCGACACGATCACCTGGCCGCCAGCCTGCGTGTAGCGGACGGCGTTCGACAGGATGTTGAGCGCGATCTGCCGCACGCTGCGCAGATCGGCCACCACTTCCGGCAGCCGCGAGGCGAAGCTGGAGCGGATGATGACGCGTTCCCGGTTGGCTTGCGGCTGCATCATCGCCACGGTTTCGGCCAGTGTGTCGTTAAGCGACACCGCCTCATAGGCCATCTCCTGCTGGCCGGCCTCGATTTTCGAAATGTCGAGCAGGTCGTTGACCAGGTCGAGAACGTGGTTGCCCGAACGGTTGATGTCGCGCAGATAGTCGCGATAACGGTCATTGGCCACCGGCCCGAATTTCTCGTCGACCATCAGCTCGGAAAAGCCGATTATGGCGTTGAGCGGCGTGCGGATCTCGTGGCTGATGCGGGCCAGAAAATCGGTCTTCTGCGACGAAGCGCGTTCGGCGACTGCGCGCGCCTGGGTCAAGTCCTCTTCGGCCCGCTTCCACTGGGTGATATCGCGCACCACCGCACAGAAGCCGCTGTCGTTGGGCAGCCTGCCGATAGTCATGAACAGCGGAATGAAACGCCCCTGCGCCTCGCGCCCGATCACCTCGCGGCCATCGTTCATCACGCTTGCAACGCCGGGCTCCGACAACCCCTCGAGATAGTCACGCGCCGCGCGCTGGCTTTCGATCGCAAACAGCGAGACGAACGGTTTGCCGGTCACCTCGTCGCTGTCGAAGCCGAACAGCGCTTCCGCCGGACGGCTAATTGAACGGATCGTTCCGTTACGGCCGATCAGCACGACGCCGTCGGTGGCGGTGTCGATGATAGTGCGCATTTCGGCAATGCGTGCCTTGAGCTCGGAAACATCCGGCTGCGTTTGGTCTTCGGCGGCGCCATGTGGAATGGCTGCTGCCTCGTCGTCGCCGGAACGACGTACGACCAGCATCAGCGCCTTGCCGTTTCCCCAGGGCACGGAGCGTAAAATCGCATCGATCGGAAACTCCTGACCTTCGCGCGTTTTCAGCCGCAGAGCGCGGTCGCCGCCGTCCGAACTGCCGTCGTCGGCATAAGGGTCGGCAAACAGCGCGCCGAGCCCGCCGGCCTCGTCCAGGGAATTGAGCGTCGCATAGCCGGTCAAGCCGAGGAATTCGTCGTTCGCGTAATGCAGCTGATCGCCGGAATGGATAAGCACCGGCACTGGCAGCTTGCCGAGGATCGAGGTATCCGGCCCCGTGTTGTCCTCTCCGGCAAACGCCGACGGCACGAAGCCGTCGAGTTTGAGCGGTGGTGCCTGCGGCCGCTCGACGGGCGGCACCTGGCCGGCAGCATCGGCTGCGGCTGCGCTGTCCTCGGACCAATCCTCGCTGTCCTCGGCGTCACGGAAGTCTTCGGCCGTCATGCTGTCGTCGTCGCCATCCCGCGGCGCTTCGGCGACGATCGTTCGACGGTTCGTGCTGGGCTCAACGCCTTCCTGCGCCTCATCGCTGGGTTCGCGGTCGGCATAGTCGAGCAGCGATCCGGAAACAGGGCGTGTGACGGGTTCGCCGGCTTGCGCCTCTGCTTCCGCCTCATCCGGCTGCTCGCCGTCAAGTCGGGCGAGGTCCTTCTGGTCCTCGGCATCGGCCTCGGGCGGTTCGGCGGCAGCCGCCTCGCTTTCCGGACCTTGCGCCGGCATCTCATCCTTGTCCGCCAGCCCGGCTTCTTTCAGCTTTGGCTCGTCGGCCTTGCCGGCTGCCTCGACTTTCTCAACCGGCTTCTGCTTTCCGGCGCTGGGCTGCTCTTCGGCCGGGGTGCTGTCCTTCTTGAGACGCTCGCCAATCTCGCGAAACGCGCTGCGTTCCAGCGTCGACAGGCCCTTGTCGTTGGCCGGCTGCCGGTGCTCGGCCAGCCGGATCACCTTGTCGGCAAAGCGCCGCTCGGGTTTTGGCACGATGGTCAATGCCGGCACTTCGCCCCTGAACGGATCGGCGGGTTTAGGTGTCTCGGGGAGAGGTTCGACGGCTTTCGGCCCGATGGTCGCGGCAGGTTTCTCCTCGGCGACAAGGGCCATGCCGACGGCATCCGGATCGACCACCGCATCGCCGCTCCTGGCCACGCCGAAACCGCGAAAACCTTCGAAAACGCGGCTGCGGCTGTAAACCGGGAGCGCCGCCAGATCGACGGGTATCTTCAGATCGGTGCCGGCGACCGGCCACAGCACGGAGCGGCCGGACCAGGTGTCGCGCCGTTCGAGCAGGCCGGCAATCTCGCCAGAAGCATCGAGGCCATAGGCGGCCGAAACATCCTCGAAGCGGCGGCCGATCACGTCGGCGGCAGGCTTGCCGACGAGCTCGGCAAATTCCGGCGACAGGGCGCTGAAATGGCCCTCCGCGTCGGTACGCCAGACGAAACGCATGGGCGCGGCGGTGCGATCGATCGCCGAAGCGCGGTGTTCGGCCGGGGAGGCGGCTTTGGTGGCTTTTGCGGCGCTTTCCGGCGAAGTATCCGCGCTGGCTGGGGTCTCGACTTCGCCGGACACAGCTGCCCCGGGCGGGACCTGCGTGTCGTCGCCGGCATTGAAGTACCAATGGTCATGCTGCGTCGGCGTTTCGCCAACCGTGCGGTGATCGTCGGCCGCGTCGGCAGGTTCGTGCTCCGCCGATGCTGAGGTGCCTTCCATCGCTGCAAGGTCGATCTCCGCCGCGCCGCTGCTGGCGATCGGCTGCTCGTTGTCCTGGTCCGTTGGCTGGGGAAGATCGCCACCGCTCGGTGCCGCTGCCGCCTCGGTTTCCCCGCCGGCGCGTTCGCCATCGGGAGCCTCGCCGTCAAGCCGGTCCTCGTCGATCACCACCAGCAGGTGCCGCTCTTCCGTCAGCCGGGCAAGGCCCGCGGGATAGGAGCTGGACCCACCCGGAACCAGGCGCTTGACGATGCGGTCGCTCTCGTTCGCCACGTCGGCGACAAGCGCGGCCAGCGTCTCAGGCCGGATGCCGAGCGCCGAAAAGCCGTCCGATGCGGCGTCGATATTGCCCTTGGCATCGACAAAGGCGATGTAGTGGCCGTCTTCCGTAAAGCCACCGATGGCGCGGTCGGCGATCTCGGCCGCGCTGCGCGAGCCGGTCTGCGCCGCCGGCAGCGCCAGCATGATTGCTTCCTCGCCATCGGGCATGGTCACCGCGCTGGCCAGGAAACCGACGGCGCGGCTGGTCAGGCCGGTCGCCAGCCGGACCGTGATGGCACGGTCGCGGCCGATCTGCGGAAAACCGCTGGTTGCCATGATCTGGCGCCGGGCGATCAGCGGCAACCCTGCCGAGGCGCCGATGATAGCGCCGATGTCCGGATAGCCGAATACCGCCGCGCCGGGCCCGTTGGCCCAGATCACCTGCTCGAGATCTGCCGACAGAATGGCGATCGCGTCGCCTGCGGCGAAGCGCAGGCGGACGGCGTCGAGCACGGCGACGTCAAGGAAGGAGTAGTTTTCAGCCGGCATGCGCTTGGCGACCCTCACAGAGCGGGCAATTTGCGGTTAACGCTTTGTTAATAAAAGCCGACGGCGCGAAGGTCCACAAGTCATAGCGTGCAACCAGCGGAATCTCTAGGCGCGTGGTTAACGCCGCGAACCAAATATTTTATGGTGCGATGCAACAGATATGTTGCAATGCACAAAATTTGCCTTTATATTGCCATGATAGATGAACGAGACGGCATTTTGTCAAAGCCGCTGCCGCTGAAAAGGATGGAAAATGTCCAGGACCAAGACCGCTGAAACGATCGAAAACGTTGAATTCCCGAGCTTCGACGCTTCGAAGGCCACCGACCAGATCCGTGCCTTCGCCGAAAAGGGCGTTGAGCAGTCGAAAGAGGCCTACGCCAAGCTGAAGACCGGCGCCGAGGAGACCCAGAAGGCTCTGGAGTCGACCTATGAGACCGCCAAGTCCGTTTCCAGCGACCTGTCGCTCAAGACCATCGCCGCCCTGCGCGCCAATGCCGAAGCCGGCTTCTCGCATTTCGAAGCGCTGATCGGCGCCAAGTCGCTGTCGGAAGTCGTCGAGTTGCAGACCGCTTTCCTGCGCAAGCGCGTCGAAATGACCGTCGAGCAGGCTAAGGACTTCCAGGCGGTTGCTGCCAAGGCGGCCGAGGACGTATCCAAGCCGATCAAGACCGCCTTCGAGAAGGCCGTGAAAGAAATCAAGATCGCCTAATATTTGCGCACAGTTTGACGATGCATCAAAAGGTCGCATTTCGTCAGACAAATAGATGTGCGATATAGTGGTTCAAGTGAATACCCGGCGGGTGGAACCTCCTCCCTCTGCTCACCGGGGTGACCAGCCAGCACCTCCTCCCGCTGGCTCGTAACAGGAAAAGGCCGGCACCTCCTCCCGCCGGCCTTTTCTTTTGTCCGGCGGAAAATGACTCGATGCCGGAGCGAGCTTTTGCCTTGCCAAAAGCCTTGAATTAAACTCCGATAGCCCGTATGGACGCATCGCCGAACGACAGAGCGGGTCCCGAACGTTTCATCTCGATCCCGCTCAGGCAAACGTGCCGTTGTAGCTCAGATGGTTAGAGCGCCGGATTGTGGATCCGGAGGTCGCTGGTTCGATCCCAGCCAACGGTACCATTCAGCTTTCAGCCAGGTTTCTGACCAATAGCGCCGAGCGTTCACTACGATCCCGTAGCGCTCACCCGCGGTCCCGCGCCTGACGCGCGCCGCGCAGGTGATCCACGAGGGCTCTCAGCTTCGGCGCGATATTTCGTCGGCTTGGGAAATAGAGATAGAAACCCGCAAACGGCGGAAGATAGCCGTCGAGGATTGGCACGAGCTCGCCGCGGTCGAGCCAGGGGCGGAATGTATCGGCCATGCCGAACGTGATCCCGGCGCCCGCAACGGCCAGCCGGATCATCAGCCACATGTCGTTGGTCGTGATCTCGGGCGCGACTGCCACGTCGAACTCGCGCCCGTCCTCGCCGAACTCCCAGCGATAGGGCGAAACTCCCGGCGCCGGCCGCCAGCCGATGCATCGACGTGCCACAAGCTCGCGCGGATGGGCGGGTGCTCCGAACTTTTCGAGATAGCGCGGGGCGCAGACGGCCATCTGTCGCTGATCGCCCGATACCGGCACGGCAATCATGTCCTGCTCGATCACTTCGCCGAGCCTCACTCCCGCATCATAGCCTTCGGCAACGATGTCGAATTCCTCGTCGGTGACCACAATATCCAGATGCACCTCGGGAAATCTTTCTGCAAAGGACGCCAGCAATGGTCCTGACAGAAAGGCCTCTGCGATAGACGAAACCGCGATCCGCAGGCGGCCGCGCGGGCGGTCCAGCAACTCCGTGGTGGCTTCGATTGCCGCGTTCACGTCGGCGATCGCCGGTGCGACGCTCGCCAGCAGGCGCTCGCCCGCTTCGGTCAGGTTGACGCTGCGTGTCGTGCGCTGCAGCAATGCGATGCCAAGGCGCTGTTCAAGCCTGAGGATGCTCTGGCTGACCGCTGAGCGCGTCACGCCCAACCGGTCTGCCGCAGCGCGAAAATTGCGTTCCTCGGCCACGGTGACGAAGACGGCAATTGCATTGAGATCGATGTCCATTGGTTAGCCAAACTTACCATAGAGATTAACGGCGGGCGGCTTATCGCGACAATGCCATGGCTCTATCTCTGTCGCAACGGCAAGAAAGGCTTGATCCCCCGATCCAGGTCGATGCCGGCTGACCAAGGAGATACCCCATGACATCACTGCCTTCCTCCTGGAACCTGGATGGAAAGGTCGCTCTCGTGACCGGCGCGGCACGCGGAATCGGTCGTTGCACGGCGGAGCTGCTGCGTGCGCGCGGGGCCCGGATCGTGGCAAGCGATCTCAGCGACAGCGTACGCGAATTGGAAGCCGAGGATGTGGCAACGCTGGTCGGCGATGTCGCCGACGAGGACCTGGCCAGACGCTCGGTCGAACTCGCCGCGAAGCGCTTCGGACGACTGGATATCGTCGTGAACAATGCCGGTCGCACGCTCAACAAACGACTGACTGAGACCTCGGTCGACGACTATGACCGCATTCTGCAGATCAACGCGCGCGGCAGCTTCGTCACTGCCCGTGCCGCTGTGGAACTGATGGCCGCCGGCGGTGGCGGCGCGATCGTCAATGTCTCGTCGATCTCGGCGGTTGCGGCCTTCGAGACGCAGGCGGCCTATGCCTCGTCCAAGGCGGCTGTCGCACAGCTGACCAAGGTGATCGCGATCGAATACGGGCGCATGGGCATTCGCTGCAACGCCGTTGCCCCTGGCGTGATCGAAACCGACATCATGGAAGGCGTGGTGGAGAATGGCCGGGAGATGCTGCGCAGCTTCGGCGGCGCGCATCCAATCGGCCGGATCGGCCAGCCGCAAGAAGTTGCCGAGGCCATCGCCTTTCTTGCCTCGCCGGCGTCCAGCTTCATCACCGGGGCCTTGCTTCTGGTCGATGGCGGCTACACCGCCCAGTGAGCCCCCCAATAGGGCCGGCGCGCCGCGGGAGCTCACCCGCACCCAATCCCTTCACATCGTGAAAATAATCACAGACCAAAAGGATCATCTCGATGACCATGAACAGAGTTGTTCTGATCACCGGTGCCTCCAGCGGCATCGGCGCTGGCATTGCCCGCGAGCTTGGCGCGGCAGGTGCGAAGCTGATGCTCGGCGCACGCCGCACCGACCGCCTTGAAGCGCTTGCGGCCGAAATCGAGGCATCTGGTGGAACGGTTCGCGTGCGAGCGCTCGACGTCACCAGGAGGGCGGATGTCGCAGCATTCGCCGACGCAGCCCGGGCCGAATGGGGCCAGGTCGATGTCATCGTCAACAATGCGGGCGTCATGCCGCTGTCGGCCATGGCAGCCATGAAGGTCGACGAGTGGGAGCTGATGGTGGACGTCAACATCAAGGGTGTTCTGTACGGCGTCGCGGCGGTTCTGCCCGAGATGACGGCACGCGGCTCCGGTCACATCATCAATATCGGTTCCATTGGCGCACTGGCCGTCTCGCCCACGGCTGCCGTCTATTGCGCAACGAAATACGCTGTCCGCGCGATTTCCGATGGGCTCCGCCAGGAGAGTGACGATATCCGCGTAACCTGCATTCATCCTGGCGTGGTGGAAAGCGAGCTGGCGAACACGATCTCCGACGAAGCCGCTGCCGCCGCCATGAAAAGCTGGCGTGCTATTGCACTGAAACCCGATGCCGTCGCCAGGGCAGTGCGCTATGCAATCGAACAGCCCGACGATGTCGACGTCAACGAGATAGTCGTGCGTCCGACGAAGGCGGCGCATTGATGCGATCCACTTTGGCCGCAGTGCTTACGGGTATTGCCGTTGCTGTAGCTCCAACCGGCCTGACCCTTCCTGCAACTCCAATCCTTGCGGAGGAACCAATGACGCACCAAGCTCATCCCTATGTCGGAATGTGGGTCACCGAGGATCGCCATATCAGGCACGAACTCCTGGCGAACGGCCGTTATGACGAAGCGCGCGGTGACCGCGAAAGCGCCTACCGGGGACGCTATGAAGTGCACGGCAACCACATAGAATACTGGGACGATACGGGCTTCACCGCGGATGGTGAGTTCGTCGAAGGCGTCCTCTATCATGCCGGCATGATCCTTTACCGCCAGCGGTAGAGAGCCACCCTGAGACAAGCACTTCAGGGTTTCCACAAGACGCTATTGCATGCCTTGCATGAGGCGCTCGGCAGCTTGCACGGCAAGGCCCGTCACACCACATATCTCCCAGCAAGCGCGGCGGAAAGAAGCAGGACCGCAAGCAGAGTCGACATTGCAAATGGTTATCACTATATAGCGGCGGCTTTGACGGCTCGCCTCTTACATGGTGCCGGCGAGAGCGCGGTAAATGTGCTAGTCATTGCGACATCTATTGTGATCTAAAACGGCTTGAAAACCGACAAAAAGCAAATAGAAACAATAGCGCGGGTCGAACGAGTTTCCTCGAGAGAATCAGTCCTCAAGAACTAGAACGTGCTCCTTGAACCCTCCATTCCCTTCGGCTCTGTGGACCTCGGACAAGTTCGGCTTGCCGGGCGAAGCCGACTCGGCTCGAATGGCAGCACGCATCTTTTCGAAGATGCCGACGTTTATGATTACCAACCGGCATAGCCGCTAGGGAAACAGCAGTATGAGTGAACACGCAATCGAGTTCTTGCGCGGGTGGATTGGCGAAAAAGTCCACTGCCAGCCCTCGCCAGCCAGGATCGAGAAGCAGGCCGAGACCCTCGCCAGGGAATGTGCGGCCAAGGCCGCCGAAGCCGGCATACCCCTGGAGGATATCCAGGAAGAGGTCGGCGACATTCAGGAGCTCATTGCTTCGAGGCTCGAAGAGGCGGCCGAGGCCGACCAGGACGAGCAGAATTCCAACAAGCCTGCCGGCTGACGGACCGCCCCCCGGCAAAACCTGCCGGGCGAACATTGCCTGTCTGATGCAGTTGCGCGGTCTTATCGCCGCGCAGCTTTGCCAAATCTCTCCTCGAGCCATGCTTCCGGCAACGCTGGCACGAAATTGTCGTCGCGCCCGGTCATGTCTTCATTGGCGACCAGAGCATTGAGGATTGCCTCTTCCACGCTCTGAACGACGGCGTCGAAGAACGGGTTGATGTCGGCATCCGGTATATAGCCGGCGCTGACCAGCTTGCCGGCCGCGCCGCGCGCCGCATCGGCATTGGCCGTGCTGAAGGCCAGAAAAATATCGCCGGATGAATTGTATCCATAGCCGCCGGTCAGCGCGACGCCGAGCGGCAGGCGTTTCGCCAGCCGTTTCAACTGGTGCGGCATGAATGGCGCGTCGGTGGCGACGATCGCGATGATCGAGCTCTTTTCCGCTCGCGGCGTGTTGTCCCGGGTCGCCGGTTCGGCGAGTTCCGCTCCGGCTCTGATGCCACGGATCACGAGGTTCCGCCGTGCACCGAAATTCGACTGGACGAAGCAGCCGATCGTGAAACGCTCTCCATTCCAGTCGACGCTGCGCGAGGATGTGCCGGACCCTGCCTTGAAGCCGAAGGTGATCATGCCTGCGCCGCCGCCGACGCTGCCCTCTTCGATCGGCCCGCTTTCAGCCGTTTCGAGCGCGGAAAACACGTGCTCGAAGCTCACATGGTGGCCGTTGATATCGTTCAGGAAGCCGTCGTAAGTCTCGCCCGCCACCGGCAGCGCCCAGGCGCTGTCGAGCGATTGCGGCAGCACCGCCTGCATCCAGCGCAACGTTGCGTCGCGGCTGACGCCGCAGGAATGCGTGTTGGTGATGGTGATGGGAAGATTGAACGCTCCAAGTTCCTCTATCAGATGCGAGCCGGTCAGTTCGCCATTGCCATTGGCGCTGAACATCCCGGCGAACGCCGGGACGGCCAACTCGCCTCTGGGCCGTGGCAGGATCGCGGTCACGCCGGTGCGTACCGGACCCTTGCCGACGACGAGCGGCCCATCCCCTGAGATCAGCGTCGTATAGCCTACCGTCACGCCAGGCACATCGGTGATGGCGTTGAAGCGGCCCGGCGTTCCATCGAATGGGATCGCGAAGGCGCGGGCGCGCAGTTTGCCCGAGGGCATTGCAAGGTGCGGGTCGGTCATTTCACCCTCAAAGAAGTCTTGGTCACCCTCAGAAGAGCGAACCTTGGCCGCCCGGCGCCTTGAGCTTGGCCGCGGGCTTCGCAACCGTCTTCGGCCGCATCGTGCCACTGATGGCGACTGCATCGGCGGTGCCGTCGGCGAACTCCAGTGAAAGCGCCATCCCCGACACAACTTCTGCCGCGTGCTTGACCACGGCGCCGTCCACATCCTTGACCAGCGCGAAGCCTCGCGCCAGCACGGCCTTGTGCGAGAGCGTCGCCAGCAGCCGGTCGGCCTGCGTCAGTTTTCCACGCAGGCGGTCCAGCCGTCTTGAAATCGCCTGGTCCTGCCGCCGTGTCAGTGCCAGCAGTGCATCGCCTTGCAGTTTCTGCCGTCTGGCGATGGGCGCCGGTGACAGTCTGGTCGCCGTGCGTGAAAGCCGCGCCCGACGCTCGCGCACGATGGCGAAGAAAGCCGCTTGCGCACGGGCGAGGTCGCGGCGGGTCAGCGTGCGGGCTTCGTTCATGCGCCGCGACAAGGTCCCCGGCGTCAGCCGCTGCCCCAGAAGCCTGGCTCGCTTGCGCTCGACGCTGACCGACAGCGCCCGGCCGAGCCGGCTCGTCGCCTCGTCGAAGCGCCGCCGCGGCAGCGCCAGCAACTGGTCGGGCGAGGGCAGCGCCCGGGCGGCCGCGCGTGCCGCCTGCCGCTTGCGTTCGAAATTGCGCGACAGTGCGGTCTTCAACCGCGCGCCAAGGCCGGCAAGCGTCGCTTCGAGGTCGACCTTGACCGGCACGGCGATCTCGGCGGCGCCTGTCGGCGTCGGCGCCCGCACATCCGCAGCCAGATCGATCAATGTCCAGTCGGTCTCGTGGCCGACCGCGGAAATCACCGGAATACCCGAAGCGGCGACGGCCCGGGCGAGCGCTTCGTCGTTGAAGCCCCACAGATCCTCCAGGCTGCCGCCGCCGCGTGCCACGATCAACAGATCGGGCCGCGCGATGGCGCCGTCCCATGGCAGTGCGTTGAAGCCGTTGACGGCAGCGGTCACTTCCGCACCCGCCGTCTCGCCCTGCACCCGCACCGGCCAGACCAGCACGTGCAGTGGAAACCGATCCTTGATGCGGTGGATGATGTCGCGGATGACGGCGCCTGTCGGCGAGGTGACGACGCCGATGACGCAGGGCATGAACGGCAGCCTGCGCTTGCGCGCCGCATCGAACAGGCCTTCGGCCTGCAGCCGGCGCTTGCGCTCGTCCAGCAGCGCCATCAGCGCACCGGCACCGGCCGGCTCGAGATTGTCGATAACGATCTGGTAGTTCGACTTTCCGGGATAGGTGGTGAGCCGGCCGGTGGCGATCACCTCCATGCCTTCCTCCGGACGGAATTTCAGCCGGCTCATTGTGGTCTTCCACACCACGGCGTCGAGCCGCGCGCGATCGTCCTTCAGGCAGAAATAGGCATGGCCGGAGGAATGCGGTCCGCGATAGCCGGAAATCTCGCCGCGCACCCGTACATTGCCGAAGAGGTCCTCGACCGTACGCTTCAGCGCGCCGGAAATCTCGCTCACCGTATATTCGGTAGCGTTGGTGCGTGATTCGGATGCTGCGTCGCTCATCGGCCGATTGGGGGACGATTGCTGGCCGGCGTCAAGGCGGCCGTGTTCGATGTCCGCCCCAATCGCGCGATCACCAGCCCGGCAGGATCTGGTTCGGCTTGGTCCGCTTCATCTTGGCGAAGGCGAGGGCGGCGAAGTCGAACGTGCCGGTCTCCTCGCCGAGTGGCACGGAAATATTGTCGAGGCTCTCCGAAATGTGGCGCGCAAGCGCGTCGACGATCTCCGGCCGCGAGGTCTGACCGCGCATGATGCCGATGCGGCAATCGGGCAGGGCGCCGAAACCATCGGCCTCGCCCAGCACCCGCATGCCGGGCCGCAGGGCGCATTCCGGCAGCACCGAGATCGCCAGGCCGGAAAGCACCGCGGCGGCGATGACGGTGGCAGAGAAGCTGGTGAACAGGATGCGATAGTCGCGGCTCTGCTGATCGAGCACGTCGGCGGCGGCCCGCCGCCAGATGCAGTTGGGCCGGCCGAAGGCCATCGGCAGGATCGGCTGCTCATGCGTCGCATGGTTGGCCGAGGTAACCCACAGCAGCGGTTCGCGCCGCACCACTTCCGACTGGCCGCGCGCGTCGTTGTGCGTCACCAGCGCCAGGTCGAGATTGCCTCGCTTGATGTGTTCGACCAGTCCCGGCGTCGGTTCGCAGATAACGGTCAGTTCGACATGCGGGTTGGAACGGGCAAACCGCGCCATGATCTCTGGCAAGAAGCGATCGGCATAATCGTCCGGCGTGCCGATGCGGATGGTGCCTTCGAGCCGGCGGTCGTCGAAGGCGGCCAGTGTTTCCTTGTTGAGATAGAGCAGCCGCCTTGCGTAGGAGAGCAGTCTGTCGCCTTCCTCGGTCAGCCTGTTGGTGCGGCCGTCTTTTTCGAACAGCGGCTTGCCGATCCGTTCCTCCAGCCGCCGCATCTGCATCGACACCGCAGACTGGGTCCGATGCACCGCTTCCGCCGCGCGGGTAAAGCTGCCGGTGTCGACAATCGAGATGAAGGTCTGCAACTGATCGAGATCGAGCGGCGCTTTCATTGGCCTAATCCATCATTGATGCTGATGCTAAAGATTAGAAACATTCGTTGGATTAATCAATCGCGCCATGGCAAATTCCGATTGTCCACATGAAGCGAATGCATGTCGCCCAAAAGTGGGCACCGGTTTTGGGGCGACGACATGCATCATCTTAGATGAATCGAAGCCGGAATGGCCGCTGTCGCCAGCGCCCGATCGACCGGTTTCGCCCGTTCGAATGTGAAGGAGACCGACATGGCTACGTTTGATTTCGCTACCGAGACCTCGCGCATCACCTCGCGTCCGGCCGTTGCGACGCGCGTGGCCAATGCCGCTGCCAATGTTTACCGCGCCTGGAAAAACCGCCGCGCCTTTTATCGCCTCGGCGAGATGTCGGATGCCGAGCTCGCCGACATCGGCCTGACCCGCGCCGACCTGCACGTCGCTGTCGGTGTACCCTTTGGCCGCGATCCGACAGAGAGGCTTCGCGTCATCGCGGTCGAGCGCGCCGAAACGATCGAGGATATTGCCCGCAAGGTCGTGTGATCGCGTGGGTTTCGCCGTTCGGGCGCGTTGAACCTTTTTGAGGCACGACGCCACCAAGTTACGCAGGCTCCCCACTCCCTGCCGGATCCCCCCGGCCAGCCTGCGCGCTGCCCGGTCCTCCCAGGACCGGGCTTTCTTTTTTGGGCGGCACTGATGATTGGTTGCCGGTATCTGGTCTAGCGCCGGCCCATGCCCTGCTTGAACTGGTCGAAGATCGACTCCATGCCTTTCTGGTAGTCGTCGCGCTGCTGGGCGCCTGTCTCGAACATCTTGCCGAACAGGTCGTCAAACGGATTTATCGGCCTGCCGCTCGGATTGTCCTGCGGCTGCGGCGCCTGGGGTTGCTGCGGCGCCTGACGCGGCTGAGACTGCGGTGCGCCACCGCCGAACATGTCCTGCAGTACCTTGCCGAGCGGATTGTCACCATAAGGGTTCTGTGTTTGCTGGGGTTGGTTCTGCGGCTGCTGTGGCTGTGGTGCACCGCCGCCGAACATATCCTGCAGCACCTTGCCGAGCGGATTGTCACCATAAGGGTTCTGCGTCTGCTGCGGCCGGCTTTGCGGCTGCTGCCCGCCGCCGAACATGTCCTGCAGCACTTTGCCCAGCGGGTTGTCGCCGTAAGGGCTCTGCGTCTGTTGCGGCTGCTGTGCGCCGCCGAACATGTCCTGCAACACCTTGCCGAGCGGGTTATCCGTGGGGCCTGCAGGCTGAGGGGCCGGCACCTGGCCGCCGCCGCCCGCCTGCCGCATCATCTGCTCGATGAGCTCGCCAAGCGGATTACCGCCACCGCCTGCCGCATGCATCTGCCCGCCTAGCTGGTTGGTGGTCTGCTTGAACAGCCCGCCCATCATCATCGAGGCGATTGCCGGCAGCATCTGCTGCAACACCTGCTGGCTGACGCCGCTCGCCTGCGCGGCCTGGTTGGCGACGGCCCGCGACAGGTCCTTCGAGCCGAACAAATGGCCGAGAATGCCGTTGCCTTCATTGAGGCCCTGCGGCGAGAAGGCCCGGCTTGCATCGTCGAAATATTTGGCGTGCTGGCCGCTGGCCATCGCCGTCATGAAGGAGCCGAGCCCGTAAGGGTCCGCCGTGTTGCGCTTCAGCCCCTGCGAAAAGGCCGGCAGCAGCGCCGCGACCGCCGCCTGCGTCTGTTGCTGCGAAAGCCCGAACTGCTGGGCCAGCGCCTGCATGCCGTTGCCGTTCTGGGCCTGCGCCAGAATATCGAACAAGGAAGGCATTGATTTCTCCTCCGGGAAAATCCTCGTTGGAGAAGCCTAGTTCGTTTCCATCACCGATTGAAGCGAATTTGCCGGACCATCGGCCAAGCGGATAGCGAAGCGTTAATACGCGTATTCCATGAACACCGGCTCGATCGAGCCGCCCCAGCGTGTGTGGTAGGCCGAGAGCATCTCTTCGGCGCTGGTGGTGCCGCGCGCGACGACCTCGTCCAGCGTGTTGAGGAACGAGGTCTCGTCATAGCCGTCGCGGTTCTTGCGGCCGCGGTTCTTCAGTCCCATGCGCGAGATGACGAGCACGTCGCGGGCGATCTCGCGCAATGTCGTGTTGCGGAAGGGCGCCGAGATGCCCTGTTCCGGCACCGCGTTGCGCATTGCCAGCACTTCGTCGTAGCTCCAGCTCGAGGTCAGCGCCTCGGCCGCGTCGAGCGCAGCCGCATCGTAGAGCAGCCCGACCCAGAAGGCCGGCAGCGCGCAGATGCGCCGCCACGGCCCGCCATCGGCGCCGCGCATTTCGAGAAAGCGCTTCAGCCGCACGTCGGGAAACAGCGTTGACAGATGGTTCGCCCAGTCGCCCATCGTCGGCAGCCCGTCCGGCAGGTCGTTGCGGGCAGCACCCGCCATGAACTGGCGGAAGGTGATGTGCGTCATGTCATGGTACTGGGCGTCGCGGATGACGAAATACATCGGCACGTCGAGCGCCCATTCGACATAATCGGCAAAGCCGAAATCGGGCGAGAAGCAGAATTCGAGCAGGCCGGAGCGCTGATTGTCGGTGTCGCGCCAGATCTCGCCGCGCCAGCTCTGCAGGCCGTTCGGCCGGCTTTCGGTGAAGGGCGAGTTGGCAAACAGCGCCGTCGACAGCGGCTGCAGCTTCAGCGACACCTGCATCTTGCGGCGCATGTCGGCTTCGCTTTCGAAGTCGAGGTTCACCTGGATCGTGCAGGTCCGGTACATCATGTCGAGACCTTTGGTGCCGACCTTGGGCATGTAGCGGGTCATGATCTCGTAGCGCGATTTCGGCATCTTCGGCGTCTCGGCCAGTGACCATTTCGGGCTGCCGCCAAGGCCGAGAAAACGAATGCCCATCGGTTCGGCGATCTCGCGCACCTGCGCCAGATGCGCATTGCCTTCGCGGCAGGTCTGGTGGATCGTCTCCAGCGGCGCGCCGGACAGCTCGAACTGGCCGCCGGGCTCCAGCGAGATCGCGCCCTGGCCGGTCGGCTCGACCAGGCCGATGATGCGGCCGGCATCCATGATCGGGTCCCAGCCGAGTTTGTCCTGCATGCCTTCGAGGATGGCGCGGATGCCGCGCTCGCCGCCATAGGGCACCGGCGCATTGCCGTCGACATAGAACGGGAATTTCTCGTGCTCGGTGCCGATGCGCCATTTGTCGCGCGGCTTGTTGCCTTCGGCCAGATGCTCGACGAGTTCGTCGACGCTTTCTATCGGCCGGAAGTCGGTTGTATCGCGCGCCATAGGAGCCCTCCGCACATGACCCTGAAAATCGGCTTCGATTTTCGGAAGGGATCAGGTGCCCAATCAAATGCTACAGCGTCCTTTACGCGCCCGAAAGGACACGCGGCCACTGCCGGCGCTAGATGGACGAAATGTCAGTAGCCGATCAAGCGAAAAATCCTGAGCCAGCGGGTAATTGGAATTGATCACCAATCGCCGATTGTCGCCTGGATCAGCGCCAGTGCCGCCACCGCCGCCGTATCCGCTCGCAGGATGCGCGGCCCGAGCGGAATCGCGGTAACGAAAGGCAGCGCTCTCAGCATCTTGCGTTCCTCGTCGGAAAAGCCGCCCTCCGGTCCGACCAGCAGACCGAGCTTTCTCTCCCGCACCACCTGCAATGCCGGCAGGGGATTGTTGGTCGATGCATCCTCGTCGCAGAAGATCAGCCGCCGCTCCCGGTCCCAGCCTGCCAGCAGGCGTTCGAATTTTTCCGCTTCGCGCAGCTCCGGCACCGCCAATATGCCGCATTGCTCGGCCGCCTCGACGACATTGGCGCGCAGGCGCTCGATGCCGGGTTTTGCCACTTGTGTATGCTGGGTGATGACCGGCTGCAGGATGCCGGCGCCCATCTCCACCGCCTTTTGCACGAGGTAGTCGAGCCGCCCTTGCTTCAGTGGCGCGAAGCAATAGACGAGATCGGGCAACGGCGGCTGCGGCCGCTGCAATGCCAGCAACTTCAGGCGCAACGCCTTCTTCGACTTCGCCGCGATCGCCGCCGACCATTCGCCGTCGCGCCCGTTGAAGACCAGAATTTCGGCGCCTTCGCCGAGCCGCAGCACGTGCGAGAGATAATGGCTCTGCTGCGGGCCGACGTCGAACTCGATGTCCGGTCCAAGCCCGTCCGGCACGAACAGCCGCTGCATCTTGTAATTGGCGCGCATCGCCGAGGAATGCGGCAACGTCACCCTCGGCGTCAAGCCTCGGCGGAAGGATGCCAGACAGGCTCGTAGCCTTCCTGCAGCACCGAAACAGTTGTCGCTGGCGTGACCAGGCGGATTGGACTGTCGGTAAAACCGCCGAACCCCACCGGTTCGCCATAACCGCCGAAACTCCAGGGCAGCGCGGCGCCGTCAAACAGGACGTACGCCCTGTTTCCTGACGAGATCATCGTGCCGTCCGGCAAGTCCGCAAGCGCTTCCGGTTCCAGTCTCGTCGCCCGCCCGCCCGATGCCAGCCGCTCCTTGTGCAGGCGCTTGTCGAGCTGCGGCGCACGTGGCTCGGCAATGCCGAAGGCGTCGCCGAAACGCCGGACAAAATCCCCGGCCCGCTCGCGCCGGCAGAAGAAGCAGGGACGGTGGCCGGCGGCAAGCGCCGTCACCTCGTCGAGGAAAAACAGCTCGGTCCAGCCGGCCTTGCCGCCAGCCCGGTTGCGCCCCATCGGCTCGCGCCGCACGTTGCCGAATTCGCAGACGCAGATGATCCAGGCTTGCAGCGCCCAGCGCTTCTTCAACAGCGTTCTCGTCTCGGGGTCGTGAATGATGCCGCGATTGCCCATGAACAGGCCGCGCTCCGGCACGGCATGGATGGTGCCGAACGGGTCGATCCGGTTTTGCAGTGGCATAGGCGTTCCCTATTGGCTGCAATGCTGGCGCCATGATATCGCTCGTTGCATCAATTTCATGTCAGCAGGTTTCGATGCGGGTCTTGGTTGTCCAGAACTTCGACAATGAGGGCCTTGGCCAGATCGGCGCGGCGCTTGTCGAGGCGGGTGCCGCTATCGACCTGCGCCGTCCCTACCGCGGCGACGCGCTGCCGCAAGATAGCGGCGGGCATGACGCCATGGTGGTGCTCGGCGGCGCGCAGAATGCGCTGGACGACGAGCTCTGTCCTTATTTTCCGGGCCTGCTCGACCTGACGCGCGACTTTGCCGAGAGGGATCGCGCGGTGCTTGGTATCTGCCTCGGCAGCCAGTTGGTCGCGCGCGCCTTTGGCGGCGAGAACCAGATCGGCGGCGCATCGGAGTTCGGCTGGCACGAAGTCGCGCTCACCGCGGCGGCGCAGGCCGATCCGGTGCTCGCTGCCTTGCCTGAAAAATTCCCGATCTTCGAATGGCACGACGACACCTTTGTCTTGCCCGAGACTGCCGTGCGGCTGGCCGGCAACGCCGTCGCCGAGAACCAGGCGTTCCGCATCGGCCGCGCCGTCTACGGCTTCCAGTTTCATTTCGAGGCCGACCGGCCGATGGTTCGCGACTGGAGCACGTCCTTCGCACCGCTGATCGCCGAACGCCATCCGGATTGGGCCGTCCGGCTCGACGACGAAATGGCCCGCAACGGACCGCAAGCCGATGCCGCCGGCCTGGCCATCGCCCGCGCCTGGGTGGCGACGATCTGACGGCCCATATAGTCAACGTATTTGGCGACGTTGCATATTTGGCACGCGGCGGCAAATCCGCCGGGGATAACGCGTTTCATCCTTGGCCTGTGTCTGTCCGCCAGCCTAAAAGGCGCGCGCTCTGCATCTTGCGTGCAACCGCGATGAACCTTTCCTGTGACCCGCGCGACACACCGCCGATACAGAACATGCCTAGAAGCGCGAAACCGTCCGACATTTGCGACGTATTTTGCGTTTCAACGCATTGGTAACCCGCTCGTGCATAGATGCAGGAAGCTCAACAAGAGATGACGTCCGTGAAAGCAGCCTTTTTGTCCTTTGTCATGTTGTCGGCTATCGTCTTGTGCGGCCTCGGCATTTATTCCGCCGACGCGGCCAACGACCACAATGCCGTTGACGGCTACGGCGTCACCGCCGCGCTTCGCTAGCCTCTCTGCTCATAATCCGACGCGTTTCCTACGCCCGCTCACCCGTCACTGTCAGGACATGCTTGTCCGCGCCGTCCACCACGAGCGCGGTGAGGTGTCCCGACTGCCAGGCGAGGGTGTCGACATTGACGCGGTTGCCGGTGATTTCGGCCTTGGGCACCGGCGTATGACCGTGCACCACGATCTTCGGATGAAGGCCGGTGTGATCGTGGAAGACCTCGCGGATCCAGATCAGGTCCTGCCGGCTCTGGCTTTCCAGCGCAACGCCGGGCCGGATGCCGGCATGGCAGAAGAAGAAGTCGCCGAACGTCACTGAGAAGGGCAGCGAGCGCAGGAACTCGACATGGTTCTGCGGCACCGCCTCGACCAGTGCGGCGTGCCCTTGCCGCAGTGCCGCATCGGCGCGGCCAAACCAGGCGCTGCTCCCACCGAGCGAGACACCATACGATAGCGCAGTCTGGATGCCGCCATAGCGCATGAACAGCCCGTCCGGATCGGGGACATCGAGAAAATCGAGAAAGCCGAGATCATGATTTCCGGCGAGCATCAGGTGACGCGGATCGCGTCTTTGCGCGTCGATCAGGAAATCGATGACGCCCCTGGAGTCCGGGCCGCGATCGACATAGTCGCCGAGATGGATCACGCGCCAATCGGCCGACAGCCTTTGACCGAGCTCCGCCTCGATCCGCCGGTGCATGGCGGTCAGCAAATCGAGCCGGCCGTGCACATCGCCGATCGCATAGAGGCGCATGCCTTGCGGTCCGCGCGCCTCGTAGAAACTGATGCCGGGCTCCGTCAATGCCTGCGTCGCCTCCATCATCATGCCGTCACGGGACTTTAGCGCCGAAGCTGATCCTTGCCCATGTCGGTGACCAGACGCTTTCCGCACAGAGCCAGCGTTATGTCCATCTCCTTGCGGATGATTTCCAGCGCCTTGGTAACGCCTTCCTTGCCGAGTGCGCCGAGGCCGTACAGGAAAGGCCGGCCGATATAGGTGCCCTTGGCGCCGAGGCACAGTGCCTTGAGCACGTCTTGGCCGGAGCGGATGCCGCCGTCCATATGCACCTCGATCGTGTCGCCGACGGCGTCGGCGATCTCTTCCAGCGCCATGATCGACGACGAGGCGCCGTCGAGCTGGCGGCCGCCATGGTTGGAAACGATGATCGCGTCGGCGCCCGTTCTGGCCGCCATCAGCGCATCTTCCCTGTCGAGTATGCCTTTCAGGATCAGCTTGCCGCCCCAGCGCTCCTTGATCCAGGCGACGTCCTTCCACGACAGATGTGGATCGAACTGCTCCTTCGTCCACGACGACAGCGAGGCGAGGTCGCCGACGCCCTTGGCATGGCCGACGATGTTGCGGAAGCTCCGGCGCTTGGTCCCGGCCATGCCGACGCACCAGCGTGGCCTGGTCGCCATCTGCCAGATGTGCTTCGGCGTCATCCGCGGCGGTGCCGAAAGCCCGTTGCGGATATCCTTGTGGCGCTGACCGAGGATCTGCAGGTCGAGCGTCAGCACCAGCGCCGAACATTTCGCCGCTTTTGCGCGATCGATCAAATCGAAGACGAAGTCCTTGTCGCGTAGCACATAGAGCTGGAACCAGAACGGCTTCCTGGTCACCGACGCGACATCCTCGATCGAGCAGATGCTCATTGTCGACAGCGTGAACGGCACACCGAATTCTTCCGCCGCCTGGGCCGCCAGCATCTCGCCGTCCGGATGCTGCATGCCGGTCATGCCGGTCGGCGCCAGCGCCACGGGCATCGTCACCTTCTCGCCGATCATGGTCGATTCCAGCGAGCGGTTGTCCATGTCGACAAGCACGCGCTGGCGGAACTTGATCTTCTGGAAATCCTCTTCGTTGGCGCGGTAGGTGCTTTCGGTCCAGGCGCCGGAATCGGCATAGTCGAAGAACATCTTCGGCACGCGGCGGCGCGCCAGGTCCTTGAGGTCGGCGATGGTGAGAATGCTGCTCATGGATCTTTTTTCCGCTGGTTCTTCGCTGGTTCGTCGTTGAATTTTCTGGGCGGTGCCTACGGCTGTTTTCTTGCCGGCTCGCCGCCACCGGGCTCGGAGCGCTGCCTGAGCCTCAGCCGCGACACGCGCTGCCAGTCGCCGCTGCGCTCGGCCTCGGCCATCGATCGTTCGACGTAGGAGATGTGGTCCATCGCCGCCTGCCGCGCCGCAGCCGGATCGCCGCCCTTGACCGCGGTGTAGATCGCCCGGTGCTGCGAAAGCAGCGCCTCGCGCGCGCCCGGCACGTTGAACACCAGCCGCCGGTTCTGGAACACGCCTTCCGACAGCAGCCGATAACAGGAGCGCAGCGTGTGCAGCAGGATGATGTTGTGCGCGCATTCGCAGATCGCGTGATGGAACTCGACGTCGATTTCCGCCTCGTCGTCGAAATTGCCGGTCCGGTGCGCCTCGTCC
This sequence comes from Mesorhizobium sp. M1273, assembly GCF_040318195.1. Classification (NCBI taxonomy): domain Bacteria; kingdom Pseudomonadati; phylum Pseudomonadota; class Alphaproteobacteria; order Hyphomicrobiales; family Phyllobacteriaceae; genus Mesorhizobium; species Mesorhizobium sp. M1273. The sequence continues at coordinate 14,988 of NZ_JAMYLV010000027.1, read as the reverse complement.
ATACGTGCCATGATGCGGTCGAGCAGCGCCAGATCGTCCGATGTGGCACGCCGCGCCGCATATTCGGCCGCCACCGCCTCGATCTCCCGGCGGTACTCCAGATAGTCGGTCACCGCCTTGCGATGCATCGAGATCAGGTCGGTCACCGGCTTGGTGAACAGCTGGCCGATGACATCGGCGACATGGGTGCCGCCGCCTGGCCGTGTCGTCAACAGCCCGCGCCCTTCCAAGGCTTTCAAGGCATCGCGCAGGATCGGCCGCGACACCTCGAACTGGCGCGCCAGTTCGCGCTCGCCCGGCAGCCGGTCGCCGGTGCGCAGGACGCCTTCGAGGATCAGGCTCTCGATCTGCTGCACCACCTCGTCGGCGGTGCGCGAATGCTCGATCCGGGAGAAAATGTCGCTCAAACGGGATGCCTGGGGGTTGAACCGATGTCGCGCAAGATAAAGCCGGCGTCGCCAACTGGTCAAATTATTTATCCAATTCGCCGGGGGCCGGGTCCGTTTCACAGCCGCGGCGCCATATCATCTTCAGCTAAATTGGGCGTTTGCGTCCCCTGACGATTGCCTCTAGAGGGACATCATTGCCAAAGGGCTCACAGAAGCCCGGGGGACCAGCCGTGCCAGACGCCGACCCTTCCAACCTCGAATTCCAGCTGCGCGCCAAAGCCGTGGGCGGCACCGTCATGGGCTTTCCGGCGCATGAAGGTCGGCCGGGCGCGCTCGGCGAGGTCCACGCCCGGCCGCAGCCGCTGGTCGAAAAGCCGCGCGTGCTGGTGCAGCTTTCCTTCATGACCGAAGCTGGATCCGGGATCGATCAGGCCGTGCTTTCCGAATTGTCGCGACGCCTCGGCATCGCCGCGCCCGACCCTCACGCCCGCCACCACGCGATGAAATGGGGCAAGGGCTCGCTGCGCTGGGAACGCCACACGGAATTCTCGACCTATCTCTGGGAAGGCCCGCTCGCCGAAAACGGCAGGGGGCAAGAAGACACACCCTTCGGCAACGGGTTTTCGCCGCCGGGCACGGTGATTTCCGGCATCAGGCTGGAGATCCGCAAATGGACGCCGGCGAACGAAAAACTGATCGCCGGCTTCGACCCGACCAGCCTGTGCTATTCGCTGGTCGAGCGCGGCAACGCGGCCATCGTCACCGATTTCCGTCAGGATGGCGACGGCTTGACCCGCATGCTGGTGCTCGACCGCGGCCTGACCCCGGCGCGCACCGGGGCACTGTCGCAGCGGCTGATCGACATCGAGACCTACCGCACGCTGGCCATGCTTGGGCTGCCGCTGGCCCTGACGCTGTCCGGTCGCGCCCGCCGCATCGAAGACAGGCTGGCCCAGACCACGTTGGAAATGAAGGTCGCCGAGACCCGCGACAGCCAGACGCTGCTTGCCGACTTGACCGAACTGGCCGCCGAGCTGGAGGCCGATGCCGCCTCCAGCCTCTACCGCTTCGGCGCCAGCCGCGCCTATGACGGCATCGTGCGCGAACGGCTGGAGGCGCTCGACGAAGAAGCGGTGCCCGGCTACGACACCTGGGGCGGTTTTCTGCAGCGCCGCGTGGCGCCGGCGATGCGTACCTGCCGTTCGGTCGAGGAGCGTCAGGCCAACCTGTCGACGAAGCTCACCCGTGCCACCACACTGCTGCGCACCTGGGTCGACGTCGAGGTCGAGAAGCAGAATCGCGATCTTTTGGCATCGATGAACAATCGCGCCCGCCTGCAATTGCGGCTGCAGCAGACGGTGGAGGGGCTCTCGGTCGCCGCGGTTTCCTACTATGTCGTCGGCCTCATCGGCTACGTCGCCAAGGGCGCCTCGATCTTCGGCCATGCCTTCGCGCCGGAAATGGTCACCGCCGCCTCGGTGCCGCTCGCGGTCGTGCTCGTCTGGTGGGGCGTGCGCCGCGTCCGCCGCATGCACTCCGAACCAGGCAAGCAGCCGGGCGAGTAGTGTGGGGCGCAGCGGCAGATTGCCGCTGCGGAAGGCTGTCTCGGCCATAGGCCTCTCATCCCGGCCAAAGCGGCATTTGCAAGCGACCACCGTCGCTGGTAAAAGATTTTTACCAGTCGATCGAAGGAGGCTGTCGATGTCCGGCCTTGCCATGCCGAAACCAGACGACGCCACGATGCGCCGGCGCGACGAGATCGTCGCCGATATGCGCATCATGGTGCCGGGCGAGGGCGTCGTCGACGCCGCCAATGCCATGCGCGCCTTCGAGAGCGACGGGCTCACCGCATACCGGCAATTGCCGCTCGTCGTTGTACTGCCGCAAACCGTGGCCCAGGTCTCGCGGGTGCTGAAATATTGCAGCGACCGCAACATCCGCGTCGTGCCGCGCGGCTCCGGCACCTCGCTCTCCGGCGGTGCGCTGCCGCTCGAAGACGCGGTGCTGCTGGTGATGAGCCGCTTCAACCGCATCCTCGAGATCGATTTTCAGAACCGCGTCGTCGTCGCCCAGCCCGGCGTCACCAATCTCGGCATCACCACCGCCGTCGAGCAGGAGGGCTTCTATTACGCCCCCGATCCATCCTCCCAGATCGCCTGCTCGATCGGCGGCAATGTCGCGGAAAATTCCGGCGGCGTGCACTGCCTGAAATACGGTCTCACCGCCAACAATGTGCTCGGCATCGAGATGGTGCTGATGAATGGCGAGGTGGTGCGCCTCGGCGGCAGCCATCTCGACGCGGAAGGCTACGACCTGCTCGGCGTCATGACCGGCTCCGAAGGACTGCTCGGCGTCGTAACCGAGGTCACCGTACGCATCCTGAAGAAGCCGAAGACGGCGCGTGCCCTGCTGATCGGTTTCCCGACCAGCGAGCAGGCCGGCCAATGCGTTGCCGACATCATCGGCGCCGGCATCATTCCGGGCGGCATGGAGATGATGGACCGTCCGGCCATCCACGCCGCCGAGGATTTCGTCCAGGCCGGCTATCCGCTCGATGTCGAGGCGCTGCTGATCGTCGAGCTGGACGGGCCGGGTGTCGAGGTCGACCATCTGATCGGCCTGGTCGAAGCCATTGCTTTTAGGAACGGCTCGACCACATGCCGCACGTCGCAGTCGGAACAGGAGCGGCTGAGCTTCTGGGCCGGCCGCAAGGCGGCGTTCCCGGCGGTCGGCCGCATCTCGCCCGACTACTACTGCATGGACGGCACCATCCCGCGCAAGGAACTGCCGCGCGTGCTCGCCGGCATGCGCGAACTGTCGCAGAAATACGGGCTCGGCGTCGCCAATGTCTTCCACGCCGGCGACGGCAATCTGCACCCGCTCATCCTCTATGACGCCAACGTGCCGGGCGAACTCGACAAGGCGGAGAGTTTCGGCGCTGACATATTGCGGCTCTGCGTCAAGGTCGGTGGCGTGCTGACCGGAGAGCACGGGGTCGGCATCGAGAAGCGCGACCTGATGCCGGAAATGTTCAACCAGATCGACCTCGACCAGCAGATGCGCGTCAAATGCGCCTTCGACCCCAACCATCTTTTGAATCCCGGCAAGGTCTTCCCGCAATTGAGGCGATGCGCCGAGCTCGGGCGGATGCACGTGCATCGCGGGAAAGTGGCGTTTCCGGACATTCCGAGGTTTTGAGCGCGTATGTTAGCGCTTGAACACCCCCCTCTGTCCTGCCGGACTTCTCCCCCTCAAGGGGGGAGATTGGCAGCTTCGGCGCCTCGCCCTCCCGTTAACACTGGAGATTGGCGAAGCCCGACGCAGCATCCGATCTCCCCCCTTGAGGGGGAGATGTCCGGCAAGACAGAGGGGGGCGCGAAGGAACACGACGTTCCCGCATTTGCAAATGCCGCGTCCGTCCCATGACCACCTTCACCCCGTCAACAGCCGCGGAAACCCTATCCACCGTCGCTTGGGCAGCCGCCGAAGACTCGCCGCTCGAAATCCTCGGCCACGGCTCCAAGCGCGGTATCGGCCGGCCGCAGCAGAGCGAGCATACGCTCGACCTTTCCAAACTCTCCGGCGTCATGCTTTACGAGCCGGCCGAACTGGTGCTGTCGGCAAAAGCCGGCACGCCGCTGGCCGAAATCGAAAGCCTGCTTGCCGAAAACGGCCAGCAACTTGCCTTCGAACCGATGGATTACGGCCCGCTGCTCGGCGGTGAGCCAGCGCGAGGCACGATCGGCGGCGCACTCGCCGCGAACCTTTCCGGCCCGCGCCGGCTGAAGGTGGGTGCTGCGCGCGACCATATCCTTGGCATAGCGGCCGTTTCCGGGCGCGGCGAGGCCTTCAAGTCCGGCGGCCGCGTCGTCAAGAACGTCACCGGCTATGATCTGTCCAAGCTGATGGCCAACAGCTGGGGCACGCTGGCGGTGCTCACCGACGTCACCTTCAAGGTGCTGCCTGCTGCCGAGACCGAAGTCACGCTTGCCATCCGCGGCCTGCTCGACGATCACGCCGCCGCCGCCATGGCGCTGGCGCTGGGTTCCAGCGCCGAAGTGTCGAGCGCTGCCCACCTTCCCGAACGGGTCGCAGCCAGGGTCGCCGGCGGCAGTCTCGGCAGCGATGCCGCGACGCTGCTGCGCATCGAGGGCTTCGGCCCGTCGGTCGCTTACCGCATTGCCGCGCTGAAAGACCTGCTGAAAAACGCTGGGCCGCTGCAGGAGATTTCCGGTTCGGTCTCGTACTCGGTCTGGCGCAATGTCCGCGACTGCGCGCCGTTCGCCGATGGCAGCGAAAGGCCGGTGTGGCGCGTCTCGATGGCGCCGTCGCGGGGCCACCAGATGGTGCTGGCGCTGCGCATGCAGGCCCCGGTCGATGCCTTCTATGATTGGCAGGGCGGGCTGATCTGGCTGCGCATGCAGCAGGACGATCCCGAGGCAGGCCTGTTGCGCAGCCTGATCAGAAAACACGGCGGCGGCCATGCGACGCTGGTGCGCGCAACCCCTTCGCACCGCGCCGCCGTACCGGTGTTCGAACCGCAAGCGCCGCAACTGGCAGCACTGTCGGCGCGGCTGAAGGCCGAATTCGACCCGAAGAATATCCTCAATCCCGGCCGTATGGCGCCGGGCGCAAGCTCTGCTACTCTCGCGCCGGCAACCGAGGGAGGAGCACAATGAGCGATCCAGGCCAAAACGGTACGTCACGCCAGACCGACCGCTGGCTGGAGCCCGGCCCGACCAACGCGCTGGTCATCTACATCCTCTATCTCGCCGGCCTGGCCATCGGCGTCAGCGGCATTGTCGGCATCGTCCTGGCCTATATCAATCGCGGCAAGGCCGGCGGCTTCGTCGAAGGCCACTACACATTCCTGATCCGCACCTTCTGGATCGGCCTGCTCTATGCACTGATCTCGGCGCTGCTGATGATCGTGGTCATCGGTGTCGTGCTGATGGTTGCCGTTGCCGTCTGGTTCATCGCCCGCTGCATTCTCGGCCTGCAGGCGCTGCAGCGCGGCGAGGCGGTCAAGAACCCGGAAAGCTGGTTTCTGGGATTATGAGCATGATCCCCAAAACTGGGTACCGGTTTTGGGAAAAGATCATGCTCAAACGGTAGGGATTCGTTTACGTGCAGACCAATTTCTCAGCTGCCCAGCTCGCCGATCCGCATGTCGCGGAATCGGAGAAGATCCTGCGCAAATGTGTGCATTGCGGCTTCTGCACCGCCACCTGCCCGACCTATGTGACGCTCGGCAACGAACTGGATTCGCCGCGCGGCCGGATTTATCTGATCAAGGACATGCTGGAAAACGGACGGCCGGCCGACAAGCAGATCGTCACCCATATCGACCGCTGCCTGTCCTGCCTCGCCTGCATGACCACCTGCCCGTCGGGCGTCAACTACATGCATCTGGTCGACCACGCCCGCGTCCATATCGAGCAAACCTACAAGCGTCCGCTGGCCGATCGCCTGACACGCGCCATGCTGGCCTTCGTGCTGCCCTACCCCTCGCGTTTCCGCGCGGCGCTCAAGCTGGCGAAGCTCGGCCAGCCATTCGCCGGCCTGTTTGAGAAAATCCAGGCATTGAAGCCTTTGGGCGCGATGTTGAAGCTGGCCCCGGCGTCGGTCCCGGCAGTCTCGCCGATGGCCTCGCCGGGCGTCCATGCCGGGCAGGGCGCGAAGAAAAATGGCCGTGTCGCCATCCTCACCGGCTGCGCGCAATCCGTGCTCGATCCCGGCATCAACGACACGACGATTTCGCTGCTGACCCGGCTTGGCGTTGAGGTCGTGGTGGCCGCGGGCGAGGGCTGCTGCGGCGCGCTGGTGCATCATATGGGGCGCGAGGACGCTGCCTTGGCGTCGGCCCGACGGAACGTCGACGCCTGGACGCGCGCCATCGAGCAGGGCGGACTCGACGCCATCGTCATCACCGCATCCGGGTGCGGCACCACCATCAAGGATTACGGCTTCATGCTGCGCCTCGATCCGGCCTATGCCGACAAGGCTGCGCGGGTCTCGGCGCTGGCCAGGGACATCACCGAATATCTGGCAAGCCTCGACCTGCCCGAGCCGGTCCGCAAGCCGGGCACCATCGTCGCCTATCACTCAGCCTGCTCGATGCAGCACGGCCAGAAGATCACCCGCCAGCCGAAGGAGCTTCTGGTCCGTGCCGGCTTCGTCGTGCGCGAGCCGCGCGAAGGGCATCTTTGCTGCGGTTCGGCCGGCACCTACAACATCCTGCAGCCCGAGATTTCGGCGACGTTGCGCGACCGCAAGCTCAGGAATATCGAGGCGACCGGTGCTGAAATCGTCGCCACCGGCAATATCGGCTGCATCACCCAGATCGCTTCCGCCGCCAAGCTGCCGGTGGTGCATACGATAAAGCTGCTGGACTGGGCCTATGGCGGCGAGCCGCCAAAATTGGTTTGATTGCTGCGCACCCGCCGATGAGACTGCCGAGATGCCCAACCCAAAGTCAGAAGAGATTGGAACCGTCGTTCGGCTGCTGTCGGACAGATCGCCGGCGACGTTCCAGGCCAGCTATGGCGAATGCCAGACAATCATCGCTCGCCATCTCAAGGATGGGTCCGAATTCCTGTTTGCGCTCATAAGGGCAGCGGTACAAGCCGACGTCCAGCAAGACAATCTGATTATCGACGCCGTTTCGTTTCTCGACGACGCGCATTTGGCTCGTCTGGCATTTTTCCTGCAAGAGGAAGTGAAACGCGGAATAGACGTGGAGGATCTGCTGGCTCACGTCGCCTTGCAGGCGCCGGAATTGTTTCCAGACAGTACCTTGGGCGACATTCCCGATTTCGCAGACTGGCTGACGCATGATGATCCTCGTTCGTCCCCGGCATGTCATCATTTCAGCTTTGAGGAAGGCGCTCCGAGCGACATGTCTTTTCCGACGCATCGCAATCATCCTACCTGGCATCTGCCGGCGACTGGCAGGCCACTTACGGTCGGCGGCGAAGGATCGGCAGTGCCCGACCTGTCGAGAGCGACTGATACATCTGATTACGCTGGACGATCTTGGGAATGAGCTGACGATGCCTCTTCCCAGACTCCGTATCGAGACCTGTGCGAATTCTCTCGAACCGACCTATTATTCCCACGACGCTGCCGGTGTGCCGACGCCGATCGCGCCTCTGCATTCGCCCTACATTGAGAGGCTTGCAAAGGCCGCCGAGAAAAGAACTGTTCGGTTGGCACCGACCCCTGAACGGTGGCTCAGGCAGTCGTACGGGATAAGCAATTCAAGGCAAAACCTGTTTCGGCTTGGTGGGCTGCCGTCATGGATTCAGGGACCGCAGTTTCCAGTCGTTCCCGGAACGGACCGGGAAATGAAATTTCTTCTTCAGTTCGATTCACTCGCCGGTTTCTTCTGGGGCAGCGGCGGCGTGCTCTACGTCTTCTGGGATGACGAGTCCCGGATCACCTGCCATGTGCCGCAATACACGTGACGAAGGCGCCTACTCCGCCGCCAGCCGGTCTGCCGTGCCGTAGGTTGCCTGATAGCGGGCACGCTGCCGGCTGAGGGCCACCATCGTGTTGCGCAGCAGGATCGCCACCGTGATCGGGCCGACGCCGCCCGGCACCGGCGTGATCCACGACGCGACATGCCTGACGCTCTCGGCATCGACGTCGCCGACGATGCGGCTCTCGCCGTCCGGCCCGATTTCCGAATTGATGCCGATATCGATGACGGCGGCGCCCGGCTTGACCATGTCGGCCTTGATCAGCCGCGGTTTGCCGACCGCGACGAACAGTGCGTCGGCGCGGCGTGCGTGTGCCGCCACCGAACGCGTCATGTGGTGACAGACGGTCACCGTCGCGCCTTCGCTCATCAAGAGGAACGCGATCGGCTTGCCGACGATCTCGGAATGGCCGACGACCACCACCTCGAGCCCCTTGAGGTCGAGGCCGGTTTCCCTGAGCAGTTCGACCGAAGCGGCGGCGGTGCAGGGCGCCAGGTCGAGCTGGTTGTAGACGATGTTGCCGATCGAGGCCGGATGCATGCCCTCGACATCCTTGAGCGGATGCACCGCCGCCTGCAGCGTCTTGATCGGAATGTGCACCGGCACCGGCCGCTGGATGATGATGCCGGTGACGCGCGGGTCGGCGTTAAGCCCGTGGATTGCCGCTTCCAGCTCGCCGGCGGTGATGTCGGCGCGAAAGCGCCTTTCCTCGAAGCCGATGCCGGCCAACCCGGCCTTGGCGCGCTGGTTGCGGACATAGACATCGACCGCGGCGGTATCGCCGACGGTGACCGACACCAGCTTGGGCGGAAAGCCTTCGGCGGTGGCGATCGCCGCGTCCTCGCGCACGCCGGCGATGATGCGTTGAGCAACCGGGCCGCCTCTGAGATAGCGGCTGTCGTCGGAAAGGGACATCGGGATGGGGCCTTTATCTGGATTTTAGCCGCCACATAGCAAAGCAACCGCGAAAAGGCAGCGCGAAAAGCGAACCGCCATGCCGGTCGCGCGACGTGCCGGCAAAATCTTCCCGTCAATTCCTGCTGGCGGAAACAAAAAGGGCAGCACGGCTTGCCGCGCTGCCCTTTCGTGACTGGCCGCATCCCCACACGGCCCGTCCCCCGTTATTCAATGCTCCCGAGGCTTCTGAGCAGAATCATCGATGAGGTCAACCGCAGATTACATGACTACAACCGTCGTGCCAACATTGACCCGCTCGTAAAGGTCGACCACGTCCTCGTTGCGCATGCGGATGCAGCCCGACGACACCGCGCCGCCGATCGTCCAGGGCTGATTGGTGCCGTGGATACGGTACTCAGTCGAGCCGAGATAGAGCGCGCGTGCGCCGAGCGGGTTTTCCATGCCGCCGGCGAGATAGGTCGGCAGATAACGGCCCTTGGCGGCTTCGCGGGCGATCATCACCGCCGGCGGCCGCCAATCCGGCCAGACGCGCTTGTTGGTGATCTTGTGGGTGCCGGACCATTCGAAGCCCGGCTTGCCGGTGCCGACGCCATAACGCCGCGCCTTACCGTTCTTCCCGACCAGATAGAGGAAATTCTCTCGCGTATCGATGACGATCGTGCCCGGCTTCTGCGGGCCGTCATAGGCGACTTCCTGCGGCAGATAGATCGGGTCGATCTGCGGCCGCATCACCATGCGCTTGGCCGGCGCCTGCACCGCTGCGGTGCGCAGCTGATCGGGTTCGGCCAGCCGCCGGTAGCGCCGTTGCGGCTGCGCCTCTTGCCGGCTCTGCCGCACGATGCCCGGGGCATGGCCGAGCTGCAGCACCCAGGGTGCCGAAAGATCCGGGCTGACCACCACCGGCGGCCTCTCCGCATAGCGGTCGTTGGCATTGGCGGCGCCGGCAGCAAGTACGGCCGCGGCGCCGAACAGTGGGAACAAGAATGTCTTCATCGCAACGCACCTTGATCGTCGAACATGCCGGGGTGCAAAGCCTCCCCGATTTCGCCGACATTGGGCGCGAAGCGGCAACCGAAACATGAATCGGAATGTGTAAAATGCCGATCTGTCAGTAAAGCTTTTGGTGTGGTTACCGCCCGGTTCAGGAATCTGGTAAAGCCGCGGTAAAGGCCGCGTCAAAACGCGTTAACGCCAAGACACGAACGGAATTCCGCCATGGATGAAAAGACAGGTCTGCTTGCCGGTCCCGACGGCATCGCCCGCTGCTTCTGGCACGGCAACCTGCCGGATTATCTGCACTACCACGACCACGAATGGGGCCGGCCGGTCGCCGACGACCGCCGCCTGTTCGAGAAGATCTGCCTCGAAGGTTTTCAGTCGGGCCTGTCCTGGCTGACCATATTGCGCAAGCGCGACAATTTCCGCGAGGCGTTTGCCGGCTTCGATGTCGACAAGATCGCCGCCTTCACCGACGCCGATGTCGATCGCCTGCTCGGCAATGCCGGCATCATCCGCCATCGCGGCAAGATCGTCTCGACCATCAACAACGCCAAGCGCGCCCGCGAACTCATCGACGAGGCCGGCTCGCTGGCCGCCTGGTTCTGGAAGTTCGAGCCCGGCCCGCACGAGCGGCCCGAGATCGTCGACCTCGCGCATTTGCGCGCCAATCCGACGACGGCCGTCTCGGTCCGCATTTCGAAAGAGCTGAAGAAGCGCGGCTGGAGCTTTGTCGGCCCGACCACCGTCTACGCCTTCATGCAGGCGATGGGGCTGGTCAACGACCATCTCGAGGGCTGCGTCTGCCGCGAGCCGGTCGAGGCGGAACGGAAAGCGTTCAAGCGGCCGAAATAGCGGCTCAGGCGCCGCCGGCGCCGGCCAGGAAAAACCCGGCAAGGATGGCCGCCAGCGCGGCGAACACCGGATAGATCACCAGCAGTCCGGTCATCAGCACGTCGCGCATGGTCGGTCCACTGCGCTGTTGCGCCGCGACCTCGAACGGTCCGGCGATTTGCTTCGTATTCGGGGCATAACCATCGGCCGGCCGCAGCCGGACCGAGGCGTCGCGTGCCCGGCTATCGATGATGTCGAACTTCTGTAGCGTGGCCATGGCCCCGAACCCCTTGTTTCGGCGCGCTTATCGGCCCGGATTGTGTCGGCACGATGCCGCGCGCATGGCACAATTGTTTCATTTGTGACGCGGTTTGTTTCGATCGCCCTGCCTGATGGCTTTGCGCTGCCCCTCATTGCCCTGCCGGGCATTTCTCCCCGTATAGTGACGGGGAGAAAGGACGCCTCCGCCGGTGGTTTCGCCAATCACAGCGTTGCACAAGTAGCGCCGAGGCTGCGACAACTCCCCTTCTCCCCGTCACTATACGGGGAGAAGGTGCCGGCAGGCGGATGAGGGGCGGCGCGACATTTGCGAACCAACTGGTCCCGCGACATCGCGGAAAAGCCGCAAACCCTTGCCTTCTCCGGGCTGCATCGGTAGGACACGCCGACCCGAAATAAGTCACCGTTTACATAGCAAAGTACCCATCCCATGGCCGACAAATCCGAAAAGATGAAAGCGCGGCTGCCGCGCGGCTTTGTCGACCGCGGCGCCGACGATCTGCGCACCGTCGAGAAGATGATGGCGACGATCCGCTCGGTCTTTGAGCTCTACGGTTTCGAGCCGGTCGACCAGCCGCTGATCGAATACACCGATGCGCTCGGCAAGTTCCTGCCCGACCAGGACCGGCCGAACGAGGGCGTGTTCTCGTTCCAGGACGACGACGATCAATGGCTGTCGCTGCGCTACGACCTGACCGCGCCGATGGCGCGCTTTGTCGCCGAGAATTTCGAGCGCCTGCCGAAACCCTATCGCAGCTATCGCTCCGGCTGGGTGTTCCGCAACGAGAAGCCCGGTCCCGGCCGCTTCCGCCAGTTCATGCAGTTCGACGCCGACACGGTAGGCACGCCGGGTGTCGCGGCCGATGCCGAGATGGCGATGATGATGGCCGACGTGATGGAGGCGCTCGGCATCAAGCGCGGCGACTACGTCGTCCGCGTCAACAATCGCAAGGTGCTCGACGGCGTGCTCGAGGCGATCGGCCTCGGCGGCGACGAGAACGCTGGCCGCCGGCTGCAGGTGCTGCGGGCGATCGACAAGCTGGACAAGCTGGGCGTCGAGGGCGTGCGCCTGCTTTTGGGCGCCGGGCGCAAGGACGAGAGCGGTGATTTTACCAAGGGCGCCGGGCTGGGTAACGCGCAAATCGATGTTGTGATCAGCTATTTCACGGTCATGGCGCAGCATGATCCCGAACAAATTGTCCAGACACTGGGATCTATCACCCCGGGGCTCAGCAATCTTGTCGAGGAAAGGAAACTCGAACATCTCGGCATAACGAATGCCTCGTTTGTCGAGGGTCTTGCAGAGCTGGAGCAGATAAGAACCATGGTCGCACAAAGCGGCTACGGTGAGGATCGCATTCGCATCGACCCATCCGTCGTCCGTGGCCTCGAATATTACACCGGCCCGGTCTACGAGGCCGAGCTGCTGGCCGAGATCCCCAACGAGGACGGCCAGATCGTGCGCTTCGGCTCGGTTGGCGGCGGCGGACGTTATGACGGCCTCGTCTCGCGCTTCCGTAGCGAGCCGGTGCCGGCGACCGGTTTTTCCATCGGCGTCTCGCGCCTTATGACGGCGCTGAAGAACCTCGGCAAGCTCGACACTTCCGATGTCATCGCGCCGGTCGTCGTGCTGACCATGGACAAGGATACGGAAAGCCTCGGCCGCTACCAGAAGATGGTGGCCGAGCTGCGCGCCGCCGGCATCCGCTCGGAAATGTATCTCGGCGGCGCCGGCATGAAGGCGCAGCTGAAATATGCCGACCGCCGCGGTAGCCCGGTCGCCGTCATCCAGGGCGGCGACGAGCGCGCCAAGGGCGAGGTGCAGATCAAGGACCTGATCGAAGGCGCGAAGATGTCGGCCGACATCGCCGACAACGCCGAATGGCGCGCCGCGCGACCGGCGCAGGTGACCGTGGCGGAAGGCGATCTGGTCGCCGAGGTGAAGAAGATACTGGCGGCGCAGGCCGAGGAGCGGGCGCGTGGCAAGTAGGGCGCCGCTTCCTTCTCCCCTTGTGGGAGAAGGTGGCCGAGCGAAGCTCGGTCGGATGAGGGGTGTTCCAGGGAACGCCGACGCCTCATTTCTTCCGGCACCCCTCATCCGTCTTGGCGCTTCGCGCCAATCCACCTTCTCCCACAGGGGGAGAAGGGAAGGGCGCCTGCCGTGACCTCGCGCCCCGCCATCGCATCCGACATCACCAGCCTCTTCGCCGCGCGAAATACGCATGCGGTCGAAGTCGCGGTGCTGCAGCCGGCCGACCCGTTCCTCGACATGGCCGGCGAGGATTTGCGGCGCCGCATCTTTCTCACCGAGAGCGAGACCGGACAGACGCTTTGCCTGCGGCCGGAATTCACCATTCCGGTCTGCCTCGACCACATCGCCAGCCAGGCCGGCACGCCGCGCCGCTATTCCTATCTCGGCGAGGTGTTTCGCCAGCGCCGCGAGGGCGGCAACGAGTTCTTCCAGGCCGGCATCGAGGATCTCGGCGACCGCGACACGGCGGCCGCCGACGCCCGTTCGCTGGCCGATGCGCATGCGCTGCTGTCGCTGGTCCTGCCCGGCCGGGAACTGGCGGTGACGCTCGGCGACCAGACCATCTTCGAGGCGGTGCTGGCAGCACTTGGCCTGCCGCGCGGCTGGCGCATGCGGCTGGCCCGCGCCTTCGGCTCGGCGCCGATGCTTGAGGCCGCCCTTGCCGATCTGGCCAATCCACCGCGCAACAGCCAGCTTGCCGGCGCGGTCGCCGCGCTTGTCCTTGATGGCGATCTCGACGGTCTTTCGGCGCATGTCGCCGGCGGCATGGAAGAGGCTGGCCTGTCGGCAACGGCCGGGCGTTCGCCGTCCGAGATTGCGCGGCGCCTGATCGAGAAGGCCGAACTGCGCAGCGTGCGGCTGTCGAACGAGGCATTCGCGGCGCTAGAGAGTTTCCTGGCAATCGACGTGCCGCTCGACAGCGCCGCCGGAGCGCTCCAACGTTTTGCAGCCGATGCCGGGCTTTCACTGGGGGCTGCGCTGGAGAATTTCGCAGCCCGCGCCGCGGCCATCGAAAGCCTCGGCCTGCCGATGTCTGAAATCAGCTACGACGCCGCCTTCGGCCGGCCGCTCGATTACTACACCGGCCTGGTCTTCGAGATCGCGACGCAGGATGGCGACCGGCCGCTCGCCGGTGGCGGCCGCTACGACCGGCTGCTGACGCTGCTCGGCGCCAAAACGCCGATCCCCGGCGTCGGTTTTTCCGTCTGGCTCGACCGCATCGAGGCGCTGCGGGAGACGGCGCCATGATCACGCTGGCGATCCCGTCGAAAGGCCGGCTCAAGGAGCAGGCGCTGGAGGTGCTGGCCAAGGCCGGGCTTGCCGTCAGCCTGCCCGGCGACGAGCGCAAATATCGCGCCCGCATCGACGGCCTTGACGGCGTCGAGATAGCATTCCTGTCTGCCTCGGAGATATCAGGCGAAATCGGCCAGGGGTCGGTCGATCTCGGCATCACCGGCGAGGACCTTTTGCGCGAAAACCTCGCCGATTGCGAGACGCGCGCCGAAATCATCGCCCGCCTCGGTTTCGGCAATGCCGATGTCGTCGTCGCCGTGCCCGACATCTGGCTCGATGTCGACACCATGGCCGACCTCGACGACGTCGCCGCCGATTTCCGCCAGCGCCACGGCCGCCGGCTCAGGATCGCCACCAAATACTGGCGCCTGACCCAGCAGTTCTTTTCGCAAAAGCACGGCATCCAGGTCTACCGCATTGTCGAAAGCCTTGGCGCCACCGAAGGCGCGCCGGCGGCCGGATTGGCCGATATCGTCGTCGACATCACCACGTCAGGCGCGACGCTGCGCGCCAACCATCTCAAGGTGCTGGCCGACGGCGTCATCCTGCGCTCGCAGGCCTGCCTCGTGGCGTCGAGGAAGATGCGTTCGGCGACGGACGAGGCCGTGTTGCGCGATATTGCGGGCAGGATGGCATCGGTGAACGCAGGCTGACGACCAGCCGATCTCCCCCCTGTTTGGACCGGAGACATCGCGAACAGGTGTGCGAGGACATCGCGAACAGTGCTCCATGCTATCTCTCGACGAGGTTGAGGTCGATGGTTTGG